>DFHL01000084.1:1935-18434 GCA_002371315.1 Bacteroidales bacterium UBA3724 | reverse complement strand
TGGACGTCAACGCCAGTGGTGCTGGTGTTGATAGTGAGCACCAGCTGATAGACGCTGTCGCAGCCGCCGGGAATTGCGTTAATCACCGTGTCGTTATAGACACCCGTTGCACGGTAGGTGCTGTTGCGCCACGAATAGCTGTCGCAAGCCATTACAGAGCTGCTGGCAACAACATCAGAGCAAGACGATGACCATACTGCATAGAGCGTTATGTCGCCATCTAACGTCACCGTTGCTCCATCATTATAAATCACATCTCCATTGACATCTGTCGACCAACCCTGGAAGTAGTAGCCCTCGTTAGTGTAGCTGTTGGCCGGCAGCTGAACAGACTGGCCGGAGCAGACCGGCATACTGTTCATCGTGCCATTACCACCATTGACATTGAAGGTCACAGTATAATAAGGAAGAATCGTCAGGTTGAGGGTGACAGTGCTGTCGCAACCGGCGGCGTTGGTTGTAGTGAAGGTGACATTGTCGTTGGTGCTCACGCTATTTGTGTAGGTGTTGCCGTCGATCCAAGTGTAGGCGTCACAACTCGACTGGTTATCAATACCTCTACTGGTGTAGTTCAACGTCAGGTTGAGAGTGACAGTGCTGTCACAACCGGCGGCGTTGGTAAGAACATAGGTAGCTGTGTCGTTAGAAGCGTTATAGGTCACATTGTTAATCCAAGTGAACTCGTCGCAGGCAGTTTGGATGTCAACGCCAGTGCTGCTGTTGTTGACGGTCAGATTGAGAGTGACAGTGCTGTCGCAACCAGCGGCGTTGGTAAGAGCATATGTTGCCGTATCGTTTGAAGCGGTATAGGTCACATTGTTAATCCAAGTGAACTCGTCGCAGGCGGTCTGAACGTCAACAGTGGAGGTGCTGTTGTTGATTGTCAGATTAAGTATGACGACACTGTCGCAACCTGCGGCGTTGGTAGTCGTGAAGGTAACATTGTCGTTGGGGCTCACGCTATTCGTGTAGGTGTTGCCGTCGATCCAAGTGTAGGTGTCGCAAGCCGATTGGTTGTCAATACCTCTACTGGTGTAGTTCAACGTCAGGATAAGGACAATCGTACTATCGCAGCCAGCGGCGTTGGTCGTTGTGAATGTGACGTTATCGTTGGGGCTCAAACTATTCGTATAGGTGTTGCCATCGATCCACGTAAAGGCATTGCAAGCCGTTTGGTTGTCAGTGCTTCTACTTGAACTGTTCACCGTCAAGTTGAGGGTGACAGTGCTGTCGCAACCAGCGGCATTGGTGGTCGCGTAGGTCGGGGTGCTGGTAGAGGCTGTGTAGGTGTTGCCATCAATCCAAGTATAGCTGTCGCAAGCGGTCTGAACGTCAACGCCAGTGGTACTGTTGTTGATTGTCAGATTAAGGGTGACAGTGCTGTCGCAACCGGCGGCGTTGGTAGTCGTGTAGGTCGGCGTGCTGGTAGAGGCGGTGTAGGTGTTGCCGTCAATCCAGGTGTAGCTGTCGCAGGCGGTCTGGACATCGACAGACGTCGTGATGTGGTTGACAGTCAGGTTGAGCGTGATTATGCTGTCGCAGCCATTTACGCCAGTTCGCAGAACGGTGTCACTATAATTGGAAGCGGTATAGGTTTCGCCGTTAATCCAAGTGAACGACTGGCAGGCCACCTGAGTATCGGTAGTTTGGCTAATGGGCAGCACGGTCAGATAGAGATTGACGACACTGTCGTAACCATTGGGGAGCGAGAAGGTTTGCGTGTAGATGCCAGTGGAGTCGGCATTGAAACCGTTGTCGCTGTAGGACTGGTACTGGCAAATAGTGTCGTAAAAGTTTGTAGAGAAAACCGGGACCGAGGCTTGAGTCTGAATCCAGTTGCCCTGCAGCCCGTCGTGTCCATTGTAGCCATTGAGGTCGACGATGTTATTAGTGTGCACCTTCAGGACATAAAGACCGGCGAAATGATTGACATCGTTGAGAGTAACGGTATATCGTGTATCATTAACCTTTGCGACAGAGACGTGCTGATCCATCAGTTCATTACCGTTGTTGCACTTCAGCGACATATCCTCGTAGGAGAAAGTAGAGTCTCTGAACGCCTTGTTGAAAACCACATCGAACGAGGTCAACATTGAGTCGATAGCTTCCGAAGGAAGTCCTTCGATACTGACAACCTTGAGCAGTTCCGGTTTGAGACGGAATGTGATATTGTAACCCGTAGGTCCTATGATGCCGATGGTATCAACCAGATGCAAACGGTTCACATAGACGGGATCCGACTGCTGTGGCAGGTCGACAAAAGAGAGCCATATATTTGTCAACGGAATTTCCTGACCATCGTCGCGGACGCAACGCACAATTTCATACTGTCCGTTTCCTGGGTCGGCAGTGCGGACATAATTCCAGCCGATATTCTCTGGCGTCATAATAAGATGTACCACAGAATCCTGTTCCGAGAGAGGAACATCTATTGTGTCGTTGTTAGCCAGAACAACACCTGTACGGCCACCATTAGAGAAGTAGAGCGAGTCGGGATAGTCGTCCGGGTCGGCGATATCGTTTACCAAGAAATCATTGCGGCCATCATCCTGATTGCCATAAGCAGTAACAAGATGGAGCAACTGGTGAGCACGAAGACTTGTAATCAGGCTCAATTCGGGATTGCCGTAAGAGTCGTTATGGATGATATTGGTCGAGAGAGGAGTGAATTTGCCGAGCAGAGTGCTGGTAAACAGCCATTCAGCAGTAGTGGCCGAATGAGCGGAAATATCACCCAGATGGACATCCGTAAGACCCAAAGCCACCTCGTTGCCGTTTTGCAGCGATCCAATCATATTAAAGTCGATAGCCAAGCCATTCTCGTTCTCCGTAATTTCGGGCTGCATTGATTCAACGATAACATTGGTAGCGGCACCATAGCCAACATTCGCGAAGCGCATAGCCAATGTGGCAGGTTCGCTGGGTTCCACTTTATCCAAAGTCAACGCATCGTCGCCCAAAATATAACGCTGCAGGAAATAGTCAACTTCCAGATTCGGCGAAGGATTCACCGTGATGTCCACCGGCACAAAGTCGTATGTCACCCTCTCACCCGTCGTCAGGTCCAGATAGCTGAAGCTTCCACCGAAATAGTAGACCACAGGCTCCGTCGGTGCCGCTCCCCTTTCGGGGATAAAGCGCATCTTTATCGTAGCTTCTTTATCAGAAATAATAGTACCATTTGTGATATTGTCTATCCTGTCAAGCGAAAGAGTGTTGATTTGGAACAAATCGCTCTTGTCGACACCTTGCGCATCCTTAACCACAAAGTGTACCTCAATGTTGGTCATACTGGTGTCTGTGCCGTTGAATATGGACAGCGTTCCGTCGAAGGCCTCACGTGTCATTGCCACACGCTGCGAGAACTTCACCGTCACCTTGGCGCAAACCGAACTGTGAGGTGCCGCAAGAAGCAGCGAGTCGATCTGATAAATCGGATAAATATACATTTGATACGGACTGATGAATCCGTGATTGAACATGTAGTCAACAGATGTCCTGATCTCGTGCAGTTTGGTGGCATTCAGCTCAACAAAATGGGTATCCATATCGGCAGAAACCTGATGGCGGCCATACCATCCCTGGCACCAATAGTTGACGGTGCGGTTCCAACGGGCAACAAATCCATCGACCGCTGCCACTGCGATATTGGGATTGTTGGCCACCAGATAATCACGTCCCGCAGTGGTAATCAGCATCTGACTATTGCCAGTAACCGAGTCCATAGTCCGCACAAAGTTGTTCAGAGAATTTCGATCGAGATTGCTCCACACATCTTCGGCATAGAGTTGGTCTATGATTTCCACCATATTCTGAGCATAGGTGTAGTATTTCAACATCATCTCGTTGGCCAGAGGGCTGACGCTCAGCATATCGGCATTGCCCGACATCTGAGCCACCCCGCGACTGCTCAAATTAAATCCTACGCAGCCGACAGTAGCCTGTCCGAACGAAATACCGTATGACAAACGGTTTCTCATCATTATGGCAGGCAAGAGAGCACGCAACTGATCGGCCATCGTGTAGGCCACCTCACAGCTTGCAGCAACAGTGTCAACCATATCGAAATTGCTTGCCAAAGAGACCGAAGTCTCGCTCATATTGGCCGCCAGCGCGAAAGCGTCGCGTGTTTCGTCATCCAATTGCAGATCGGCAACGGCATCGTCGATCCAACCCTGCGTGCGAACCGTGGTCGAAACGCGTTCTACCATTGGAGCCACGCAGTTCATCAGCGAGCCTTGAGCTATGGTCTGTCCTGCTGCTGCCGCCGTTGCCAACGAGGCACCGCATTCGCCATAGAGAGCTATGGAACCAGCTGCCGCCTCCTGGTAGGATGACACACAGGTGTTCTGGCACTCCACCGACTGGGTTACAGAAGGCTGACTGCTGTAGCCATAGGCACCGCCGCCGCCACTGCCACCACCACACCAGAAGGCGCAGGGCACATAGCCACCACCAGCCACCTCGGTGTGATAGACCGTCGTGGGCACCGTCGTAGTTCTGGGACATTCAACGCCACGCATAGTGAAACTCTTCGAACTGTACAACTGCTTCCATTCGTAGCCGTTAGGACCTTTATTGCAATAGTAGAAGCCAATACCCGACAGGTAGAAACGGCAGGTGGTGTAGCCGTCTTGACCCGTATGGTCGGCAGTGGCGCGTACAACACAGGGAATGATGTAGGCGTGGCTGGCTTCGACCGTATCTATATGGTCGTAGAGCGGACGGAAAGTAAACTCTTCCGAGCTCGGCATCGAAAGACTATAGTTATAGGCATTGATCAAGCCATAGTTGGTAACGATAATATTGAACACCGTCGAATCGCCGTATGCAGGAGGCTCAATCTGCGACGGAGCTTCGATAATCAGCGTAGGAGCCGGCACACTGGTTTCAAACACAGCCTCGAGGCTCAGGTCGTAGCTGTCGTCAATCTCGGTGCGCTGCACCACCCACTCGTAGGAGACAGCCTGATAGCTCAAGAACACATTCTGCACATTCTGCTCAGTGGCGGATATCTCAATGATTCGGGTTTCCTGACTGTGACGCTGAGCATAGACATAGAGACGATAGAAACCTTCAGGGATATTGCTCCAGGCGACTTCGCCATCGGCATTGGTTGTGGCTGCGAACACCGTGTCCAGCGAGTAGTAGTCGCGCAGCACGACGCTGGCACCTTCCAGATAACGTCCTTCGGCAGTGTTGTAGGTGTAGTCATCTGCCACGCGGACCAGCAGGTCGCCAACCGTATCCGAAACCGTGCTGACGGTATATGGCACCGACACATTTTCGCCATTGGGGCAATTTATTGTAAAGGAACCAGTATAGCGACTCAACGAGGCATTACGGTCGAAACGAATGTACATCGAGACTGATCCTGTGTCGCCAGGGGCGATATTAATGGCTTGGTTGGTATCCACGAGCGGGTACATCCAGTCGACCTCAGGCATAGTGAAGCTGATATTTCCAGTCTCGTTGTTTCCGTTGTTGACCAGCATAAGAGTGACAGCCTTAGCGGTGCCGCGAGCGACAGAAGCGACAAGCTGCTGCGGCTGCACGATGAGCTGCGACGTAGAGGGCTGGCAGTAGTACCAGGCAGCGATATTGAGACGAGTGCCGTCGTTGGCAGTTGCGCGGAGATTGATGGGGAGATAGAAGTTGCCGTCGCTGACGGTAGAGCCCGTCAGGGTGAAGTGGAGGCTACCCTGTTCGAGGGCGCCGAGCGAGAGGGGGTCGAAAGAGATCTGAGCCCCATCGGGGAGCGAGTCGTATTCGACCAGGATGTTGCTGACGGGGATACTGCTACGGTTTTTTATCACTATGTCGCCCTCTATCGTGTCACCCACCTCGATGAGCCAGGTCGGCGGCGTGGAAGATGCGAGCGAGAGACCAGGGATGTTGAAGTCGTCGGTAGCCGTGTTGTTGTACACACCCGGCTTTCCGGCACCGAGGGTGTAGTAACCAGCCTCTGATGGTTTGGGAATGAAGAGTGCGGTGTAGTTACCAGAAGCGTCGGTGGTTGCCGACAGCGTGCGGCGGTAGCCCATAGTGTTGACAAACACCTCGACGGGGTGGTTGGCGACAGCCTGGTTGAGAGCGTTGGTCACGTGGCCGGAGATGACGACGGTGTCTGTAGCGCTGTAGACGTTAGCGTCGGCGCGAGCGGTGAAGTTCAAGAAGTTGGCCAGGCTGCCCGAGAGCACTGTTGTGTCTGTCAGCGAAGCCGACGTATAGACAATGGCGGCGCTGAAATTCTCCTGGAGCCGGTCGGGATGGAAGGTGACGTTGATGCTTCCGCCCGTTAGCGAGTCGAAGTTGGCATACGGTTCGACAGCGAACACGTCAGCGTCGGTGCCGATGATTTGAATGTTGATAGATTCGGTCAATGCGGTACCGTAGACGCTGATGGGGCGACGGACTGCGTCGTTGATAGCCACTTCGCCAAAGTCGAGACTGGGATAGCGCGTGGTGAGAGCCGGTTGGACCATCACATTGAGGTTACGGACGGCCGACCATTTTTCGGCGCACTCGTTGTAGGCGCGGAGACGCCAGAAGTAGCCACTGTTGTTGCCGAGGGTCGGCATAGAGACGCTGGTAGAGCTGATGCCGCTGAGCAGCGGTGTGGCGGGCTGAGGCGATGCGGTGTCCCAGAGATAGAGGTCATAGTGAGTGGCTCCGGGCACTGCGGTCCAGCTGAAGTTGACGGGGTAAGAAGTCTGAAGATGGTTGAAGAGAGGCGTGATGTAGGTGAAGTCGCCCAGCTCGACGGGCACGACGCGAAGACGGAGGATGGTGTTGGAGTCGCATCCTGCTGCCGTCTGGTAGAAGAGTGTGTCGTAGACGGTGGTGACTTCGATAGAATCGGTGACGATGTCGAATCCTCGGTCGATGTAGTGTGTACCACGGCAGACGGTGTCGTACAGCGTAATACGGTGTGCAGGGTTGACAGTGAGGTTGAGGCGGACTATGCTATCGCAGCCGTCGACCTGCGAGATGTGGTTGTAGCTGTAGACGCCGGTAGAGTAATGGTAGCGTCCGTCGAAGAGGAGATAGCTGTCGTTGCAGATGGTGGTGTCTAACTGGGTCAGCGAACCTTGGCAAGTGTCGGTGGTGAAGGTGAGCTTGCGCCAGGTGCTGCTACCATTGTCGGCGCAGACGGACTGGAGATAGACGTGGTAGATGGTATTGGGCGAGAGAGGAGAAAGCGTAATGGTGTTATTGCCGGTGGGGTCGAGCCGTACGGTGTCGTTCTGCGAGCCGCGGTTGGCGACATACTTGACGTTCCACTGGCTGGCGGAGCTGCCGGCGGTCCAGTGGAGAGAGGCGGAGTGTGCGGTGATAGCGGAGAGGGAGAGGTCGGTTGGCAGTTGGCAGGCCGAGGTGTCGTCGACGAGCAGTTCGTCGACATAATAGGCATAGGTGCTTAGGGGTTGCAGAGCTATGCGGTTGCCGTTGCCGGAATAGTTTCCGAAGTTCACCTTGAATGGGTCTGTGGGGTAGCTGTTGGAGACGGTGAGAGTGTCGACAGGGACGAAGCTGTCGTTCTCCATAACGCCTACGGCCATCATACTGGGGGTACTGCTTACGGTACGTGCGAAGAAAGAGAGCTGAAGCGAGCTGATGTTGCGCATTGGAGGCAGTATGGCGGAATGGGCATAGTAGAAATAGAGGGAATAGTTGCCCTCGTGTGCATAGGAAGAGCTGACAAAGACGTTGCCCGAAGAGGCTGGCATTGTGGCCCAGCAGGAGGGCAGCTCGTAATCATTGAAATTCTGCTGATAGGGCAGTTCGACAAACTCGCAGGGGACAGAGATCTGCCGGAAATTCCAGATGCTGGAATGAGTGGAGTCGCAGACGGCCTGAACATAGACGTAGTAGTTAGAGTTGCCGATGAGGTCGGTAAGGACGACGCTGGGGACAGAGGTCGAGGTGAGGAGCGTGTCGGTGGAGCCTTCGGGCACATACTTGACATTCCAGGAGGACTCGTTAGCGCCGGGGGTCCATCTGACGGTAGTTTCGCGGTCGAAGTTGCCGCTATCGGTGATAGCGGTTACGAAGGGGCAGTTGTTGATAGGTTCGACGGCGACATCGTCGACATAGTATATGCTGCCGCCGTAGAGGCGGAATGCGGGGCGTACGCCGCTGCCCTGGTAGGCGTCCAGTGGGACGACGTAGGGGTCGGTGGGATATTCAGAAGAGACTGCGACGGTGTCGACAGCGACGAAACGGTTTTCGCCCTCGACGACGCCGACCTCGCACGCTGCGCCTATGCCGGAGCCGATGCGGATATAGAAGCGCACCTGGAGCTGGCTGGGGTTCTGGAACGGCGGTAGGAGGATGGTGGCGGTGTCGAGGTTGCCGTTGTTGGGGACGAGATAGAGATAATGCTGTCCCGAGTTGGCATAGCCGGAGCCCGAGGTAGCGAAGGCGGAGGTGGTTCGCAGGGAGTTCCAGCAAGAAGGCATACGGTTGTAGCCTTCAGACTCGAAGTCCATTGAGTAAGGCACATCGGAGTAGTTGCAAGGGGTGGTGAAAGAGTAGCTGTTCCACTGGGTCGTGCGGTTTCCGCAGGCCGCCTGCACCCAGACGGTATAGACGTTCGAGGCCTGTAGCTGCTGCAGATGTACCTCGGGTTGCAACACCTGGAGTGTGGCGGTGTCGTAGGAGCCGTTGGCGATATACTTGACGTTCCAAGCCGACTCGGAGCCTGTGGACAGCCATTGCAGGGTGGCGGAGTCGGCATTGAGGCAGGCGACATTGATGCCCCTGACAGGCATACATTCGGGAATGGTGTTCAGTGCGATATCGTCGAAGTGGACCTGTGCAGAGGAGGAGTTGCGGGACTTTACGCGAATGTAGGGGTGCGAGCCCGAGCCTGAATATCCGGCGAAGGATACGAGATAGGGGTCGTTGGGGAAGACATCAGAAATGCCGATATAGCTGACCGGCACCCGTACGCCGTTTTCCATCACGCCCACTTCGACGGTATCGGGCAGATAGTTGAGCGAGGTGGCTTTGGCGAAGAAGGTAAGCATCAGCGTGTTGAGATTGGCGAACTCAGGCAGGACGACATCGCTCTCGCCGTTGTAGGGCCGTATATACAACGTACGGGTGCCGCTATGAGAATAGCCGGAATAGGAGTAGATAGAGGTAAAGCCGGAGTTTGAGGTAGACCAGCAGGAAGGCAGCGTGTTGCCAGCGTTTTCGAAATCCTGGAAGAAGGGCACGGTGCGCAGGGCGCAGGGGGTGGAGAAGGTGGCCTTCAGCCAATTGCCGACGCCGTCATTGCCGCAGACAGCCTGGACATAGACGTAATAATTGGAGTTGTCGGCGAGGGAATTCAGGAGGGTGGCATTGGTGGTGGCGTTGTAGACGAACTGGGTGTCGGTGGAGCCGATGCGGACATACTTGAGGTTCCAGGCGTTGGCGACGGTATCAAACCAGGAGATGTGTGCGGAGCTGTCGGAGAGGGCGTTGGCGACGAGGCTGTCGACGAGAGGACAGGGCGGAATGGTTTCGACCGTGATGTCGTCGAGATAGCAATAGCCGTATCCGGTGTTGTTTTTGAAGCGCAGAGCGATGCGGTGTCCGTTGCCGGTATAGTCGGAGAGAGGGATGATGTAGGGGTTGAGCGGATAGTCAGTGCGAAGGGCGACGCTGTCGACGGGAATGAATGAGTGTCCTTCGAGCACACCGGCTTCGACGGTGACGGGATAGTTTTCGTATTTGGCATAGAAGGAGAGCTGAAGGTTGGCGGGGTTCTGGAACGGAGGCAGAGCGACGCAGGATTGCGTGGTGTAGTACTGATAGACGTAGATGTAGCGGTTGCCGCTGTGAGCGTAGGAGGATGAGGAGCTGATGGTGGGATAGTAGTTGCTGTTGAAGGTTGTATGTCGCCACCAGCAGTCGGGGAAGCGGTTGGAGGATTCGAACCCGGTATAGTACGGCACATCGGCGTAGTCGCAAAGGGTCTTGAGGGAGATGGCAGCTGCATTGCTGACATCGCCCGAGTCGCACTGTGTCTGCACCCAAACGGTGTAGGTGGTGGCTGGCGCGAGGTTGGCGAGGGTGACGAGAGCGGTGTCGGTGGTGACGCTAAGGGTATCGGTGGAGTCATCAGCGAGATAGCTTACGGTCCATCCGCCGGGTGTACCGTACTGCGACCAGGTGAGGGTGGCACTGGTTATGGAGCTGTCGAGGACGGCGAGGTCGGCCGGTGTCTGACACGAGGGGATATTGAGCGAGATATTGTCGATGGAACCAGCGGGGTTGGAACCCTGGCTGCCGTCGTTGCGCCAATAGAAGACGAGGTTCCAGTTGGTAGCGTAGATGCTGGAATCGACGGCGAAGGAGCCGGTGACGGTGGTCCAGTTGTTGCTGAGGTTGAGTTTGCCACCATTATCGAGGGCTATGCTGCCCGAGGGGAGTGCATTGTAGTTCCAGCCGGTGGTGTTTCCTGGGGTAAGCGCAACGGATGCGGGCACGAGGGCGACGCGGAGATAGTCGTATGTGGTTTCGCCGTAGCATTGCCAGTCGTAGGAATACTGGCACAGACCTTGCTCTGTGAATCGAATGGGAGCGTAGGCGAAGACGGTGGATTGAGAAGACTTGTTGTAGCCGTTGGAGGAGCCGTCATTGGTGATGAAGAGGCTTCGGGTTCCATTGGAGCTGGTGCCTACGGTCCAGTAGTTGGGCTGCGTTCCGTTCAGAAGAATCAGATATTCGTTGCTGGGAACACTGTCGAAGGTTTCATTGTAAGGCAGCGTTATGGGACGCGGCGAGGTGGTATAGTCAATGTTTGTCCAACTGCTATTGCCATCGCTGCCGCAGGCGCTCTGAAGATAAATATGATACAATGTATTATAACCAAGTCCGCTGAAGGTATAGGACGGCGTCGTCAGGTTGCCAGCAAAGAGGGTGTCGGTAGTGCCGGCGGGTACATACTTGAGGTTCCACTGCTGCATATCGGCGCGCCAGGAAAGGGTGACGCCCGTCTCGGTGGTGTCGCTAAGAATGAGGTGGCTGGGGGCGACACAGCCGCCCATTGTGACAAACGACAAGGAATCCACAAGATAGTGGGCGCCATCGGCACACACGGGACGCACATAGAGCTTGTATTGCGTACTTGGAACGAGGTTGTTGAGCGTCACTGCCAATGTGTCGGTGGTCAGGGTAAGCGTGTCGGTGCTTCCATCGGCGACATAGCGGACCATCCAACTGCTGGACGAGCCATAATAATTCCACGCAAAAGCGGCCCAAGTGGACGAGGAGTCGACATAGGCGAGGTCGGAAGTAAAACCGCACGGCGAACAGGGGTTGGGGTGCGTGAAGAAAGGCTGAGTGGTGGAGAGCGACGACGCATTGTAGGAGGCAAAAACGGTGTCGCCATTCTGGTCGATGATCTGGAACGAGCATTCGCCATTATAGCGTCCCGAATTGAATTTGAACGATATCGGCTCACCCTGGCAGACGGAGATGGTGGTGTCGTAGGTTCTGCCAGTCGACATCGTCACCGTCTGGCTCCACTGGCCCTGCGTTATGGCTATCGAGGCACCGTTCCAGCCGTCGCCGTACGAATCGGCAAGATGCATCTCGTATTCGCAATATTCTGCACAGCGCTGGGTATTGAAGGTCAAAAGTCTCCAGCTGCCAATTCCCATTTCGATACCGCAATCCGACTGGACGTAAACGTTGTAGGTTTTCAATGGTGTAAGGCCCGTCAGCGTATATCTGGGCGTTGTAATATTCTGGTACACAACCGTGTCGGTCTCTCCATCGGCGACATACTTCACATTCCAGGAGTTCTCACTGCCGCCGGGGTTCCAGACGATGTCGGCCGTGGTGATGGGAACCGTGTTGGTATCCAGCGCAAGTCCGCTAACCGGAGCACACAGCGTCGGCGTGCTGAAGCGGACCGTGTCGGCGGGCGACGGCAGCGTGTCGTTGCAACCGGCTACGACAATGACGCTATATGGCGATGAAGGATTGAGGCCCGTAAGCGTCACCACGGTGTCGTAGACAATGGTATCGAGCACGATGTTGGTATGCTCATTCACATATCTCACCTGCCAGCCGTCGGCCTCGCCGCCCACTTGCGACCACTCGAGGGTGGCTTGGGTTGCCGACGAGTCGACGCAGGTCAACCCTACCACAAAGCCACAGGTCGGACAGGGGTTTTCGTTATGGTAGAACGACACTCCCGGTTCCATCTGGCTGCCATCCACAAACGACGCAACGGTATCGCCCGTCGTACCATTTATAAAGTAGAACGAATTCCAATACGAATAATACGATGAATATATCAGATCAAGCGGATAACCCTTGCAGACCTCCACCTGCACCGTCTTCAACGTATCCGCATTCATCCTGTATTCGACGCTGTTCGAACCCATCACCATCGTAATGCCACCATTGTTCCAGGCGTAGCCGTTGGGGTTGACAAACGTCATCTGATAACTGCACGAGCTGGCACACGACGTAACGGCATTGACCTTTGCACCCACAATGCTCGTGTCGCCAGAGCCACACAGCGCAGCCACTTCGAATGTGTAGGGTGTGTTCTCCGTAAGGTTCATTACCCTGTAAGCGGTGCCGGTGGTCGAACCTACGATTTGACCGTTCATATAGACCAGCCAACCCGACTCGTTGCCATACTGATGCCAGCTGACGCTGACAAAGTCAGTGCCGACGCTGTCGACCGACAGCTCGCTCTTGAACGGGCAAGAGGGCATCACATCGAGGGTGATATCATCCACAAATGCCCCCCATTCCGATTCGGGATTGATGGCTCCCAATGCCACATAGCGGCCTGTACCCTGATAGCCCGCAAGGTACGCCACGTATTTTCCCCAGTCCGAACCGTCCACCTCGACGCTGTCCACCAGCGTCAATGTGGAGAGGTCGTTCGGGTCGGTCATCACACCAATCATAAACTTGGGATGATGCGTCGGATCACCCCTCTGGGCCCAGAATTCAAGGCTCAAGCCATTGACAGGATACTGGCTCGTGTCGACACCCGGAAGGACAACAAACTGGTAGTTGCCACTTGCAACAACCGCGGGGACTGGGTTCTCGGGGTCCTCTATCGGGTACACTTCAGGTGTCTTGCCGAAGTTTCTCATATACCACACAAGTCCCTTTCCGCCACTGTGGCAGCGCATCGAGTCTTCGATAACATTGGGATATCCACTGCCGTACATCTCACTGGTGTGACGCGCCCAGCAATCCACACCAAAGTCCTCGTAAGACTTACCATCCATATCAACATCTTCAAAACCATAACTGTAAGGTATACTTATATAAGCGCAAGCAGTACGGAATGACTGCACCATCATATAGCTCGTGTCTCCCGCTCCACATATCGCCCGCAGCGAAACAGAATAGTTCGTATTGGCCGTCAGACCAGTAAACGTATAAGTAGTGTCGCTGACAATCACCGTATTGCCGTTAATCGACAATGCCCACAAGCTTTCCGTTCCACCGGGTGTCCACGTCAATGTAGCCGATGTCGGTTCCACATCGAGAGCAAGGATGAGCGGCGCCGGACAGCTGACATTGCTGGGATGCAAAAAAGTATAATAGCGCCCAGCATCCGGCCACGTGCTCATAGGTATTTCCTCTTCTTCGCCATCTGTGAAATGCGTTGCAATGTGGTTGGCCGAAACCGTCCAACCATCAGATGAATTGATGCACAATCCACACTGACGTGAGGGCGCCGGTGCCGTCGCTGGTATGCCCGAAGCACCAGGATAGACAATGTCGACATTGCCATTGGCATTGAGGTGTATCTGCCACTTGTACAACTGATTGCGAGTAGTTGTATTGTATGTTCCCATACAGAACTCGACGACAAGCATCGTGTCGTCGTTTGTTTCAACAAGCAACTTCTTGACGTAATGAGATCCAGAAGCGCCATATCCATCACATCCAAAACCCGTGATTTTGGGGTTGTCTATATTCGCGTTATTGGCTTCGAACGGCTGACTGTATACCGAAGCCCCTGTCACCTCGCTGCCAAGCCGCAGGTTGCCGTCAGTGTTGACAGAAAACTGCGTATAGGTTTGACTTCCAAAAGGAAATGCAAACCCGATATCCTCCAGCTGCGAAACGGCACCATCGGCATTCGAAGGTGCCAGAATCTGCGTAGACGTCGTCATATCCACCCATTTTGAGGAGTCTATGCCTGTCTCGAAACCATACTGCGACAGACTTTGTGCCTGAATAAGACCCGGTACAAACAAGAATACCGTGATGATTAGAAATTGTACTAATTTCTTCATAGTTGATTGTTATTTATTATTAATTATTTCCCTGTTGCCTGTGAACAGTGACCTGTGACCTGTGAAACGAGCGAGTTCGTGTCACTTGTCACATATCACTTGTCACTTAAAATTGAATAGCGTTAATGCACTGTGCGACAGACTACTGAAAACATCCATTTTCAGACAACCTGTCGTTGGATTAACTGATTGTGAGTGTTTTTGCCCTGCAGCAAAAATACCACAATTACGGTTGCAAAGATACAAATAAAAATAAATTTGGAACTGTTTTTGGCAGATTTTATTTCTGCGCAGGCCGATTTTGGCTTATCGGGACACACCAATGCCAAAGATAAAACAATGTGTATAAGTGGCCTGCGGCCAGTGGCGAGTGACCTGTGATCAGTGACCCGTGAAACGAGCGCATTCGTGTCACTTGTCACTTGTCACAGGTCACTTTTTACAAAAATCCTCTCCGTTTTCGGAAAAATTAAGTTATGGATGAGTGACCAGTGACCCCTGACCCGTGAAACGAGCGCGTTCGTGTCACTGGTCACTCATCACTATTCACATCTCCGTTGTGACCCCGGCGGGATTCAAACCCACGACTTTCGGAACCGGAATCCGACGTTCTATTCAGCTGAACTACGGGGCCAATCAACTATACAAGTGCATTCTTTTTGCATCATTCACGACATAGTAAACGAGAATTTGCAAAAATATTGCGCAAGACAGAAAAAAAATTTTAGAACACCTCTAAAAATTCTTTTATTCGCGCTTTGCTTGCAAAACAAATTTCTCAATATTAATTCGTTAAATTCGAACAATTCGCCGATTAAAATAATTATTGGAGTTCACTTTTAATCAAGCGTCGGCAAAGACTTTGCCGTCAGCCAGAGTAACCTGAAGCTTAGTGTATTCGCTGTGGAAATCATTCTTCAGACGGTCAAGATAGCGGGCGCTCTCCCACTTGCACATCGGCAGGTCGTGAAGCAGACAGTTGCCGCACGTTTCGGGCGTTGTGGCGGGCACTTTCGTCTGGGTCAGCATCCACTCCAGGCACTCAATCGTGAGCTGGCGTATATCTTCAACACTGTATTTCCCAGTCATAATAAGATACATACCTGTAAGACAACCCATTGGCCCTACATACACAACATCGTCCTTGACGCGCGAATTGCGGAACCAAGTGGCCATAAGGTGCTCCATACTATGGATGGCAGCGGGAGCCACGGCGGGTTCTTTATTCGGTTCGGTGATTCGCAGGTCGAACGTGGTAAAACCCTTGTCCTCGCGCGAAACATAGATACCCGGTTTCAGGTGGGTATGGTCGATTGTAAAACTTTGTATTACTTCCATTTGTAAAGTTTAAAGATTAAAGATTCTGTGACAAGTGACCTGTGATAAGTGACCTGTGATAAGTGACCTGTGATAAGTGACCTGTGACAAGTGACCTGTGAAACGAACACATTCGTGTCACTGGTCACTGGTCACTGGTCACTAACTCATCGTTTCCAGATAGCGTTTCACGAAGTGGAACGACCTGTCGCACATCGAGGCCAGAAAATCCTCCCACTGCTGCTGGTGGTTGTCGGTGCGGCCCGGCGTGTCGCTGATGACGCGCAGGCTCAGGAAGGGCACGCCAAGCAGATAACAGGTCTGGGCGATGGCAGCGCTCTCCATATCGCAGGCCATACCGTCGGGGAAGTTGCCCTTGATGGCAGCCTGCCTGCCGCGGTCGGTAATGAACTGGTCGCCAGTGCAGATAAGTCCCCTGACAAGGCGTTCGCCCGGCGCCGTGGGCACCTCGGTGGCGTGGCCCAGCAGGCGCGCGTCGGCGTCGAAACGTGCCGGAAGGCCCTGCACCTGGCCCAACTGGCAGCCAAGACCCGTGCCGCAGTCGACATCGTGGTAGACACACTGCGACGCCGCCAGCACATCCATCACCTGCATCCCCTCGTCGATGCCGCCGGCCAGGCCTGTGCTGATGATGGCATCGGGGTGGTGCTCAGCCACAAGCCGCATAGTGCCAACAGCGGCATTGACCTTGCCTATGCCGCACTGCCACAGCACGATATCGTTGTTTCCCATACGGCCCGTGTCGCCGCCAAGAGCATCGCGCATCTGCCGATACTCAATATCCATTGCTATTATTACTCCTATTTTCATTGGTTATATCTTTAAGTAGTGACCTGTGACCAGTGACCTGTGAAACGAGCGCGTTCGTGTCACTGGTCACTATTC
>DFHL01000084.1:1006-1891 GCA_002371315.1 Bacteroidales bacterium UBA3724 | reverse complement strand
GGTCACTATTCACTGGTCACTAATCACCATTCACTTTTTCGGTTGCGGGTCGGAAGTGACGTCGACACCCAGTTTCTTGAATATCTTGAGGTCCACCTCCCCCAGCATCGTCGTCGTATGCACCTGGCATCCTTTCAGTTGCGGCAGCGTGTCGAGGGCCCGGCGGCAGTTTTCGTCCGACAGGCTCAACATCGACAGCGCCAGCAGCACCTCGTCGGTGTGCAGACGCGGATTCTTGCCGTGCAGCAGGCTCGTCTTCGTGTACTGGATTGGCTCGATGTACCTCTGCGCTATCAGCTTCACGTCGTGGTCTATTCCGGCCAGATGCTTGGTTGCGTTGAGCAGCATAGCCGCGCAGGCACCCAGCAAGGGGCTCGAATGGCCCGTGATGATGGTGCCGTCCTCAAGCTCCATCGCCGCCGACGGGGCACCCTCGCGCTCGGCACGCTCGCGAGCGGCAACGGTCACGTGGCGGTCGTCGGTGGTGACCTTCATCTGCTTCATAAGCAGCGCGTTCTTGTCCACCTCGGCCTCGGGGATGCGCCCCTGGGCGTACTTGCACAGGGCGGCATAGTAGCGGCGGATAATCTCGTCCTTCGAAGCTTTGCAGCACACCTCGTCGTCGCAGATGCAGAAACCCGCCATATTGACACCCATATCGGTGGGCGACTTGTAGGGGTTCTCGCCATAGATGCCCTCGAAGATGGCATTGAGGACGGGGAAAATCTCGATGTCGCGGTTGTAGTTGACCGTCGTAACGCCGTATGCGTCAAGGTGGAAGGGGTCGATCATATTGACGTCGTTCAGGTCGGCCGTGGCGGCCTCGTAGGCCACGTTGACGGGGTGCTTCAGCGGGATGTTCCATATCGGGAAGGTCTCAAACTT
>DFHL01000084.1:0-954 GCA_002371315.1 Bacteroidales bacterium UBA3724 | reverse complement strand
GTCTCAAACTTGGCATAGCCGGCCTTGACGCCCTTGCGGTTCTCCTGATACAACTGGCTGAGGCACACGGCCATCTTGCCGCTGCCCGGACCCGGCGCGGTCACCACCACCAGCGGACGGCTGGTGCGGATATATTCGTTGCGGCCAAACCCCTCGTCCGAGCAGATAAGGTCGACATTAGTGGGATAGCCTTCGATGAGGTAGTGATAGTACACGCTGATTCCCAGCCTTTCAAGGCGCTCGCGGAAGGCCTGGGCGCTGGGCTGGCCGTGATACTGCGTGATGCAGACGGCGCTGACCAGCAGGCCGCGGCTGCCAAACTCGTCGCGCAGGCGCAGCACGTCGTCGTCGTAGGTGATGCCAAGGTCGGCACGCACCTTGTTCTTCTCGATGTCGCGGGCACTGATGGCGATGACAATCTCGGCGTCGTCGCGCAGCTGCATCAGCATCTTCAGCTTACTATCTGGTTCAAAACCAGGCAGTACGCGACTGGCGTGATAGTCGTCGAACAGCTTGCCGCCAAATTCAAGATAGAGCTTGTCGCCGAACTTCGAGATGCGTTCCTTGATGTGTTCGGACTGGATTTTGAGATACTTTTCGTTGTCGAAACCGTGTTTCATAAAAAACAAATATTAACCCTTGAGGCAGCACCGAGGCACGCCAGCAAGGAGATGGTTATAATTAAATGAACTACGGGGTACAAAAATACTCCTTTTTCGCGACACGGCAGAAAAAAATCGCGGCAAATAATCAACACTTCGCGCCCCACCGTCGCACAATCAGCAAGTTGCAATGTTAAAAAATCGTCAAAAAAACACCTCGCCACACTCCCGGAAACGGCCAATTTCTGCCTCAGAAACCAATCCAACTCGCACAATTTCCCGAAAAAAATCGCCCCCGCCGACGGCGACGCAAAACCCCGTTTTCGACCCACCAGCACTGCCCGTTGTACAG
>DFHL01000138.1 GCA_002371315.1 Bacteroidales bacterium UBA3724 | reverse complement strand
CAACTATGTCGACGATGTGGACCCTGGCGCGACGATGAAGAAGGCCATCGACGCGATGCTGTCGTCGCTCGACCCCTATACGGTCTACTATCCCGAGTCGGATATGGAGGACGTGAAGCTGCAGCTGCTGGGCCAATATGGCGGCATCGGCTCGCTGATACACCAACAGGGCGACAAGATCTATATCTCTGAGCCTTACAAGGACCTGCCGGCCGACAAGGCGGGTCTGCGCGCCGGCGACCGCATTCTGGCCGTCAACGGCGTTTCGACCGAGGGCAAGAACAATGCCGACGTCAGTTCGGCGATGCGCGGCCAGGCCGGCACGTCGCTGACACTGAAGCTGGAACGCGACGGCAAGACCTTCGAGAAAACCATAACGCGCGCCGAAATCAAGCTGCCCAATGTGCCATACAGCGGTATGCTGCCGGGCAATATCGGATACGTCAAGCTGGACGAATACACGCAGGATGCCGCCAAGAACGTGCGCGACGCCTTCAGCCGCCTGAAACGCGAAAACCCCGCTATGGCGGGCTTCATTCTGGACCTGCGCAACAACGGCGGCGGCCTGATGAACGAGGCCGTCGACCTGGTCAACATCTTTGTCCGCAAGGGCCAGCTGATTGTCGAGACCAAGGGCAAAATCGCCTCCAAGAACACCAAGAACTATACTCGTATGAACCCCGAGGACACGGAAATGCCTGTGGCTGTGCTCATCAACGGATACAGCGCTTCGGCTTCCGAAATCACGGCGGGCAGCCTGCAGGATTTGGACCGCGCCGTCATCATCGGGTCGCGCTCGTTCGGCAAGGGACTGGTACAGAACGTGCTGCCACTGGTCTACAACAGCCAGATGAAGGTGACCGTGTCGAAATACTACATCCCCAGCGGACGCTGTATCCAGGCCCTCGACTACAGCCACAAGGACGAGAACGGCCGTGCCACCAAGGTGCCCGACTCGCTCAAGACGGCCTTCAAGACCCTGAACGGCCGCACGGTATACGACGGCTTCGGCATCGAGCCCGACATCGAGGTGGAGCCCGAATATATGTCGGCCCTTGCGACGACGCTGGTGGCCAAGTTCCACATCTTCAACTATGTGACCCAATTCGTCAAGAGCCATCCCACCATCGCTTCGCCCGCCGAATTCCAGATCACCGACGCCATCTACGACGACTTCCGCCAGTACCTGTCCGACAAGGACTACAGCTACTCGACCTCTACGGAGCAGATGCTCAAGGAGCTGAAGGATGTGGCCAAGGAGGAGAACTACTACGAGGCTCTGTCGCAAAACATCGAACAGCTTGAGGCACAGCTCAAAAAGGACAAGGCCGACGACCTGACCAAGTTCCGCAAGGAGATCAGCGAGATGCTCAAAGCCGAAATACTTGTCCGCTACTACTATGCCGCCGGCCGCCTCGAGGGTTCGCTGATAACCGACCCCGACGTGCTGAAAGCCTGCGAAGTGCTGAAGGACAAAGCCCTGTACAACAAGACGCTGAAGAAGTGAAACGGCGGAAAACGTATAATCCCTTAACCAACCCCTGATCAACCTTGGATTTGCTCAAGTCATATTTTCCAGCGGTCGCGGACAGAAGAGACAACGCCTCGTGGCGGCTCACGGTTCACGGCGCAATCTATTTCCTGCTGCTTGTCGTACTGGCGGGTTCACAGTCCGTCAGCAACTTCTTTATGAGCGGTATGGAGATCCTTCTGGCCGTCAACTGGGCGCTGGAATGGGATATGCGTGCCAAGTGGGACCGCGCGCGGCGCAGTCCGCTGCTGTGGGCATTCCTTGTGCTGATGGCCGTCCATCTGCTGTGGATGCTGGGAAGCACCAACACGGCCTACGGCTGGGGCGACATTTTCCGCAAGCTGCCCCTGCTGGCCATTCCGCTGGTGGTGCTGACGTCGCGGCCGCTCAACCGCAAGCAGCTGACGGCCTTGCTTTTCGCCTTTGTCGCCACGGTTTTTGTAGCCACCGTCATCGGGCGCATCCGGCTGGCCGTCATCCCCGATTTGCCCTACCGCCAGATTGTGCCTTTCATTTCGCATATCCGCTTCGCGATGAATGTTTGCCTGGCCCTGGTGGTCATCGCCTGGTTTGGCATCGAACGCTCCAGAAGGGTCGCAAAGCCGTACACCGACTGGCTGCTGTGGCTGATGCTGGTGGTAGCGGTCCTGCTGGTCGATTTCCTCTTCAAGATACGCTCCTACACCGCCTTCGTGATGCTGTTTGTCACCGCCGTCATAATGCTTGCCGTCTACTGGAAACGCATCCGCTCGCGGGTGGTCGCCTTTGGGGCTTTCACCCTGTTGCTGACAGTTGCGGCGGTGGCCCTTCTTGTGTCGGTGGGGATGTACAACGACTACTACACTCCCGTGCCTCTGGCCAACGACCCCTTGCGCCCCACGACCGTCAACGGCAACCCATACCAGCACAAGGACGACGGCCTGATGGAGAACGGCAACTACATCAACAACTACATCTGCCAGGCCGAACTGGAGCGCGAATGGGCCAAGCGAAGCACGATGGGCCTATACGACACCACCCAAAACGACTATACCGTCTACCCGACCCTGCTGCGCTACCTTAACGCGCTGGGCACCACCAAGGACAGCGTCGGTATGACCCTGCTCGACGACGACGACATACGCGCCATAGAGCACGGCATCGCCAATCCCGTCTACGTCAGCGGCTCGTCGCTGCGCAAGATGTACTACGTTATGTTCTTCGAATACGAATGCTACCGCAGTTTTGGCGCCGTCAAGGATTTCACTATGCTGCAGCGCTTCGAACTGTGGCGCAACGCGTGGAAGGTGTTCCGCAGCAACCCCCTCTTCGGTACCGGCACGGGCGACGTGGTCGATGCCTGCCATCAGCAGCTTGCCGACAGCCAGTCGCCGCTGCAAGGGACATACAAGCACGCGCACAACCAGTATCTTACCTTCCTTGTCACCTTCGGCATCATCGGCTTTGCCATCATCACGGCATTCTTTGTCTACGCCCTCCGCCGCCAGCGCCTGCTCCGCGTACCGGCAGTGCTGGCCTTCGTCTGCATCGTCCTCATATCCTTCATCACCGAAGACACCCTCGAAACACTGGCCGGATGCGTCTTCTCGACGCTGTTCCTTTGCCTGATGGCGGCCGTGGAGGCGGAAAACGGAGAGCGGAGAGCTGAAAGCGGGAAACGGAAAGCAATGAGCAGAAGGCGGTGAGCGAATATATAATATCAGTTTTCAATTCTCAATTTTAATAGTTTTGTATCAATACCATACTCTCAATAACGGCATAAAGATAGTCTTTCGCCAAAACAATTCGACAGTGACACACAGCGGTGTGTATATCAACGTAGGCTCGCGCGACGAGCGTGGCCGCGACGAAGGAATGGTTCACTTCATCGAGCATTCCATCTTCAAAGGCACCGAGCACCGCCGCTCGTACCATATCCTCAACCGCATCGACGGTGTCGGAGGCGAGCTCAACGCCTTCACAACCAAGGAAGAAACCTGCATCTACGCCTCGTCGCTCGCCATCCATCTGGAACGCTGCCTCGAACTCTTTGCCGACATCATTTTCCACAGCACCTTCCCGGAAAAGGAAATAGAGAAGGAAAAAGATGTCGTCCTCGAGGAAATCAACTCATACAAGGACAGCCCCGTCGACCTGATATACGACGACTTTGAGCAGTACATCTTCGACGGCCATCCCCTGGCGCACAACATCCTCGGGACGCCGCACAACGTAAAGCTTTTCACCCAGCAGCGGCTGCTCGATTTCCTGCGGTGCAACTACACCACCGACCGTATGGTCATCTCGGTCGTCGGCAACGCCGATTTCAAGCGCGTCGTCTATCTTTGCGAAAAATACTTCGGCGACTATCCCTGCAGCGCCTCGGATGTCGACCGCACGCAAACGCCGCGCTACTGCCAGTTCGACCGCACCCTGAACCGGCGCACACACCAGATGCACATTATGGTGGGCGGGCAGGCCCCCGACACCTTCGACGAGCGCAAAGTGGCCTTCTCGCTGCTCAACAACATCATCGGCGGTCCGGCTATGAACTCGCGCCTCAACGTCGCCATACGCGAAAAGCACGGCTTCTGCTACACCGTCGAGTCGCAGTACACCCCCTTCAGCGACGCCGGCCTTTTCTACATCTACGCCGGCATCGAAGGCGATGCCCGCGAGCAGTACATCGAACTGCTGCACCAGCAGCTGCACCACCTTGCCGAAACACCGCTCACGCCGACCCAGCTGCACAACGCCAAGCAGCAGTTCGTCGGACAGATGGCCATCAACAACGAGTCGCCCCTCAACGAGATGCAGGCCATCGGCAAAAGCTACCTGACCTACGACCGCGTCGACACCCTCGAAGAAATGCAGCGCGACATCGAAGCCGTCACCGCCGACGAAATCAGCACCCTCGCCAACGAATTCCTCAACGCGGACAAACTGAGCTACCTCATCTACAAATGAAACCGAACAAAGACATTGCCCTGGGACACCTGGCCTGTGCTGCCACCTACGCCATCTTTGGCATCAACATCATCCTCTGCCGCGACATCGCCACCGACGGCGGTTTGGCGCCCATAGTGCTCTTCTCCATCCGCGCCCTCGTTGCGGGCCTGCTCTTCTGGCTGGCCTCGCTCTTCGCTCCGCGCGAAAAAGTGCCGCCTCGCGACCTGTTCAAGATATTCGCCGCCGGCATCATCGGCATCTTCCTGCCGCAACTGACGTTCCTTCACGCCATTGCGCGCACCACACCCGTCGACCTCTCCATCGTCACCACCATCACGCCCATACTCACGATGCTCTTTGCCGCCCTCTTCCTCAAGGAGCCTATCACCTGGAAGAAAGTGCTCGGCGTCGCCGTCAGCTTTGGCGGCATCGTGTGGCTCATACTGCAAAGTGCGGCGGTGGGCGGTGGTGCCGAAGCCACACAGCCTCTGGGCATCGTCCTTTGCGTCGCAAACTGCACCGTCTTTGCCCTCTATCTGGGCACCTGCCGCCCCTTGATACGTCGCTACAGCTCCA
Source organism: Bacteroidales bacterium UBA3724 (assembly GCA_002371315.1). GTDB lineage: Bacteria > Bacteroidota > Bacteroidia > Bacteroidales > P3 > Colimorpha. Next base: position 3,736 of record DFHL01000138.1, on the reverse strand, counting down.
TTACGCTGATGAAGTGGATGTTCCTCGTCTCGTTCATCGTCAGCCTTCCCTTCACGCTGCCCCATCTGCCGGCCACCGACTTCCTTGCCGTGCCGGCGCACGTATGGTGGGAAGTGGCATTCCTGGTGTTTTTCGCCACCTTCATTGCCTACTTCCTCATCCCCATAGGCCAGCAGCGCATACGCCCCACGCTGGTCAGTATGTACGGCTACCTGCAGCCCATCATTGCCATCGGCGTCGCCATTGCCACAGGTATGGACCGCCTGACGCTGACCAAGGTGGCCGCCGCCGTGCTCGTCGTCACCGGAGTGGCCATCGTCAACCAAAGCCGCGCAGCAACAACCCCGTAAAGGAATGAAACTTTAACCCTCAAACCTTAAAACCCTTTAACCTTAAAACCCTTTAACCTTAAAACCTTAAAACCCTTTAACCTTCAAGCCCTTAATTCCTCGTAAACTTATGGATGTCAAGCTCGTCGGGTGAGACGAACCACACGATGTCGCCCTCTTCGAAGCGCGTGTACGAGCGCGGATTCAGTATCTGCTCACCGCCACGTTCGATGGCCATTATCATTGCGTGATAGTGCTGCGAGAACTTGGACTCCGAGATGGTCTGCCCGATAAAGGGGTTGTTCTCATTGACCGTCAGGCGATAGATATTCAGCTCGTTGTCGCTATGGTCGTGAATCAGCATATCCGGCTCCACGTCAAGCACGGTGCGCAAATGGGCTATCTGGTCCTCGCTGCCCATCACCGACAGGCGGTCGCCCGGCAGGATAAGCATCTCTTTCTGAGGCAAGTCGTGGACCACACCGGCACGCTCAATCGACACCACGTTGATGCCATAGTCCTCGCGGAAGTTGGTGTCCATCAGCCGCCGTCCGGCAAAAGGCGAATACTGCGAAACGGGGATGCGCTCAAGGTAGAAATTGTTCTCCAGCAGCGTAGGGATCTTGAACGACTGCTGCGCCTGACGCGAATTGAAATTGGAAATAAACTGGTTCTCAATGCGCTGATAGAAAGCGATGATGCGCTTCGAAAACAGCATCATCATCACTATGAATACCGCCAGGATGATGAGGAAGCCCACGGCAAGGTGGATATAGCGTCCGATGACCAGACCGATGAAGAACAGCGCCAGAAAATAGCGCAGCAGCAGCACCGGAATGACGACAGCCTGACTGTAGTCGCGCGAATCCAGCAGCTCCTTGACCTTCACGCGGTTGACGCCGCGCACCGCCAACGCCCACACAAAGGGAAGTATGGCCAACAGCGTGGCAATCATACCGATAAGGTTGCCCCACAGCGACGCCGTACCGTCCGAGGCCACGAAGACACGGTTCAGGAACGGCTTCAGCAACGTGAACGAAAGCAGGCAGATAGCAACATTGATAACACCATAGAGCAGAATCGACGAGAACTGCTTCTTCAGAAACGTTTGCACCTGGCTCGACTTGTTGGTCTGCTTGGCCGAGTTGCTGTAGCGCTCCAGGGCATCCATCACGCGGCGCGGAATGCGGGGCTTCACCTTGTTGTACACAGGCACCGCCCCCTTAATCATATACGGCGTCACAAAGGTCGTTACGATCGACACCGAAACGATGATGGGATAAAGGTCGGGATTGATGACCCCGAACGAAAGGCCCAGACCGGCAATGATGAACGAAAACTCGCCTATCTGACAGAAACAGAAGCCCGACTGCACCGCCGTCTTCAGGTTCTTGCCCGACAGCACAAAGCCCAGTGTGGCAGCCGACGACTTGAAAATCACCACTGTAGCAGCGATGATAATGATCGGCACAAGGTATTTCAGCAGGATGTGCGGATCGACCAGCATACCCACCGAAACGAAAAACACGGCGCAAAACAGATTCTTGATAGGCGTAATGATGCGGTGAATAACGTCTGCCTCAATGGTTTCGGCAAGGATGGCACCCATCACGAAAGCACCCAAGGCCGTCGAAAAACCAGCATACGAAGCCATCACAACCATACCAAAGCACAGACCCACGGCCACGATGCAGAGCGTCTCCTCGGTCATATAGCGCCTCATCCAGCGCAAAAACGTAGGAATCAGGAATATGCCAAAGACAAACCAGACGATGAGGAAGAACACCAGCTTGACGAGGCTCATCACAAGCTCGCCACCGTCGAAACTCTTGCTGACCGACACCGTCGACAGGATGACGAGCAGCAGCACCGCAATCAGGTCCTCGACAATCAGCACCGCCGTCACCGACGACGTGAATTTCTGCTGCTTCAGCTTCAAATCCTCAAACGATTTTATGATAATCGACGTCGACGAAATCGACAGCATACAGCCCAGGAAGATGCAATCCATTGACTGCCAGCCCAACAGGCGACCCACGCTGGAGCCTATCAGGAACATTATCGCCAGCTCGGTCAGGGCCGTTATGGCGCCCGTCGCGCCCACCTTCTTCAGCTTTTTGATGCTAAATTCCAAGCCCAAGGCAAACATCAGGAACACGATGCCGATGTCGCTCCACACGTGCACGTTGGCCACATCCTTCACGCCGGCAAACCACGGGAAATAAGGCCCGATGAAAAAGCCGGCAACAATGTAGCCAAGCACCAACGGCTGTTTCAACCATTTGAAAACCACGGTAATGACACCAGCGGTGACGAGAATGATGGCAAGATCGAGAAAAAGTGGAGGCATAGATGTTTTGTTTTTGTATTGCGTTAGTGCGTTATTGTGTTAGTGCGTTAGTGGCTGACGCTATAGCACTAACGCACTAACGCATTAACACATTCAAACGAGTTTGCAAAATTACGACTTTTTTTAGACTTTTTAATACTATTGGCGCTTTTTTCTTATTTTTGCATCCGCGTTGGCCACCGACGCAACAACACGCCAAAACACTAACGCATTCACAACTAACAGATTAACGGATAAAAAATTAAAAATATTAACAACTGACGAATTAACAAATTAACGAATTAACAAAATAAAATTATATGAAAAAACAAGATTGGATACTCATTTTGTGCGTCGTCGCCGTATTGACGCCGTTTTTCATTCCCGCCACGGGCTTCTTCGACTGGTTCAACAATGCCACGGCCAACCACCCCTACATTATGGCATTCTTCAAATTCGCCATCCTCGCCACGCTGGGCGAATGCCTGGCGCTGCGCATCCGCAAAGGCGTCTACAACGAGCCCGGCTTCGGCATCGTCCCGCGAATGATGGTGTGGGGCTTCCTCGGTATGTGCATCGCTATGGCGATGGTCATCTTCAAGACCGGCGTGCCAGCCTTCCTCGGCAGCCTTGGATGGAAAGAGGCCGCCGCCCTCTTTGCCGCACCACAGCTCACGTGGGGCAAACTCGGTGTCGCCTTCGCCGTCAGCGTGCTGATGAACAGCATCTTCGCCCCAGTGATGATGACCTTCCACAAATGCACCGACATCCATATCCTCGACAATGGCGGCACCGTCCGCGGCCTGCTGCGCCCGATGAAGATGCGCGAGATTTTCGCCACCAAGGTCAACTGGGACGTGCAGTGGAACTTCGTGATCAAGAAGACCATACCCCTCTTCTGGTTCCCGGCCCACACCATCACCTTCATCCTGCCCGCCACCTTCCAGGTACTCTTTGCCGCCCTGCTCGGCGTGGCCCTGGGACTCATCCTGGCCCTCGCCGCCGGAAAAGGCAAATAAATTACCCATATCTTAAACCCTAAAAACCAGGACCATCTATGCCCGTTGTACAGTATATG
>DFHL01000064.1 GCA_002371315.1 Bacteroidales bacterium UBA3724 | reverse complement strand
AAAAATTCGTTCAATTAGCGTTTTACCTGCAAAACAAATATGATTATCCGCATTGTTCCGAAGAAGCCTCGAAGAGGCTTAATCTTAATAACCCCATACAAGAAAATCTCTGATTTTCGCAGTGTGGGGCTTGGAAACAAACCCATAGGTGCGTCTCGAAGAGACGCGATTTAGTTCTCTCGGATAGTTGCGGATAATCATTAAACAAATTTCTCAATATTAATTCGTTTAATTCGTACAATTCGCCGTTTAAATCAGACGTGCCCTGACCTTCGCAGAATGAAAACCGTTACCTTCATCGGCTCCGGCAACGTAGCCACACATCTGGCCAAAGCCTTTCACGCCGCAGGCCACCAGATACTCCAGATTTGGTCGCGCGAATACGACCACGCCGAAGCTCTTGCCAACCAGGTCTTTGCCGAACCCATCGACCGCCTCAGCCTGCTCTACCCCACAGCAGACATCTACATCCTTGCCGTGAGCGACGACGCCCTCTTCGACCTCGCCCTCGACCTGCGGATGCGCGAGGCCGTGGTGCTCCACACCGCCGGCTCCGTATCGCTCCGCGTGCTGCAACCCATCAGCCGCAAGCACGGCGTCGTATGGTCGCCGCAGACCTTCATCCGCGACATACCTATGAACTACAGCGAGTTGCCCTTCTGCATCGAAGGCTCGTCGCCCGAAGTCGAAGCGACGATACGCGAACTGCTCGAACCCGTGTCCTCCCACATCTTCCGCGTCGATACCGCTCAACGCCAATGGCTGCACCTGGCAGCAGTTATGACCAACAACTTCGGCAACGCCGTCAACGCCCTGGCCCAGGACCTGCTGCAGCAGCACGACATCCCCTTCGAAATACTTCATCCCCTGATAACTATGACCGCCGAAAAGATAAAGCAAGGCGGCCTCTGGCAGCAACAGACGGGACCCGCACGGCGACGCGACCAGAAGACCATCGACAACCAGCGACGCCTCATCGCCGACGACGACAAGATGCTGGCCCTCTACGACTTGCTGACCGAAATCATCCAAGACAAAACATCGAAAAAATGCTGACCGACACCCACTCCCACCTCTATGCCGACGAGTTCGACGCCGACCGCGACGAGGCCATTGCCCGCGCCCAGGCGGCCGGCATCGGCCTGATACTGCTGCCTGCCATCGATGCCGGCAGCTACGACCGGCAGGAGGCCCTGGCAGCATCGCATCCCCACCTCTTCCGCCAGATGATGGGACTGCACCCCACATCGGTCGACGCCAACTGGGAGCAAGCCCTCGCCACAGCACGCCAACGGCTCTTCGCCCAGCCCGACAAGTATGTCGGCATCGGCGAAATAGGCCTCGATTTCTATTGGGACACAACCTTCCGCACCCAGCAGCTCGAAGCCCTGCAGCAACAGATGGAATGGGCCATCGAGCTTGGCAAGCCCGTCGTCCTGCACCTGCGCAGCGGCAAGGATGGCAGCACCGAAACCGACGCCTACGCCGAAATGTTCCGCCAGCTGGCCCTGCTGGACGGGCACCATCCGCGGGGCATAATGCATTGCTTCAGCGGCACGCCCGACGACGCCCGCAAGGCCGTGGATATGGGCTTCCTGATCGGCATCGGCGGCACGCTGACCTACAAGAAATCGACGCTCCCCGACATAGTGCGCGCCCTGCCCATCGGCAGCATCGTCCTCGAAACCGACGACCCCTACCTGGCACCCGTCCCCCATCGCGGCAAGCGCAACGAGCCGGCCTTTATGCTCAGCGTGGCCGAAAAACTGGCCGAAATCAAGGCCCTGACCACAGCCGAAGTGGCCGCCATCACCACCGCCAACGCCCTGCGACTGTTCGAGATTGGGAACTAAAGGGAAGTTTTTGGGGAGTTAAGAGAAGTTAAGGGAAGTTAAAAGAAGTTAAGGGACAATAGTAACCGGCAGGTACATTTGTCCCTTAACTTCTTTTAACTTCTAACAGGCCCCTCAACGCTTGGTCGAGACAATAAGGAAGTCGGTAGTCGACCAAAAGGCCTCAACATCCTTGATTACAAGCTGTTTAGCCAGCTTGCTGTCGGCCTCGTCGTATACAAACTCGTACGAGCCTTCGGGGTGTTTCGAAATCAGGCGGGCCTTGCGCAGGTTCACCTCGATAGTGGTGACCTTGTTCTTGTCGATAAGGTTGAAGTTCTTCACATTCAGGTTGCTGGTGGCCTTTTGGGTCTTGAAGATCAAGCCGCCGTCCTTGCTCACTATGCCCTTGGCTTTCAGGTCGTCGTAGTTGCCGACAACGTAGTAGGCCCTGTGCGACTGGTCGGCCAGATAGGCCATCTCCTCGGCCTGCTGGGCTATGGTGACATCCTTCTCCTGGTTGGACTGCGTCAGCTCGCTGACGTTGCCCGACAGCTTCTTGATGGTTTCCTTGCTGATCGACAGCTCATTGGTCAGCGCGTTGATCTGGTTTTCCTGCTCGGCCATACGTGCGTTGAGGCTCTCGATGAAGCCCTGCAGCTTGGTGTTTTCGGCCCCGAGCGAAGAAATCTTGCTGTTGAGCGAGGCGATTTTGGCCTTGTTCTGCGACATCATACTCTCGATAACGGCAAGCTGGTCAGTAATTTGGCCCTTGACGCCGGCATTGCGCTCGGGGTTCTGCTGGCGAAGCGTGGCCACCTGGCTGTAGCGCGACGAAATCTCGGTCAGGTTGTTCTCGATGTCGCTAAGGACCTCGAAAAGAGCGTCTATCTCAACATCTTTCTGGTTGATAATCTCTTGCAGCGAGTCGGCCACAGCCGCCGTCTTGGCGTCGTTGCCGGCGCAGGATGCGAAAAAGAGCGGCAGGGCGACAATTGCACAAAGGAAAAATTTCTTCATAATAGCTTGTATTTGAAATTAGTTAAACATTCAACCGCAGCAATATCGAATTGGCTTTTAGTATTTTACAGACAATCTCGAATCCATTGCTCCCAACGGGCAACGCTGCAAAAATACACAAATAAATCGAAATGGCAGCTTTTTGTCCCACTTTTTCGGCCGCGCGGCGCATACCGCGGCAGGGGCACGCGACGCACCTTGCCCCCACCACCGACCGACGAAAAATCTGGCAAACTCCACCGTGGTCGGTTTTGGTAAAAATATGGTAGGAATTTGAGTGAACTTTGATAGGTAATTGGTATTGATAATGAGGTATTTACAAAAGCCGAAAAATTGGCTTTCCGGTAGGTTTTTGAAATTTTTTTCACGGTTTTGTAAATCCTTGGATTTAAACGCGTTGCACGACTTTTTCGGCAAAAGTGCCGTTTTTGGCCGTTTTGCGCCGCCGGGGCATTTTGGGGCCGTGGAAGGCGGCTTCGCAGAGGCCAAAAAACATTTCCCCGTGAAAATTTCAACGGCCAAAAAAAAGTTCTTCGTATAATTTTCAACGTCCAAAAAATATTTCCTCGTAAAAATGGAATTATATAAATAAAATTTAGTAATTTTGCGTGCGAGAAAATTTTTATAACTTAGGTGTAAAAGTATTCAAATTCATTTTATTACATTATTAGATAGATTACAGCTATGTCAAAAGAGATAAAATTCAGCCTCGTATACCGCGATATGTGGCAGTCGTCGGGCAAATATCAGCCTCGCGTCGACCAACTTACGAAGATTGCGCCGGTCATCGTAGCTATGGGTTGCTTTGACCGCATCGAGACCAACGGCGGCGCCTTCGAACAGGTGAACCTGATGTATGGCGAGAACCCCAACAAAGCAGTCCGCGCGTGGACCAAAGAGTTCAACAAGGCTGGCATTCAGACGCATATGCTGGAGCGCGCCCTGAATGGCCTGCGTATGTACGGTGTGCCGGCCGACGTGCGTCGCCTGATGCCGAAGGTCAAGAAGGCACAGGGCGTCGACATTATGCGCTCGTTCTGCGGACTGAACGACCCGCGCAACCTCGAGCTGTCGGTCAAGTATGCCAAGGAGGCTGGAATGATAAGCCAGGCCGCCCTGAGCATTACCCACTCGCCGGTGCACACCGTCGAGTACTATATGGGCATTGTCGACAAGCTGGTTGAATTCGGCGCCGACGAGATTGCGCTGAAGGATATGGCCGGCGTGGGCCGCCCCGCAACGCTGGGCCGCCTGGTGAGCGAGATAAAGAAGAAATATCCGCACATAGTGGTTCAGTATCACGGCCATACGGGCCCGGGCCTGTCGATGGCCTCGACGCTCGAGGTGGCCAAGGCCGGTGCCGACGTGATTGACTGCGCTATGGAGCCCCTGTCGTGGGGTATGGTGCACCCCGACGTCATCTCGGTACAGGCGATGCTGAAAGATGCCGGATTCCTGGTCAAGGACATCAATATGGACGCCTATATGGAGGCGCGCCGGCTGACGCAGGAATTCATCGACGACTTCCTGGGCCTCTACATCAACCCCTCCAACCGCATCAGCTCGTCGCTGCTGGTGGGCTGCGGCCTGCCAGGCGGTATGATGGGCTCGATGATGAGCGACCTGAAGGGCGTGCACGGCGCCATCAATATGGCCCTGAAAAAGAGCGGCAAGCCCGAAGTGAGCTTCGAGGAGCTGACCGTACAGCTGTTCCAGGAGGTGGAGCACATCTGGCCGATGCTGGGCTATCCGCCGCTGGTGACACCTTTCAGCCAGTATACCAAGAACATCGCCGTTATGAACCTGCTGTCGATGGCACAGGGCAAGCCCCGTTTCAGCCAGATCGACAAGGACAGCTGGAATATGATTCTCGGCAAGGCCGGCAAGCTGCCCGGCCCGCTGGCCCCCGAAATCGTGGAGCTGGCCAAACAGCAGGGAATGGAATTCTACGACGGCGTGCCGCAGGATGCCTACCCCGACGCGCTGCCCGAATACATCAAGGAGATGGAGCAGAACGGATGGGACCGCGGCGAGGACGACGAGGAACTGTTTGAGCTGGCTATGCACGACCGCCAGTACCGCGACTACAAGAGCGGCATCGCCAAGGAGCGCTTCTACAAGGAGGTGGAGAAACTGCGCGCCGAAAAGGCTTCGGCTTCCAACGCCCCCGCCGCCGAGCCGGGCACGATGCCCAACTATATGAAGGAGCGCTACCGCAACGCCACGCCCGTTGTGGCCACGGCCACGGGCCAGGTGCTGTGGGAACTGGACTTCAACGACAAGTCGGTGCCTCCCGCTCCGGGACGCGAATACAAGCAGGGCGACACCTTCTGCACCATTCAGGCCAGCTACGCGATGATGCCTGTAACGCTGACCGTCGGCGGCCGTCTGGCCGACACCTGCGTGCCGCAGGGCGCTATGGTCAAGAAGGGCGACACCATCGGCTGGATCGAGCCTGTGGCATAAGCCGGCAACGACGATTCGAACCCGCGAAGCGAAAAAAATTTGCACAGTTTAAAAACTATGCGTAATTTTGCCGTTTGATATGCGTGGCTTTTATCCCGCTGTCAAACGGCTTAATTATTGTAAAACAAAAAAATAGAACAATATGGATCCACTAAGTCCTTTTGCATTAATCATCGGTGCAATCTTTGTCAACAACGTCGTTCTGGCCCAATTCCTGGGCATCTGCCCCTTCCTGGGCGTATCGAAGGACGTTAAGAGCTCGCTCGGTATGGGCGGCGCAGTTCTGTTTGTGATGCTGCTGGCCACGCTGGTGACCTACCTCATCTACACGTTGCTGCTTGTGCCGTTCAATCTGGTTTATCTTCAGACCATTGCCTACATCCTCGTCATCGCCGGACTGGTGCAGATGGTCGAGATTGTGCTGAAGAAGATAGCCCCTGCCCTCTATCAGACCCTCGGCGTCTTCCTGCCCCTCATCACCACCAACTGCGCCGTGCTTGGCGTGGCCATCCTTGTGATACAGAAGGAGATGAACCTGCTGCAGAGCATCATCTACGCCGGCAGCATCGCCATCGGCTTCACCCTGGCGCTGGTCATCTTTGCCGGCATCCGCGAACAGATGGCGTTGACCGGTGTGCCCAAGGGTATGAAGGGCGTGCCTATCGCCCTCGTCACCGCCGGCATCCTCGCTATGGCTTTTATGGGCTTCGGTGGCATCGTCCCCACGCCTTGATTTGCGACCTGAAATTGTTAAAATTTGACACTTCTTTCCGTAAAAAAACAGTCAATACAAGCAATTTCGCCAAATGTTAAAACAACTATAAGTACTTAAATTACAACAGATAGAATACCATTTAAGATTTTTTAAAAGTTTTTTTTCTTCTATCGTTGAAAAATGTAGTACTTTTGCCGCTCGAAACAACATTAAATTAATAACCAATTTAAATTTAAAACCAAAATGAAGAAAGTATTTTTTGCATTAGCAGTTGTTGCTATGTTCTCATTCGTAGCTTGCAACGGCAACGCCGCTGCTGAAGACACCACCGCCGCCGTTGAGCCCGCTATCGAAGAGGTTGCTCCTGAGGCTACCGAAGAGGCCACTGAGGCTGTCGAAGGTGCTGTTGAGGAAGGTGCCGCTGAGGCCGAAGCTGTTGTTGCTGAATAAATATCAACACTGCCCAACGCACGGAACAATCGTTCCGCAGAAAGATGAAAAGACCGCACGAGTGCGGTCTTTTCTGCATTTTATGCGGCTGCAGTTTTGCCAGTCCAAGAAAAGTTCGTACCTTTGCAAATTGTTTTAAACGATAACTGATAAAACTATGAGCAACCAATACTGCATAATAATGGCCGGCGGCATCGGCAGCCGCTTCTGGCCGTTAAGCAAAAACAACTACCCCAAACAGTTCCTCGACATACTCGGCACAGGCAAGAGCTTTATCCGCAGCACGTTCGAGCGCTTTCTGCCTATTGTCCCGGCCGAGAACTTCCTCGTCGTGACCAACGCCGCCTACAAAGAAGCGGTCCTGGCGCACCTGCCCGAACTGCGTCCCGACCAGGTGCTGTGCGAGCCTATGCGCCGCAACACGGCACCCTGCATAGCCTATGCCAGCTATCGCATACAGTCGCAATGCAGCGACGCCGTCGTCGCCGTCACGCCTGCCGACCATCTGGTACTCAACGAGGTATCCTTCCAAAGGACCATTTCGACGGGCTTCGACTTTGTGCGTCAGCCACAACACAGCTCCGCCCTTCTGACTATCGGCATCAAGCCAAGCCGCCCCGAGACGGGCTATGGCTACATCGAGCTGCCTGATAAGAATTGCGCCGAAGGCATTGTGACAGCCATAAGGGGCTTCAAGGAGAAACCCGACCTGGAGCGCGCCAAGGCGTTTATCGCCGCAGGAAACTATCTGTGGAATTCGGGCATATTCATCTGGTCGCTGCAGGGCATTCTTGATGCTTTCCATTCATTTTTGCCCGATATGGCTGCGCTTTTCGACGAGGGCAAAGGGCTGTATGGCACCAATGCCGAACAGGATTTTATCAACCGCAAGTTCGCCGAATGCCAGAACATTTCGATCGACTACGGCGTTATGGAGCACGCGACGAGCCGCTACACCATACCCGCCGAATTCGGATGGAGCGACATCGGTACCTGGGGGTCGCTCTTCACTCACGCCGACAAGGACGGCGACAACAACGCCTTGAGAGGCAAGACCGTGATTGCCGACACGCGCAACAGCATCGTCAACGTCGAAGACGGCGTGGAGGCCATAGTCGAGGGCCTGGACGGCTATCTGGTGGCCTACCGCGACAAGTCGCTACTGGTGTGCCGGCTTGCCGACGAGCAGCAGATAAAGGAATGGGTTGAAAGACTGTAAAAAAGGCGGCAATATTTCCATTGCCGCCTTTTCAGCTTTTGTTAATTCAAGTACAACTTTATCCTCACATTCCTCACGTTGACTGTTTGCACACAACGCGCAAAGTTCAGAATGTTTTGAATCACCCTTGCGGATGGTTGTACCGTGCTTGCAGATTCCGAAGATGTATTTGTGCCTACGGGTCGACGACCCTTTTTGAAATCGTAAGTCTGCATCATAAGCACTATTTTTTGTTGAACAATTGTTGTTGATTGCCTTGTCAGGAACCACTTTTGCCTTAATAACAAAGAAACATATTTTTTATTGCACAAAATGCGTTTTTTAACATTTTTGTTTCTCTCCATCGCTACAAGCTTCGTCTGCCAAAGTCAGAACAGCGAGCATTATCGACTGGTTTTCTGGAATGTAGAGAACCTGTTCGACATCTGGGACGACAGCACAAGCCTCGACGACGATTTCACTCCTCGTGGCCAATACCATTGGACGTCCGCACGCTATGGGGAAAAACAGAAACACCTTGCGCAGGCAATTATCAGCCTCGGCGTCGGCAAAGACAACAAATTGCAGCCACCTCTTATCGTTGGGCTGGCCGAGGTCGAGAACGACAAGGTGCTGCGCGACCTCTGCCAAGGCACCGCATTGCGCCGGTTCGGATACAAGTTTATCCACTTTGACTCGCCCGACCGTCGCGGAATCGACAACGCTCTACTCTATGATAAAGAAAGATTCACTCCTTGCTTGACACAAAACATCTGCGTGAGCGACAGTACAAAAGGCTTTTTCACTCGCGACATCCTGCTGGTGGAGGGCGTCACCGACAAAGGCGACACGCTAATCATTCTTGTCAACCACCTCCCGTCGAAACGCAATTCAGGCAACGCTGTGCATAGGATAGAAATAGCCCAAAAGCTGCGCAACACCCTTGACACGCTTGCGGCGATGCACCCGACAGCGGCCATAGTCACAATGGGCGACTTCAACGCATCGCCCAACGAACCCGAAATCAAAAGCAACCTGTTGCAAGACAGCGACTGCTGCTTCGTCAACCTTATGGCACACAAAGGGTCCAAAGGGTCGTACAAATACAAAGGCAACTGGGAGTTTTTGGACCAGATTATCGTTTCGCGCAACCTGCTCACGCCGAACAGCCGCTGCCCGCTCGCGCTACAATCCGACTCCGGCCAGGTGTTCGACAGCGATTTCCTGCTCGCCGACGACAACACATACCTTGGCAAGAAGGTGAAGCGCACCTTCCTCGGCCCGCGCTACATAGGCGGCTACAGCGATCACCTGCCCGTCTATGTCGACCTCATTAGGAAAGGTCCAGAAAAGGAATAAAAAAAATCCCTTTTTGAGAACAAAAAGGGACAAAATCTGTTATGAAAAAATATTACAACTCAACGTACATATTATGCTCCTTGGCCAAGCGGCGCAGATTGATGATAGCATACCTCATACGGCCAAGAGCAGTATTGATGCTCACACCTGTACGCTCAGCAATCTCCTTGAAATCCAGCTTGCCATAGTGGCGCAGGATGACAACGCGGCGCTGCTCCGGCGGCAACATTTTGACCAGTTTGCGGACATTGGCGCTGGTCTGTTTTTTCATTATCTGCTTCTCCACATTGTCGTCGTGAATCCTAAGCGTGTCGACGACATCACAGTCCGGACGGTTGGGGACAACCGGCATCTTGCCCAGACGGCGGAAGTAGTCCACAATCAGATTATGGGCTATGCGCATTACCCAATGGATGAACTTGTTCTCATCCTTGTAGTAGCCAGAATTGATTGTATATATCACTTTGTAAAAGGTATCCTGAAAGATATCGTCAGCGACATCCTTGTCCTTGACTACCGAGAAAATGTAGCCATAGACTTTGCTTTGGTACCTTGAAAGTAATACTTCGAAGCACGAATAATCACCTTCTTTGTAACCTAAAATCAACTCATTGTCTGTGAGTGTGCAAGTTGTTACGTCCATAATAACCTCCTAATGTTTTGGTTTACAAATAACTGATAATTCTGTTCGATAATGATTGGTTTTAGTTAGACTTTTGTTTCAAAATGCAAAGATACAAAGTATTTTTCATTCGGGCAAACATCTACGCAACTTTTTTTGTTTTAGTATGTGCAAATGTTAATTTATTGTGTTAAATGCCAAAAAATTATGTTAAAAAATATTTTTGCATTCTCAAAAGGTTGAAAATGCGTTTTCTGCTTCAAAATATAGTCTTAACACTTCCTCGGTTTTGGAATTGAGCTCATTTTGCCCGTCTATCCAATGTATCGTCACCCCGTTGCGCTCCATCCGCCTGAACCAAGTCATCTGGCGCTTCGAAAAGCGGCGTATGTCGGTGTAAAGGTTCTCGAACATCTCGTCATACGAGTAGTCCTCGGTCAAAAACCTCGTTATATGCTTGTATTCCAAGCCATATTTAAGCAGTCGTTCCCTTGGCACGCCGGCATCAAGCAGACGCTGCACCTCGTCGACCATACCGTTTTCGAGCCTCTGACGCAGGCGAATGCCTATGCGTTCTATGACCACCTCGCGCGGAAAGCTGACGCCTACGACAAGGTGCCGCATATCCGGCAGCCGTGTGAATGCGTCGGGGTTCTGCTGGCGAAACTCCTGTATTTCGAGGGCCCTCAGCAGTCGGTCGCGGGTTTCGGTGTCGGTATGGTTATGAAGTTTAATGTACGATGCCAGCCGCTCGGTCAGTTCTTCGTCGCTATATTGCTGTAGCCCCTCGCGGTAAGCTGCGTCCACCGGGGCGTCAGGCAGGCGGTAGGCCCGCACTATCGATTCCACATACATCCCCGTGCCGCCGCACATAATCGGCCTGTGGCCATTCCTGCGGATGGTGTTGTAGGCATTGATGAAATCGTTCTGAAACTGATACAGGTTGTACTCCTCGCCGGCATCGCGGATATCGATAAGGTGGCAGGCAATGTCGCGCCCGTCAATCTGGTACTCGTCAAGGTCCTTGCCCGTCCCGATGTCCATACCCCGGAACACCTGTCGCGAATCGGCGCTGATAATCTCGCCGCCAAGCCTGTCGGCCACAGCCACAGCCAATGCCGTCTTGCCGCAGGCCGTGGGGCCCAGAATCGTCAGCAGCAGACCGGGCTTCTCCGTCCCCGCACCGTCCATAGCAGGCATATTGACACACTAATATCAGTCCTCGAACTCCAGCTTGCCGCGCTGCTTGTCGAACTGGTAGGCACCGAAGCGGCTCAAGCCCTCGCGGTTGATGATGAACTTGTAGTCCACACCCTTGACGACCACCACCTCGACGTTGTGCAGGTGCTTCTGGCCTATCTGCATCTCCTTGAAGATGATGGTAGTCTTGTCAAGTATGTTGCCCTCAGCGTCGAAAGCGTTGTCGCGGTCGGGGAAATCCTCCTTGTTGATGCGGCGCTGATAGAGGAAATTCATAGCTTCCTCCCACGAAATGGCTATCGGCTCGGCATAGCGCTCGTCGATAAGCATAGGCATCATCGAACCGTTGACAATGCACTGGATTTCGCCCTTGGCCGACGAAATCATCGTTGCCGGGATAGTACCCTCGTCGTGGATGATTTCAGGCTTGTAGTCGCTCTCCGGGATCGGGGTGTTGACCAGGTCGATGACCTTGCCGTCCTCGGTGTGCTTCACCGTAGGCGTGTCGGCAGCCAGGTTGTTGATCAGCTTTTTCGACACATAGTCCGTGCGCAGGATAAGGAATTCCAGACGGCGGTTCAGCTGGTGGGCAGCCTCCTGACGGCCCTTGTCGTTCATATGGTTGATATAGTCGCAATCCAGCGTGGTGCCTTCGGCAAACGAATAGGGCTTGCCATCGATGCGGATAGTCATATTGCGGTCCAGCGTGCGGGGCACACGCTCGGCATAGCCCTTGGCCACCAAGCGTTCAGGCTCGATGCCGCGCGAAATCAGATAGTCCACCACCGACTGGGCGCGGCGCTGCGACAGCGTGTCGTTGGTCAGGCCCAGGAAGGGGCGGCAGTCGGTGTGGGCGCGCAGCTCCACGACCACGTTGGGATTGTTGACCATCACCAGGTAAAGGTCCATCAGCGAGTCCATAAACTCCTCCTTCAGGTCCCACTTGGCCAGGTCGTAGCGTATCTCGGGCAGCACCACCGGCTGTTTCGGCACCGGCTCGATGCGGAAGTCGTGGACAATATCCTTGTCGGTATTGTACCCGCAGGTGCTCTCCGAGCCCTCGATCGAGAAATAGTCGACTTTCGAGACATACATCTTGTAAACCACGTTGCGCTTTATCTGCTTCGTGTCGAAGCGGTAGAAGCCCTGCTTGTTCGAATAGGTCTCAAACTCCGAGCCGTCCGAGCCCACGATGCGCACCTTGGCGTTCTCCACCAGCTGCATCGACTTCTCGTCGCGGATGGTACCCTCGATGCTGTACAGCAGCGGCGGCAGTTCAAAGTAGAACAGGTCGTCGTTGATGGGCGGCACCTTCTTGCCCTTCTTGTCGGTCTTCTTGCTGTGCGGATCGTCGAAGGGGCGGTTGGACGAGAAATAGCCGCGTTCCATCATATAGTGCTGGCTTTCGGGATAGTAGATGATGCTCATTTCGTCATACGACGAGTTGATGGGGATGCCCAGGTTTTCGGGGGTCGACCATTTGCGGCCGCTCTTGCCTGTGCGGAAAATGTCGAGACCGCCGACGCCCGGCAGGCCGTTCGACGAGAAATAGAGCGTCGAGTCGTTGCGCAGCGTCGGGAACACCTCGCGGCCGGCGCTGTTCACCGTGCTGCCCAGGTTGACCGGCGTGCCGAAGTCGTCGTCCACCGACTTGCGCGTCACCATCCACAGGTCGTAGTCGCCATAGCCGTTGGGCATATCCGACGAGAAATACATCGTCAGCTGGTCGCGCGACAGCGTGGGGTACAGATAGTTGTACACCGTGTCGCCCAGATTGATCTTCACCGGTTCCGACCAATCGCCGTTGGCCTCGGCGTTGTCGTCCTTCTTGCCCTTGCGGCCGCCCTTGCCTTCCAGCGTGGCGCCGCCTTTTTTCGAGAAGTAGACATAGCAGCCCTGCGTCTCGTGCTCGCGCGAATCGCAGCGCGAGAAGTAGACCGTGCTGCCGTCGGGCGAAAACCAGGCCTCACCCTCATTCACAGGCGAGTTGATCTTGCCGCTCCCGTCAAAGTTGTCTACAGCGTCGCTCCAGTTGCCCTGGCGGTCCTGAAAGACGGTGTAGAAGTCCGAAAAAGCCTGACCCGTCCAGGCGTCGTGCTTCCCGTCGTCGTTGCCGAAGCGCGACGAAGTGAAGACCAGGCGCGACGTGTCGTCGCCCAGAAAGCGCGGAGCCCAGTCGTTATAGTCCGTCGACCACTTCTCGAGCTTCACGATATTGTGGCGCGTGCGGTTCATAAACAGCTGATTGACATAGATTATCGAAGCCTTGCGCTGTTGCGCAAGCTTGTCGTCGGGCACCAGCTCAAGGTACTTGCCATAGTATTCGTCGGCCTCGTCAAACTTGTTCTCAAAACGGTACATCTCAGCCATATAGTAGTACAGCTTGGGCTCTGTGGTATAGTATTTCTGGTTGATAAGGCGCTTGTAGACGCGCTCGGCCTTGGGAAAATTGTTCATCAGCCTGTAGCACTCGCCCATCTGGAAGTAGCAGCGGTTCTTTTCCGCCTTGTTCGACGAGATTTTGTTGTACGCCTCCTCGTATTTCTGCAGTGCGGCGATGTACTGCTTCTGGTTGAAAAGGTCGTCAGCCTTCTGGGCTATACTCTTGGTCTGTGCAAAGCCCGTGGCAGCGAAAAAAAGCGAAACTGCAAGCAGCAAAAGACTTTTTTTGTACGTTTTCATATATGCGACATTAATCTATTATCGAATTTAACTACAATACAACCAATGTATTAAAATCCCCGTCCGAAGAATTTAGTACATCAAATCAAATTGCTAAAGTACACATTTTTTTTGAAATGTGCCCTTTTTCTGCGAAAAAATATTTCGTCGCGCGGCGCCGGGCGCGTCCGGGCGTCCTCCTACTTCAGGTTGATCAGCGGCAGCGAATTGCCCATCATATACTGCGGCATCTTGCCGTCCCACTTCTGCACGGCCTCGTATTCCACCAGCTTCGGGTTGCTTTCCAGGGCCTTGGCCTTGATGCGGATAGCCTCGGCGTCGGCCTCGGCGCGTATCTTGGTCTGCTTGGCCTGCTCCTCGATCTGGATGGTCACGTTCTTGGCCTTCAGGGCCTGCTGCTCGGCCACCTGCTTCTCCTTGATGGCATTCTCAAAGTCGTCGTCGAAATCGATGTCCACCAGCTGGAACTGTATGTTTAGGAAGTAGTTGCTGTCCAGCGTGCGGCGCAGGGTCGACTCGATTTCGCGGCGCACGGCGTCGCGGTTCTCCACAATCTCCGTGGCGGCAAAGTTGCCGAAAGCCTCCTTCATCGCCGAACGGATGAAAGGCACCACGATGCGGTTGTGATAGTCGTCGCCCACGTTCTTAATCAGGTTGTTGACATTCTCGCGCACCAGCTCGTAGTTTATCGTGTACTGCACCTCCGAGGTCTGCACGTCGCGCGTGTACGAATTCTCCTTGCCGTCGAACTTCTTCTGCTGCACATTGACCTTCTTAATCGTCTGGATGAAAGGGATTTTCACGTGCAGGCCGTCGTCGATCACGCCCGGCGAAATCTTGCCGAAGGTGCTCAGCACGCCGCGCTCGGTCGACTTGATGGTGTAGAACGACGAAAAGACGGTGATGACCACCACCAGCGCCAGCAACGCCAGCAGCGCAATCTGTCCGACAGACATATCCTTGATTTTCTTCATAATAGGAAGCTTTTAAGTTTACAGTCGAAAATTTCTTTTCAGCATATAACGCCGCCGGCGGCAAAAAATTGCCCGTCGGGCATCATTTTTCCCGATCTGGGCAGCAGCTGCAGCCCAAACGCCCCCGCTCGCCCTGCCGCCCGCCGTGTCCAGCCGCCCCCGACCCCCTTCCCACCACGCCCGAACGACCGGCAGTGACACACCGTGACACGGCAGGACACACAGCGAGGCACAGCGAAACAACAAACCTCTCAACCAACTGAAAACCAACGCTTAAAGCCACCTTCTCCGTCATATGTACAGTATATGTACAGTATATGTACAGTA
>DFHL01000094.1 GCA_002371315.1 Bacteroidales bacterium UBA3724 | reverse complement strand
ATACTGTACATATGACGGAGAAGGTGGCGTGAGTAGCTGGTTTATAGCGGTTTATGAGGGTTGTCGTGCCATACGTGTTCAGTGTGTACTGTACTGTGTCACTGTGTGCCGTTTGGTGGCGGCCGACGGGAAATGCGCTGCGGCGGGGCCGTTTTGGCGCTTTGGAACGGCGATGGGGCGAGGGAGTTGCCGTTTTGAAAAAAATGTGTATTTTTGCGAAATGCTTTTTTGAGCCGAAAAGAATGTAAATCGCTGAATATGAAAGAAAGGCTGCTGTTTTTGGCAAAGCTGTATGCTGTGCTGTTGGCTGTTTTCGCCCTGCAGAGGGTCGTCTTTATGGCTGTGAATGCGGGGTTTGCCGACGGTGCACCGTTCGCGAGCTGCGTTGCGTCGCTGTGGCACGGCCTGCGGCTCGATGTCGTGTCGGCGTCGTATGTGGCTGTGCTTCCGCTACTTGTGCTGGCGCTGAGCTGCTTCTGGAGGCGGTTCAGGCTGCGTCGGGTGCTGGTGCCCTACTGGTGGCTGATTGCCCTTGTGGCCGGCACGGTGCTGGTGGCCGACATTGTGCTCTACTGGTTCTGGGGTGCCAAGCTGGATGCCAACGACTTAATGTATGCCGTCAAGCCCAAGGATATGCTTGCCAGCCTGCACTGGTGGGCTGTGCTGGGTGGCCTGGCCGTCGTCGGCGCGACGGTGTGGCTGGTGTGGCTTGCCCTGCGCCGCGCCACGCCGCGCGAACTGGGTCCTGTGGCCAATCGCTGGTGGGCGCTGCTGTTTGTGCCGCTGGCGGGACTGGTGTTTCTCGGTATGCGGGGCGGCGTCAGCGAGTCGACGGCCAACGTGTCGTATGCCTATTTTTCGCGCTACGCGTTCTGCAACCACGCCGCGCTGAACCCGCTGTTCAATATGGTCCATTCGCTGGCCAAAAGCGAGGACCTGGCTGGCGAGTTCGCCTTCTTCGACGAGGCCGCCGCGGCCGGTGTGGCCGAAGGGCTGCTGCAAAGCGATGCGACGGCGGGCGATACGCTACTGCGTGTGCAACGGCCTGATGTGCTGATGATTGTGTGGGAAGGCGGGGGCTGGGATATGGTTGCCAACGACTCGGTGGGGCCGTGCCTGATGCGCCTTGCCGACGAGGGGGTGCTGTTCAGCGGATGCTATGCCAACAATTTCCGCACCGACCGCGGCCTGGTGTCGCTGCTGAGCGGATGGCAGGGGCTGCCCACGACGTCGCTGATGAAGCTTGGCGACCGCTGCCGCCGGCTGCCGGGGCTGGCGCGGACGCTGGCCGCCGAGGGCTACAGGACGCGCTTCGTCTATGGCGGCGATGTCGACTTCACGAATATGCGCGGCTACCTGATGGAGACGGGCTTCGAGCGCGTCGAAGGCAGCGAGGCGTTCCCCGCCAGCAGGCGCAAGAGCGGATGGGGTGCCCCCGATGCCTACACGTTGTTACCCAGCGTGTTGGGCTATGGCAAGGGCGACGGCCGGCGCTTCGACGTGGTGCTGACGCTGAGCAGCCACGAGCCCTGGGAGGTGCCGATGCAGAAGCTTGCCGACGAGCGCAGTAATTCGTTTGCCTACACCGACTCCTGTCTCGGCGTGCTGATGGACAGCCTTCGCGCTATGCCGCAGTGGGACAGCCTGTTGGTGATCATTGTGCCCGACCACGGCGTGCCCCTGTCGGGCGGCCAGTCGACAAGCGACTGGCGCGTGTCGCACGTGCCTATGGTGTGGACCGGCGGCGCCGTGCGTGGCCATCGCGTTGTCGACAATATGATGATGCAGAGCGACTTGGCAGCCACGCTGCTGTCGCAGATGGGCATCGCGGCCGACGGCTTCCTGATGAGCCGCAATGTGCTGGCTCCCGGTTTCGGCCAGCGCCAGCACTGGGCCCTGCATTGTTTCAAGAATGGCTGCAACTGGATTGACAGCACGGGTGTGCTTCGTTTCGACTGCGGCGACAGCAAGGCGACGGTTGTGAACGGTTCGCCCGACGCAGAGAACGAGGACCTTCTGAAGGCAATGCTGCAATATGTGTACCATCGCACAGCAAAGCTGTAATTGGTTATATTTTAAATAAATGGATTGTCTGAATTAAATGGAATGTTTAATGAGGTTAAGGGATATGTCGCACTATAAAGATTTCCCTCAACTTTGCTTTAAATTCCAACTTTAAATATAGTAAATTAAATTTCACATTATCAATTTGTAAACAAATAGTTTTATGAGAAAAAGTATCTTAGGTCTGGCCGTGGTTCTGACGAACCTGGCAATGCTGGCAGCCTCGTGCTGCAGCAACAGCGAAAGCAACGCGACGGCGGTCAACAGCGCCGACGCCACAATCAACACTATTATGCAGCGCAAAAGCGTGCGCTCGTACACCAGCGACACCATTGCCGCCGATGTTATGGAGCGGATGCTGCGCGCCGCCGTGGCGGCTCCGTCGGGAATGGATGTGCGCCCGTGGCACATTGTTGTGATGACCGACAAGAGCAAGTACGACGAGTTGTTTGCCGGAAATTTCAATATGGAGAAGTTCAAGCAGGCCGCCGCTGTGGTGATTTTCTGCGCCGACACCACCGTGACGCGTCCTCCGCGCGAAAATCCCGACGCTCCTGCCGTCACGACGCCCAACAGCATCTGGCGTGACGATATGGGTGCCTGCACCGAGAACTTCCTGCTGGCCGCCGAGGCTTTCGGCCTTGGTGCCGTGTGGACGGCGTGCTATCCCTTCCACGACCGTATGGACCCCGTGGCGGCCTATCTGCAGCTGCCGGGCAACATAGTGCCTTACAGCATTGTGCCTGTCGGCTATCCCGCCGGCGACGAGCAGCCCAAGGACAAATGGGACGAAAGCCGCATCCACTACGAGAAGTTCTGAAGTAAAACGGAAAACGGAAAACGGAGAACTAAGAACGGAGAACTGCAAACCCTAATGCGGCAGCCAGCTCTCCGTTCTCCGTTTTTCCGTTCTTCGTTCTCTTTTTTTCAGTTTTCCGCTTTCACTTTCGCAGCGATCCAGGGCTTGGAAAGGTCGAAGATCTGGTCGATGGGTTGGCTCAGTTTTTCGACCAAAAGGTGTGTGTTGTCCTGATGTTCAATGTTTTCGAGTTCGGCGGCGACACTGGTCCAGTCGTGCGTTGAATGCAGCAGTGGGATAAAGTTGTAGAGGTCGAAATTGTTGATAATCATATTGTCGATGCCCTCGGTCTCGATGCGCGAATGGGCACGTGCCAGCTTGATTTCGCCCACCTCTTCGAGAACGTGCAGGTATTTTTCGTAGAGCACATACTCGTTGAGCAGGAAGGCCACGATGCGGTCGCTGAGTTGGTTCCACAGCACTGTGGGCAGCGGGTTGGCCACAAAGCGGCCCAACATAAAGGAGCCGGCCTTGAGGCCGTAAAGCTTGCGGCTGACGCAGATGTCGAATGCCTTCTGGAAAAAGTCGACTTTGCGGCTGTTGCTGAGCAGGTTGAACACGCGCGACTGGTCGAGATGGTCGCCCATCTTGCTTTCGAGCACCTGACGGACGTAGAGGTCGGCATTGTCGGAATACCAGTTGTTTACGATGTCGCGGGCTATGTCGGACTTGTCCTGCAGGTCGCAGCGGATGAGGCGTGCCAGCTTGTTGACATCGGTGATGAAGGCGGCCTTGTCGGAGGTGACGATTTCCTGATAGCGTATATAGGCGCGCTTCATATCGTTGAAGAACTGCACTTCGTTGGGCTCGAGCTTGACTTCCTGGCCGTTGAGGAACTTGGTGAAACGGGCTGGCTTGAAGGCGGCTACGCCCTTGTAGATGGTCTGGTGCTTGGACGAGATGGTTATGCTGTCGAGCTCGTTGATGCGCATTCCGTCGGCGTTGACAAGGCTGTTGCCTTCGATGCGGATGCCATAACTTTGCAGGTCCATCAGGGCCGGTATGCCGTAGCCGCGGCAGGCGGTGACGACGTGGATGGCCGCCGGCGTGATGCTGAGGATGGCATCGAGCTCGCCGAGGGTGATGGTGTCCTCGGGCACGAAGCGCTCCTGGCACAGGCAGACGGAGAGCCCGTTGCGCTTGAGCTCCTGGGCTTTGGAGGCCGAGAAGCAGAGCGTGGCCGTGATGGCGGTGCGTGGCAGGACTGACAGGCCGCGGCCGAAGAAGTCGAGGTGCGACATCGAGTGGTCGTCGATGGAATTGCTGACAATCTGGCGCAGATGGTAAGGCTTGATGAGCGACATCACGTCGTGCTCGCTGATCATCCCCCGTTCGAGGAGGTCGATGGCGGAAATGAGGGCTGCACGTCCTGTCATTTCGGACATATTGAGCTGCAGGACAGCAAAGAGGCTTATGCGTCGTGGTCGTGTTTCGACAGCGAACTCGATGGTGACTGGCGAATGGTGCCGCTGCTCGAGCGAGTCGAGGAGAGGGTCGAAATGGAAGACGGCAGGGTATTCGGACTTGATTTCCTTGCGGTCGGAGTAGGCGATGTCAATCGAAGTGACGTCGCCGGTCATAATCTCTTCGCCGAAGATGTTGCGATAGCTTTCCACTTGGCGCCCCTGGCCGGTGCGGCTGTGGTGGCTGTAGAGCACGCCTGGATAGGACTCCTCGTTGCCGATAGTCCACACCATCCGCTGCAGGATGAGCGACGGGAAGGCCTGCCGTCCCTGCATAAAGGTGAGGATGAGGTCCTGGTTGTTGATGTAGAAGTCGCGCACATACTTTATGAGGCAGAGTGCCTGATAGTGTGCGTCGACGAGCAGCCTTTGGCCGTCGCTGCGCGCGCCGATGATGGCGTGTTCCATAGTCTCGATGCGCTGGCACTGCTCGTCGGGTGTAAGTTCGATGTCGTTACGGTCGTACTTGCGTTCGATGGAGAGCATTTCGCAGAGCGAGTGCAGCGTGCTGAGGTAGACGCGGTTGGCTGTTCCCACGCGGCGCGTGCCGAGGCCGTGGTAGGCGTCGCGGGTCACGCCGATGTTGAGGAGCGTGGGCATCAGGCCGGGGATGTACTGCGGCATAGCGCAGCGTATGGCGAAAACGAGTGGATTGTGGTCGCTTCCAAGCTTGTAGGCGGTCATAACCTCGAGATTGCGTATGGCTTTGCCGAGCAGGTCTTCCAGGTGGCCAGGCTGCTGGAAAGCCTTGGCGGTGATGATGCAGAAGTCGGGGACGGGGTAGCAGTTGCGCGTCAGGTCGAGCAGCATACGCCCTTTGTAGCTTATCTGCTCGTCGGTGAAGTCGCCGTCGGCAAGGGTGGTGATCAGTTCGTCGGAGTTGAAAAGCGGGTTTTGCTGCACGTATTCAATGCATTGCTGTCTGAAGCTGTCGCGGATATGTTCCAGTTCGTCGATTTTGCTGATCTGGTAGCCGGGTTCCTTGCGCTCTTCGCACAAGGCGGACCCGAAGTGCTCGCGCAGCAGCAGCTCGAGAAAGTGGCGCTGGGTTTCGCCACGCTGTCGCATAAGATAGTACATATCGTACCATCGCGGCGGGAACTCGTGCCGCTGGGGGTCGCCGTCGAGGGTGTAGATGACGGTGCCGGGCTTGTTGCCTTTCAGGATATTGTCTTTGTCTTCGACATTGCGGTTGAAGATTTCGCGCCCGTGGTCGGCGTATTTTTTTACCATAAAGAAATTGGGGTAACTGGCGCGGATAAGAAAGTCTTTTATCATTGTGTTATTGTGTTATTGCGTTAGAGTGCATAAATCACTCGTCACTGTCCGTTTATTATAAGTGATGCGGCGCTGTCGATGATGTTGTCGCGATTGATGGCTGTGGCTGCCGGGTCGAGCAGCACCACGCGGTCGGGCGGTACGCCGTTTTCGTAGTTGACGCCGTCGGGGGCTATGGTTCGCGTCACGCCGAAGCGGTAGCGCCAGCCGTTGGGCAGCGCGCCGCCTGTGGGTACGGCAAGGCCGCCGGCCGTGGTGTCGCCCATTACGGTGACGTTGGCGTAAGTCTTGAGGCAGAGGGCGAAACTGGACGCGGCACTGTAGCATCCGCGGTCGGTAAGGAGTACAAATGGCTTACTGTAGGGCTTGTTGTCGCCGTTGTCGGGCGCATAGACGGCCTTGGGCTCGCTGAAGGCGTCGTGGGCGGGTCCGTTCTTGATCTGTGTGGTATAGAGCAGCTGTCCCTGCGACGGTAGCATCTGCATTAGGTTCCATTCGTTCTGGATTTCGCCACCGCCGTTCTGGCGAATGTCGAAGACGATGCCTTTGGTTTCAGGAAAGCGCTGCAAGGCAGTCTGGAACGCTTGCGGCGACGCACTGCTGCTGAAGGAACTGTAGCGGATGTAGAGCACCTGCCCGTCGGCTATGCTGTTGTAGGAGAATCCGCCTGTGGTGTGGCGGTCGGCGCGCAGATAGGTGAGTGCCACGGCGTTGATGTCGAAGTTCTTTTTGCCGTAGCGTTGCAGGAATATCTCCTGACTGCTGGAAATGTCGTTGTTGCCCCACAGGTCGACGTGCCCGTCGTTGAGCGTGTTGAGCATTTTGGAGAGAACGGCAAAAAGACTGTCATTGCTGATGTCGTCGCTGACCTGCGGACGCAGCGAGTCGTAGACAGCCTGCCAGTCGACATCCTTGACGTCGAAGAGCGAGTAGCGTTGGTCGATTTGGGTCCAGAGATGGTCGAAAGTTGATGTCGGCGACGGGTCGGCATCGGAAGGCATAAACATTTTCTCGCAGCCGGCGAAAAGCAACAGCGCTACGATGCTGCAAATAATTATTCTTCTGTTATTTCTGTCCATCCTGTGCGTTTCTGTTTAAGGGTTATTACGAAATCGAAGTGAAGATAGTGCGATGCGTGGTCGAAGCGCCAAGCTCCGCTGTTGCCCGACGAAAGGAAGCTCCAGAGGTAGGATATCGACACACGGCTGTGCTGGAAGTTGATGATGTCGAATCCGATGTCGGTGCAGAGCCCTGCAAATGGCTTGATATGCCATTCAAATTCATTGAACAGTGTGGATGCAACGGGCTGGGCTGCAGTGTAGTTGTCGATATAGGCAAAGCCGGGACGCAGCACGGCGGCGACAGGCATAAGGCCTATTTCGGCGTGAAGCTGCTTGTCATATTTCGACCAGTCAAGTTCGAAGAAGGAACCCAATGGTATGTCGGCCCTCAGAGACACTTCGGGACCGAAAAAGTCGCTGATGCCGGCTGCAGAGTTTTCATAGTCGGGATTGACGGTGACATCCAGCAAGTTGGCTAATCCGAAGCCGGCGGAAAGCCATACGTATGGTTTCTCTATGCCGTCGGGAATGTTGCTGTTTTTTTTGAATTCAACGGGCGATTCGTAATTCTCTTTATAAATGCTGGCAAAACTGCGTTGCATTTTGAATCTTAGCGTGTTGCAGATGTCGAATGAGCCAAAGTTGAAAGCCGGTTCAACGGCATCTTCAAAAATTCCAACAGACGAGAAAGCGTCGATGGTTGTTTTCCATTTGCGCAAGCCGCTGAATTCAAGTCCTATCGAGGGTTGGATGGCTATGCCTTTGAAACTGACAGGAGCGGTGCCCATATCGCGAAACAGGCCGTATCCGATCGAACTGCCTAAGCGCAGCGCTGTCACCTTGTAGCCATCGGTGTGTTTTACGGCAGCCACCTTTAATCCACTTGTGTCGGCATTATGTTGCGCCATTGCGCCAAAAGGCCTCAAACAAAATGATATTAACAGTATAAAGGCTAAGCAAATTTCTGATAATCTGGCAGTTCTTGACATAAACAAATAATATGTTGAAAAAAGATGTTCATATTATAAAAATTAATCGTAATTTTGCAATTCAAAATGCAAAGTTAAAGATAGTTTTTTAATTGGAAAAATAAAATAGTTAACTATATGAGAATCTTTACTTCCAAACGTACATTAGCATTGGTTTGCGGCGTGTTTTTAAGTGCCGCAATATTCCAATCTTGCGGTGGCAGCGCTGATGCGCCCAGCGACAAACAAATCGCCGAATTGCAGAGTCAACTGGACTCGACAATGCGGCTTTACCAGCAGGTTAAGTCGCAGAATTCGGATTTTGACAGACAATTGGCTTCGCGAGACAGTGCAATCACTGCCCAAGCTGCTGAAATCCAGAGCTTGATCAATCAGCTTAACGGTGGAAAGCCGGCCCAGAATCTGGACAAATCACAGGTCGACAGACAGAGAAATGAAATTCGTGAGAAGGAAAACAAAATCAAGCAGCTTCAGAAGCAGATAGACGAGCAGACCAAGCAAATCAACTCGCTGAAGTCGAGTTCTGCCAATGGCACGACGGGCGAAAACAGTGCGCAATACAAAAATCAAATCGCCCAATTGAAGAAGCAGATTGAGCAGCAGGAAAAACAGATCAACGAACTGAAAAAAGAGACCAAAAACCTCAAAAGCAACAACGCCGCTTCTTCGAATTGCGACCAGGTCAAGAAAAACTATGAATCCCAGGTCGCAGACCTTAACGGCGAAATCAAGACTTACAAAACACAGATTGCGGACTTGCACAAGCAGATAAAGACGCTCAAATCCGACGTTGCTAAAATGAAATTGGCTGCTTCCGGCGACGAGGCAGCGGCTGAAGAACTGAAGTCGGCCCGCGCCGAATTGCGCGAAATGACCGTGCAGCTGAATGAATGCCGCAAATTGAACACACAGTATCAGAACGACGTCAAGGCCGCCAACGAGAACCTTGCTTCGACCAAAGCTGAGCTTGAAAGCAGCAAGACGCAGCTGAAAGCACTTCAGAACACACAAAACGAGGGCAGCAAGGCCGAGCAGACGGTGCGTCAGGAGCTGGCCTCGCTGATGGAGAAAGAGGCCGCTTGCCGTGCCCGCAACGAGGAGATGGCCAGAACGCAGCAGAAACTGGTCCAGGAATGCGAAAACGACAAACAGGCTTTGCAGGCCACCATCAGCGACCTGCGCGAGCAAGTGCTGTCGTTCCAGACCCGTGTTGACCAGCTGACCAGCGAGAACGCAGCCCTTGCCAAATCGTCCAGCAACAAGGGACAGGACGATGCTGATGCTGCCGCAGCGGCAAGTCTCATTGCCGAACTTTCGGCTCGCGTGGAATCGCAGCAAGCCCAGATTGAGAAGCTCCAGGCCGAGTTGCAGCAGAAGGACAAAGATTTGGCTGCTGCCAAGAGCAACAGCGGTAGCGCGAAACCGTCTAAAGGCACCGTGGACCAGAAGCTTGCAGAGCTGCAAGCCCTGTGCGACGGCTATGTGGCAGAGATTGAAAGGCTGCGTGCCGAGAATGAGCAGTTGAAGAGTGAAAACGCTGAACTCAAGAACAAGGTTGCTTCGAGTGCCGACCTGTTTGCCGAAAACGAGCGCCTTCAGCAGA
This sequence comes from Bacteroidales bacterium UBA3724, assembly GCA_002371315.1. Taxonomy (GTDB): domain Bacteria; phylum Bacteroidota; class Bacteroidia; order Bacteroidales; family P3; genus Colimorpha. The sequence goes on along the minus strand of DFHL01000094.1, from coordinate 30,372 downwards.
AGGTCAAAATGGCTTCGGTGCTTATCACCAGCGATATAAAGGTCACGCCCGGCAAGAGCGTGAAGGTGGGCAATGTTGTGAAACCTACCTCGAAGGCTTCGCAGACCAAGTGCATACGCATCGACTGCCGCCTTCTTGACAACAATGTTGTCGACCCCGGTTCGATGACTATCTTTGCCCGTATCTCGGATGCTGCCGACCGTGCCATCTATAACGGCACCGCCAGCAATTTCTCGTTCGACCTGAACGGCGTGACGATGCAGTACACCACCAAACAGGACATTGAATTCACGGGTTCAGGACGTACGCTGACTATGCTTTGGAAGAAAGGCGACAGCGTTGAACTTGCACCCGGACTGTACTGGGTGAAACTCTATGCCAACGGCTATGAAATCGGAAAGGCATCATTCAAACTCGATTGAGAATGTCCCGTCAAACAGACTATAATTTATTTCGCAAGACATACGCCAAGTTTGTCTACGAGAGTTTCCAACACGATGTGCAGCCTGATGGTCTGCACATCTCTTTTTGTTTCAATGTCGAAGGAACATCTGGAGCGACAGAATACACCTTCCGACCTTCGGCATTCATTCCGGCCCGGCCTTTCCTGAATGCCGAATCCATCGGTAAAAGTGCCCTTGACACATTGGTTTTCAACATAGGACTGATAGAGCTTGTCAGCTACTGGAAATGCTATTGCCCTGCCATTGTTGAAGTCAAACCATACAGGCTCGACGATGCGCAAATGTCATTCTGGAAGAAAATCTACTTTAACGGCCTTGGCGAGTTTTTCTACACCAACGGAATCGCTGCCACTATTGACGACTTTATGACGTTATGCTGCGATACTTCGGTCGAACGCTTTTCGAAATGCAACACCTTGCTTCGGAGCAATGTCGCCGGTGACGACCATATTGTGCCCATCGGTGGAGGCAAGGATTCGGTGGTGACGCTCGAAATCCTTGTCGGAGATCCCGACAGCATTGGCAAAGATGCTTCGCAGCGTCCGCTGCCTTTGATAATGAACCCACGTGGCGCTACGGCAGAGTGTGTCGCCCGTGCGGGATACACGCTTGACGACGTTATCGTTATCAAGCGCACCCTCGATCCGCTGATGCTTGAATGCAACAAGCAGGGTGCCCTCAACGGTCACACACCCTTCAGCGCGATGCTCGCATTCTATACGCTGCTTGCATCGGCAATGACGGGGTCGAGATGCCGCATCGCCCTGTCCAACGAAAGCAGCGCCAACGAAAGTACCGTCTCTGGAACCAATGTCAATCACCAGTATTCCAAAAGCTTTGAGTTCGAGGAAGACTTCCGTCGATATGTGGCTGACTATATTTCACCCCAGTTCGACTACTACAGTTTCCTGCGACCCCTCACCGAGTTGCAGATAGCGATGCTTTTCTCGCGCTACAGCCATTATTTCGATGTCTTCAAGAGCTGCAATGCAGGCAGCAAGGAAGACATCTGGTGCGGCAAGTGCGCCAAGTGCCTCTTTGCCTATATCATCCTTTCGCCGTTCATCGAACCCGAACGGCTTAATGCCATTTTCGGCAAGAATATGCTCGACGATGCCTCGCTGCGCAAGGAGTTCGACCAGCTGACCGGCAAGGCCGAAACCAAGCCTTTTGAATGTGTCGGCACCGTCAGCGAGGTCAACGATGCCCTTGCTATGACACTTGCCAAATGGTATGCCGACGGTCCTCTACCGGCACTGCTCGAAGACTATCGTCCGCAGCCACTGGGCGGCGACATATACCAGACGCTCGACCAGCACAACCTTGCCGCCGACGACCTGACGAAGCTGACCAATACCCTTCGCCAGCCCGTGCAGGCCGAACGCCTGATGGCGTACAAAAACCTTTTCAACTACTTTGTAGACAAAGAGGTGCTCATTGCCGGCTATGGCCGAGAAGGGAAAAGCACCCACAACCTGCTGCAACGTCTCTTTCCGACGCGCGGCTTCGACATCGCCACCAACAACGACGAGATTGACACCGCCTTGAAAAACAAGCGATACGACATAATCATCAAGTCGCCAGGCATTCCGACGTTCTTTTTCGAAGGCAAATGCGACCTGAAGTCGATCACATCGCAGACCGACATATTCCTGCGCTTCTGCAATGTCAGCGTCATTGGCATAACCGGCACCAAAGGCAAAAGCACTACGGCGCATCTTGTATGCCACATCCTGCAAAGTGCCGGACACGATGTTGTTATGGCTGGCAATATGGGTATTCCGCTCTTCGATGTTTTCGACAGCCTCGAACCAGGCAAAACCGTCGTCGCCGAATTCTCGTGCCACCAGCTCGAAAACATCCATAAGAGTCCCGAAACCGCCGTGCTTCTCAACCTCTTCCAAGAGCACCTCGACCACTATCACGACTATGACGACTACCAGAACGCCAAGATGCAGATAGCCCTGAACCAATCTCCGGGCGACTGTTTCATATACTGTGCCGACAATAAAGACCTCACAGCCAAAGTTGACGCATTCCGCGACCGTATCGTTTCGGAGATGCACCCCTACACACTCGAAGATGCCAAGCGTTGCGACTTCATTTCGGCGAAGGACTGTCCGCTTAAAGGCGACCACAACCTTTCGAACATCTATGCCGCCTGGCTTGCCGTGAGCCGCTATGGCGTGACGAAGGACGAGTTCAGTAGTGCGCTCCGCACGTTCCAGCCGCTTGAGCACCGCCTCGAGATGGCCGGCACCATCGACGGCGTAACATACTGCAACGACTCCATCTCGACCATTCCACAGACCACCATTGCCGCCATTGAGGCTCTTGGCAACGTCGACACGCTCATCCTCGGTGGTTTCAACCGTGGCATCGACTATAGTCCCTTGACTGACTACCTCGAGCACAGTCCGTTAGGGTGTCAGGTGCGCAACGTCGTCCTCTTTGGCTCTGCCGGCGAAGTGATTGCCAAAGGCCTCGAAAGCAAAACGATGCTGTGCCATTTCGCCTCCGACTATTCGATGGCCGAGGCCGTCGCCTTTGCCGCCGCCAACACTGCCAAGGGCAAGGTCTGCCTGCTTTCGCCGGCGGCGTCGAGCTACGACCACTACAAGAATTTCGAATATCGCGGCAAGGACTTCAAAGCCGAGGTCTCGAAACTGAAAAACAACAAACAATAGAATTCTATTCGCAATATACATTATTATAATGCGCGACATTAACGAACTAAAGGACATTCGTCGCCGGCTGCACAGCAATCCCGGAGTGTCGGGCTGCGAAGAGTATGCACACAACCTTGTTGCCGACTTCCTTGCGCAGCTTCATCCCGACGAATTGAACACCAACATTGGAGGATATGGAATTGTGGCCTACTGGAAATCAATGCGTCCCGATGCCAAAACCATCGCCTTCCGTGCCGATACCGACGCACTGCCCATAGGTCACCGCTGCGGCCACGACGGCCACACGACGATGCTGCTGCGCTTTGCCGAGATTGTCGCCGAATCGGAGCGGCAATACAACATCGTCCTCATTTTCCAACCCGAAGAGGAAACAGGCAAAGGCGCAAGAAAGATCGTCGAGAGCGGTCTGCTCAAGAAATACGCTGTCAGTGCCGTCTTTGGCCTGCACAACCTGCCGGGCTATCCAGAAGGCACCGTGGTCCTAAACCGCGCCACCTTTGCAGCGGCTTCGACCGGCGTCATCTACAGTCTCCACGGCCGTGCCACCCACGCCTCGACTCCAGAAAAGGGTCTCAACCCCGGACGCGCAGCGGCAGCCATCATCGAGCGGATGGACACACTGAACCGTTCCAGCGACAACTTGCAGCTTTTCCGCCAGTCGACGCTCATCTGCTGCAGGGTGGGCGAGGAGGCCTTCGGCACCTCGGCGGGCGAAGGCGAGGTGATGTTCACGCTGCGCACCTACACCAGCCAGGCTATGCTCGACCTTATGGCCGCTGCCGACCAGATTGCTGCCGAGGAAGCCGACCGCTGGCATCTGGAACTCGAAAAGCAGCTCCGCGAACCTTTCCGGGCCACAGAGAACACCCCCGAGCTGACCGATGCCCTCGAAAGGATATTCTCGCCACAGCTTGACGTGCAGACTGCAAAGCGGCCTTTCCGCTGGAGCGAGGATTTTGCCGAATATCTGGCCGTCTGTCCCGGAGCCTTTTTCGGCCTCGGCAGTGGTGTGAACCAGCCCGAGCTGCATCATCCCGACTATAATTTCCCGGACGCAATCATCGAAACCGGCGCCCATTGCTTCGAATTGATAATGAAAAACATAAAGATATGAAGAAAACAATTCTCCTCTTAGGTATGATCCTGGCCATAGGCATCGGCCACAGTCAGGACTACAACTCGCAAATCGTTGACGGCCAGTCGTGCACCTCCATTATGGTGGGCAAGAAGGCCTCGACCGACGGCTCGGTCATCACCTCGCACACCTGCGACGGCCGCTACCGCACCTGGATGACTGTCGAACCCGCCGCCGACCACAAGGCTGGCGCAGTGCACACCGTCCGCAAGGGCACTATGCACACCGCCTTCCGCGACGACACCACTGGCGTCCGCACCGCCGGCACCATCCCGCAGGTGCGCCACACCTACGCCTATCTCAACACGGCCTATCCCTGCCTCAACGAAAAGCAGCTGGCCATTGGTGAAACCACATTCGGAGGCCCCGACACGCTGGTCAACAAGAATGGAATGTTCCTTATCGAAGAACTTGAGCGCGTGGCCCTTATGCGCTGCGACAATGCCCGCGACGCCATACGCCTCATCGGCAGCCTGGTGCGCCAGTACGGCTATGGCGACGGTGGCGAGTGCATAACCATCGCCGACCGTAACGAGGTGTGGCAGATGGAGATACTGGGCGAAGGCCCCGACCGCATCGGCGGCGTATGGGCCGCACAGCGCATCCCCGACGACCACGTGGGCGTCAGCGCCAACATACCGCGCATCGGCCGTCTGCAGCGCGACAACCCGGAATATTTTATGTGCTCCGACAACATCGAGCAGGTGGCACGCCGCTACGGCCTTTGGGACGGCAAGGACGACTTCGTCTTCTGGAAAGCCTTCAACGCCAGCTATGCCAACGGCAAGAACTTCCGCGAACGCGAATTCTTCATCCTCAACGCTTTGGCTCCCTCGCTGGGCCTGTCGATGGATATGGCCGAGCTGCCTTTTTCTGTCAAGCCCGACCAGAATGTCGACGTCACCGACGTGATGCTTCTGCTGCGTTCCACCTATGAGGGCACCGATATGGATATGTGCCGCAATATCAAGGCCGTGACCAAGCGTCGCCTGAAGGACGGCACGGTGGTCAACGACACCGTCGTCAGCCCCATCGCCAACCCCTGGATGGGCGGCAACACCCAAAGCACGCTCAACCTGCTGAAGCCCGGCACGGTCGAGTTCCGCCGCACCGTCAGTGTGGCCTGGTGCTCCTATTCCTTTGTCGCCCAGCTGCGCGACTGGCTGCCCGACGAGGTGGGCGGCGTCTGCTGGATGGCCGTCGACAATCCGGGCCAAAGCCCGCGTGTGCCCATCTTCTGCGGCAACAGCCGCCTGCCGCAGGCCTACAGCCTCTGCGGCCACAAGAAATACGACGACAAGGCCGTCCTGTGGCAGTACCGCAAGGCCAACAAGCTGGCCACCGTGGCCTGGCAGCGCACCAAAGAGATTATGACCAAGGAAATCATCGACCAGGAACAGCGTGCCTTCAAGGGACTGGCCGAACTCGAAAACAGCGTCAAGGCGCTGAAAGGCCGCGAAAGCGAGGACTTCGACCCCAAAGCCCAGATTGCCAGCCTGCTGAACGACTATACCTTCCGCGTCTACGACAACACCACCTATGCCTGGCGCCAGCTCGAAGGCCGCTTCTGGCAGATGTTCGGAAGCGGATTTTGAGAACGGAAAACGAAGAACGTAAAACTGAAAACGGAGAACTGGCAGTCGTGTCAGTTCTCCGTTTTCCTTTTCAGTTCTCCGTTCTCATCATCCTTGCGAGCCGGTCTTTTTCTCGACTTTGATGTAGTTGGGCATCGGAACGGTGTAGGTGCCAACCGAAAGCAGGGGCTTGATGCGCAGGCCCACCTTCGACGAGGTGCCGTCGTTCTTGAAGCTGCTGACGAAGTTTTTCAGCGAGTTGATGCCGTCCTTGCTGAACATACTGTAGAGGTCGGTGTTGACACCCAGCGGCACGGTCGTCGTGGCCTGTTTGGTGACGGTGACACCCTTCGAGCTGTTGCCCTGTGCAAACTGGCTGCCGTCGATGTCGAGAATCCAGTCCATTGCCGTCAGGGCGGCGTTGGTGGTGGTGGGGTTCTTGATGTCGATGTTGACATTCATAGCCATAGGCACGGCCTTGCTGACCAGTGCGGTGGTGAGTTTCAGCACGTCGCCGGCGGTGATGTTGCCGTTGGTGAGGTTCTTGACGTTGACGCCGGCAACGGTCAGGTTGCTGACATTCTTGAGGTTGTACTCACAGTTGGCCAGATTGGCCAGACCGACAGCCTGGTCGGCCAAAGAGCTGAGGACGCTGCAGGCCGACAGGGTGGTGCAGACGCCGACGATGGCAAAAATGCGTAAAAATCTTTTTTTCATAATGTTGTGGTGTTTTTGATTTCAAGTTACGATTTGCAAATTTACATAAAATTTCCGATTGCGACGCAGACTTATTAAAAATAATGGTTCGCATACGCGACGGATGCCGATATGCGCAGTGGGAGATGCGTCTGCATATCAATCGTTTATGGTAAAAGATTTCCAATTTCGCCCGTCGAACGGCAATGGCGCAGACAAGGGCTGCCGAGTGTTTAACATTTAAGTTAAATTTAACAATTGCCTATCAAAGCCCACTGGCGTGATTTTTGGTAAAAATTTGGTAGAAGTTTGGGTGAACTTTGGTAGGTATTTGATGCTTGGAAATCAGTGTTTTATGATTTTGCAAAAATTGGCCTGATTTTAACGTTTGTTAAGTTAAATCATAGCAAAAATTTTAACATTTAAATGTTAAATCGATTTTAGTTTGGCTTTGGCTGGGACGGAATTTGGGGATGGGGTGGGCTGAGGGGGATGGAGGGCGGCGCGAAGGGTAGGGGTGATTGCCGTCCACAAGGGGCTGACGGCGACGGATTCGGGACGGAAAAAGCCTCTTCGGCGAGGGTGATAGCATTGAAACAGGGCAGGAACTTGCTTTTGCGGTGTGGCTGACGGCTACGGATTCGGGACGGAAAATGCCTCTTTGGCGAGGGTGACGGCATCGGATTTGTGAGGGGAATTGCAGGCGGGGCGAGGCCGATTGGGGCAGTTGCGGGCTGAAGAAATCGGGGCCGAGAAGGAAATATTTTTTTTCAGGTTTTGCAGAATAGCGAAAATTTTGTATTTTTGTATTCTCGTATAGTAATACGGGGCGAGATTATTGTTTTATAAATCAGGATGCTAAACAAAACGCATCTGTCATTATGTGTTTTTATAAATGGAAGAAACCAACGAAAAACAGCTGAATTTCCTTGAGGAAATCATTGAAAAAGGCCTCAACGAGGGCACTTACAAATCAATCTTGACACGTTTTCCCCCCGAGCCGAACGGCTATCTGCACATAGGCCACGCCAAGTCGATATGCCTGAACTTCGGCCTGGCCAAGAAGTACGGCGGCAAGACCAACCTGCGCTTTGACGACACCAACCCCGTGAAGGAGGATACCGAGTATGTGGACTCGATACAGAACGACATCCGCTGGCTCGGCTTCGAATGGGCCGGAGTGCACTATGCAAGCGACTATTTCGAGCAGCTGTACGAGTGGGCCGAGGTGCTGATCAAGAAGGGTTTGGCATACGTCGACGACCAGACGCTGGAGGAGATACGCCAGAACCGCGGCACGGTGACCACGCCGGGCACCAACAGCCCCTACCGCGACCGCACGGTGGAGGAGAACCTCGACCTGTTTCGCCGTATGAGGGCCGGCGAGTTTGAGGACGGCAGCAAGGTGCTGCGCGCCAAGATCGATATGGCCCATCCGAATATGATGTTCCGCGACCCTATAATGTACCGCATACTGCACGCGCACCATCACCGCACGGGCGACAAGTGGTGCATCTACCCGATGTACGACTATGCCCACGGCCAGAGCGACTCAATCGAGAACATCACGCACAGCATCTGCACGCTTGAGTTCGACATCCACCGTCCGCTGTACGACTGGTTCATCGAGCAGCTGGGCATTTTCCCCAGCCACCAGTATGAGTTTGCGCGCCTGAACATCGATTATACCGTGATGTCGAAGCGCAAGCTGCTGCAGCTGGTCAAGGAAGGCTACGTCAGCGGCTGGGACGACCCGCGAATGCCGACCATCTGCGGCTTCCGCCGTCGCGGCTACACGCCCGAGAGCATCCGCTCGTTCTGCGAGCGCATCGGCGTGGCCAAGCGCGACAACATCATCAGCTACTCGCTGCTCGAGTTCTCGCTGCGCGAGCACCTCAACAAGGTGGCGCAGAGACGTATGGCCGTGTTGGACCCTGTGAAGCTGGTTATCGACAATTATCCCGACGGGCAGGAGGAGATGCTTACGGCCATCAACAATCCCGAAAACGAGGCCGACGGCACGCGCCAGGTGCCTTTCTGCAAGGAACTGTATATTGAGCGTGAGGATTTTATGGAGAATCCTCCGAAGAAGTATTTCCGCCTTTCGCCGGGCACGGAGGTGCGCCTGCGCTATGCCTATTTCGTCACCTGCCAGAGCGTGGAGAAGGATGCCGACGGCAACATCACCTGCATCCACTGCACCTACGACCCCGCCACGCGCGGCGGCGACGCTCCCGACGGGCGCAAGGTGAAGGGCACCATCCACTGGGTCAGCGCACGCCACGCCGTGGACGCCGAGGTGCGCCTGCTGGACCGCCTGTTTGCCGCCGAGTCGCCCGACGACGTGCCTGAGGGCAAGACATTCCTCGACAATCTGAATCCCGACTCGCTGCACGTGCTGCAGGGCTGCAAGATTGAGCCTTGCATCGTCGACGACGTCAAGGAGCCCGTGACCGAAAACGGCGTTGCCGCTCCGCACCGCTTCCAGTTTGAGCGTATGGGCTATTTCTGCACCGACCCCGACTGCAAGGATGGCCATCTGGTCTTCAACCGCTCGTGCACGCTGAAGGATTCGTGGAAGAAAGCATAATATGAAACGCCAGACTTCGCTATATTTCATCGTCATTGGGGCATTCCTGCTCTTCATTTCGGGCAGTTTCCTGTCGGAGGGCCTGTCGCGTGTGGGTATGGACAATGCCGTCGTGTCGCAGCGTATGGCCGAAGGCTTTGAGGATTTCTGGCTGCCCTCGATGTCGTCGCCCGGCAATCCGGACCGAATGAACTATCTGCCGCTGGGCTACTGGATTGAGAGCCAGTGGTATCACCTGTTCGGCAACGATTCGTTTATGGCCGAGAAGGTATATTCGGTGATGACCTATTTCATCCTGGCGGCGCTGATGATATGGATTTGGGGCCTGATTGGCAACAACAAGCGCACGGGCTGGCTGCCGCTGATGTGCTGGATCACGATTCCGATAGTGACGTGGTCGGCGACGAACAATCTGCTGGAGAGCACGATGACGATGTTCATCCTGCTTTCGGTGGCGTTTCTGCTCAAGGGCGGCCGCGCGTCGTTCATAGCGCAGTCGCGACTGGCGTTGGGCAAGAAGACGGGACCTTACAGGCTGAGCCGCACGGCGTGGATTGTCCTGGCGGCGCTGGCTATGGAGCTGGCCTTTATGGTGAAGGGCTTCGCCGGGTTGTTCCCTGTCTTTTTCCCGATTCTGTACTGGCTTATGGTGCGCCGCGAGCGTGTGCTGTTCCCAGTCTACACTACCGGCGTGATACTGGTTGTCTGGATGGTGACGCTGTTTGCGGCCATCCTGATATCGCCCGATGTGTACCACCACCTGTACAACTACCTGCACCATCAGATGATTGGCGGCGTGCTGCACGTGCAGACGGTGGCATCGCGCTTCTACATTCTGTATGTGCTTATTGTCCAGTGCATCATACCGATAGCCGTTGCGGCGGTGCTGTGCCTTATCCGCATCAAGAGCCGTCCGTTCTATCGCTATATGTTCTATTGGCGCCATCGCGACAAGCTCACGGCGACGCAGGTGGAACGCTCGAAGACGGGCTGGTTTTTCCTGGCTTTGGGCCTTTCGGGCGTCATACCCATTATGCTGGGCCTGAAGCAGCAGGAGTTCTATATCGTCCCCACGCTGCCGTTCTTTGCCATCGCTATGGCCTGCCTGCTCTACGACCTGCTGGAAGACTGGCTTGAGCGGATGAACAAGACCGCCGAGCGCGTGCTTGCGGGACTGGCCGTTTTGATTTTCGGCTCGGGACTGCTGCTGAACCTCAACAGCATCCACAAGGTCAACTCGAACGATGAATTGCTGGAAGATATGAAGTTGATTCTGCCTTGCCTGAACGAGGGCGAAGTGCTTTCGGCCAGCAACGAGGTGCTGCAGTCGTCGGAGGTGGCAGAGTATTTCTATCGCTACAAGAAGATTACTTTCGACTCGTCCTGCAGCCACAGGCATTTGCTGACGATGTACAGCCTGGCCGACGGCTGCGGCGACAGCGTCCAGTTTGTGAGGACCGACCTGCCTACGCGGACGTACATCCTCTATGAGAAGGGCACCGTACTGCCCGAACCAGACACCGCTGCCAGCAGCGATACAATAATGTATAATACCATCGAAAATGAAGAAAATCTGTAATATTTGCCTTTTGCTACTGCTACTGACTGCTGTGGGCTGCCGCCAAGGCTACGAGCCCGGCGACTACTACAAGAGCGGTGGCATAAGCGGCATTGTGGTTGATGTCGACGCCGACGGCAACGCGAAGCTGCTGATGTCGCTCGAAGAGGTGCAGGACATCGATGCCGACTCGGCGTCGAAATGGGCTGCCCAACTCGGCGACGGCTCGTGGCGGCTGCCGACAAAGGACGAAATGGGCAAGGTGAAAAAATACCGGGCGCTGATAAACAAGACGCTCGAACACAAGAAACTGCCCGCCGTTTTGAGCGGCCACACGTTCTACTGGACGGCAACACCGTGCTCAAAATCGCACACCTACGCCTGCGGTCCCGACGGGATTAGGTGCTATTTCAGCACCAACGCATCGCCGTTCTACCGCGCACGAGGCGTTAGAAGCGTGGAAAATATTACGGAAAAATAGTATCCGACAGGTTTAAGACCATCAAGAAATATTGATTATAAAATAACACTTTAAAACACTACGATAAATGAAGATTTCGTATAACTGGCTGAAAGATTATGTTAAAACCGATTTGAGTCCCGAAGAGCTCGATGATTTGCTGACTTTTTCTGGACTTGAGATCGAGGGTGTCGAGAAAGTCGAGACAATCAAAGGTGGCTTGGAACACGTGGTCATCGCCCAGGTGCTGACCTGCGAGCCGCATCCCGACTCGGACCACCTGCATCTTACCACCGTCGATGTGGGAGCCGCCGAGCCGCTGCATATTGTGTGCGGAGCGCCGAATGTGGCTGCAGGACAGAAGGTTGTATGTGCCCAGATAGGCACCAAGATTTGGACTTCGGACACTGAGTTCTATGAAATCAAGAAAGGAAAGCTTAGGGGTGCCGTAAGCGAGGGAATGCTGTGCGCCGAGGACGAGCTGCAGCTTGGCAGCAGTCACGACGGCATAATGGTGCTGCCCGACGATGCCCCCGTGGGAATGCCCGCCAGGGAGTATTTCAATGTGAAAGACGACTATACGCTCGAGGTGGCCATAACCGCCAACCGTTCCGACGCGACATCGCACATCGGTGTGGCGCGTGATGTGGTGGCCGTGCTGAACACGCGCAACGGCGAGAACAAGAAAATACTCTGGCCCGAAGTGAACACTTCGCTGACTGTCAACCAGAACGCCGCCGCCAACGCCATCCGTGTCACCGTCGAGGAGCCCAAGCTCTGTCCGCGATACAGCGGCCTTACCATCCGCAACGTGAAGGTGCAGGAGTCGCCCGACTGGCTCAAGGACAAGCTCCGCACCGTTGGCCTGCGCCCCATCAACAACATCGTCGACATCACCAACTTTATCCTGATGGAAGTGGGTCAGCCGCTGCACGCTTTCGACGCCGACAAAATCGACGGCGGCCACGTTGTGGTGAAATGCCTGGAGCAGGATACCCCCTTTGTTACCCTCGACGGCGTTGAGCGCAAGCTGGACCGTCGCGACCTGATGATTTGCAACGAGAAGGAAGGTATGTGCATCGCCGGCGTCTTCGGTGGCCAGAAATCGGGCGTGACGATGGAAACGACCAATCTTTTCATCGAGAGTGCCTACTTCAATCCCGTGAGCATACGCAAGACCTCGAAGCGCCATACGCTGAAGACCGACGCCTCGTTCCGCTACGAGCGCGGCTGCGACCCCAACATCACGCTTTGGGCCCTGCGCCGTGCTGCCAGCCTGATACAGCAGCTTGCCGGCGGCGAGATATGCGGCGACATTGTCGACATCTATCCCGAACCCATCGCCAAGGCCGAAGTGCGCATCGACTTCAAACGCGTTGCCAACCTGATTGGCAAGGAGATACCAGTCGACATCATCCGCACGGCGCTCCTGTCGCTCGACATAGAGATTGCCGAGGAAAACAGCGACGGAATGCTGCTGCGCATACCCACCTGCAAGGTCGACGTGTATCGCGAATGCGATGTCGTTGAAGAGATTATGCGTATCTATGGCTACAACAACATCGACGTTGACGAGCGGTTGAACAGCTGCCTGTCGTTTGGCGTGAAACCCAACCCGAACAAGCTGAAAAACATCGCCTCCGACTACCTGACCTACAACGGTTTCAACGAGATAATGAACAACTCGCTGACCAAGAGCAGCTACTATGACGGCAATGCCGACTTCCCGGCCGAGCAGTGCGTGTGCATCCTCAACCCGCTGTCGAAAGAGCTGAACGTTATGCGCCAGACATTGCTCTACAGCGGTCTGGAGTGCATCGTTTACAATATGAACCACAAGATTTTCGACCAGAAAATCTACGAATTTGGCCGCAGCTATGTCAAGAATGCCGTCGAAGGCGACGCAACGGCCGACATTTCGGTCACCAAACGCTATACCGAAACCCAGCACCTGACGCTCTTTATGACCGGCGCCACCTGCGGCGAAAGCTGGAGAGGCGAGCGCAAGGCCGTCGACTTCTTCGACGCCAAGTTGCACCTGATGAACATCCTGCACCGCCTGCGTATGCCAATGGGCCGCCTCAATGCTGTGCCCGCCACCGAGCATTTCCTGTCCGAGGGACTGGCTTTCCAGTTCAAGGACAACAAGAAACAGCTTGCCGTCGTGGGCCGCATAGCACGCGAGACGCTCCAAAAGATGGATTGCAGGCAGGACGTCTTCTATGTCGACATAAACTGGGACCTGCTGCTCAAGACATTCCCCGCCAAGGACGTAACCTTCAGTGAGATACCCAAGTTCCCCGAAGTGCGTCGCGACCTGGCCCTGGTGCTGGGCAATGACATCACTTTCGGCCAGATCGAAGCGGTTGCCTACGCCACCGAGAAGAAACTGCTGCGCCGCGTGTCGCTGTTCGACGTCTATCAGGGCAAGGGCATTGCCGAAGGCTTCAAGTCGTATGCCGTCAGCTTTATACTACAAGACCCCGACAAGACGCTCAACGACAAGCAGATAGAAGCTGTAATGGCAAAACTGCAAAAGAACCTTGAAAACCAGCTTGGAGCAAAGATAAGACAATGAAACAGGCGGGATTGGAGAAATACGACGTAAAGATACTGCTCGCGTTGACCAAGAGCATCGCCGGACGGAAAGACTTCTTCCGCTGGCTGCTGGACAACGGCTATCCCGAACTTGCCGCTTTCTCCAATGCAATCCGTGGCGACATCGAAGCGATGAAATGGCTCTTTGCCAACAATTACGCCTGGCTTGCCATCCTGTCGAACGCCATCGACGGCGAGGACAAGGCACGCGTGTGGATAGGCAAAGCCACCCACATCTGCAACCTGATGTTCGCTATGGCCTGTCGCGAAGACATCGACGCCATCAAGTGGCTTGACGCCCACGACCTTAACATCTTCCTGCTGATGGCCAAAGAAGTGGCGCAAGTTCTCGAAACACAAGCACTTGAAAACACAGGACCCTATGTTCTGCACTTTTAAACTACCACTGCATTTTTGAAACTAAAAACAAAAACTAAAACTTAAACAAAAAAGACTAAAACAGACTAATCAAAAAAGTATGGAAGAAAAAATGAATGAACAAAACAACGGCGCCCGCCCACGGCGTCCGCGAATCGGCAGAATGAGCAATGCCGGACGTGAACAAAACGAAAACAACCGCGTCTACAAAGCCCGTCCTCAGGACGGCGAGGAACGCCAGGGACGCAGAGAACGCAACTTCTCAAACCAAGAACAAGGCGAGTTCCGCAAGAAAAGCAAGAAACAGCGCAAAAGCGCCAAGCCGAGAATGCTGAAAGGCTCGGAAAACATTATCAACAACAAAATCAGACGCCGCAAGAACCGTCAGGCTCCTCCCGAACCAAAATACGACGGCACTACGCGACTCAACAAGTACATATCCAATGCCGGCATCTGTTCGCGCCGCGATGCCGACAAGCTGATTGAAGCCGGTGCCGTAATGGTGAACGGCGAAGTGATCACGACGCTGGGCTACAAGGTCAAGGAGGGCGACGTCGTATCGTATGGCGGCGAGGTGCTGCACAGCGAGCCCAAGCGCTATTTCCTTCTCAACAAGCCCAAAGGCTACATCACGACCCTCGACGACCCGCAGGAGCGCGACACGGTGATGCTGCTGGTGCAGGGCTGCTGCAAGGAGCGCATCTATCCCGTCGGACGACTGGACAAGAACACCACGGGTCTGCTGCTCTTCACCAACGACGGCGAGATGGCCAAGCGCCTGACGCACCCGTCGTCGAACGTTTACAAAATCTACCAGGTGGAATGCGACCGCGCCGTGAGCCGCGACGATATGCAGCAGATGCTCAACGGCATTGAACTCGAAGACGGGCCGATTGCCGTCGACGACGTCCAGTATCAGGGCGACGGCAAGGACCACCGCATTGTCGGCGTGGCGCTGCATTCGGGCAAAAACCGCATCGTGCGCCGCATCTTCGAGCATTTCGGCTACGAGGTTCGCAAGCTGGACCGCTGCGTTTTCGCCGGCCTGACGAAGAAGGACCTGCCGCGCGGCAAAGTGCGCGAACTGACCCAGCAGGAGGTCAACTACCTTATGATGGTGTGACAAACCACAAGCCTTAGGCCGCGTTTCAAAAGGAACTAGGCCACCCGAAACGGAGAACAGGGACCGCAATCCCCGTTCTCCGTTTTTTTTTGCACCCCTGATGCACCGCCGCCGAAGGAAAACCTGACAGAAAACTCATCAAAGCCCACTGGCCTCGAACGTGGTAAAAATATGGTAAGAATTTGGGTGAACTTTGGTAGGAATTTGATATTGGGAATCAAGCGGTTACAAAACGGCATTTTTTGCCGTTTTTCAGAAAACTCTGTGTGTTTTTTACGGGGTGTTTTGCACCGCTGTCCGAACTGTCAGGACAACGGCACAAGGCGATGGCCGGAGGGTCAGTCGCGACTGTTCATCACGTCGGTGACAATTTGCGTGACCATCTGCTTGAGCTCGTCGATGAACTGCGTGGCGCTGTAGCGGTGAGCCTCGATGTCGCGCAGCTTTTTCTCCCATTGTCCCGTCAGTTCGGCGCTTTTCAGCAGCTCCTCGTGTATGAGGTTGATGAGGTTGATGCCTGTCGGGGTGGCGTTGAGCGACTTGCGCACCTTGGTGATGTAGCCGCGCTTGAAGAGCGTCTCGATGATGGCAGCGCGTGTCGACGGGCGGCCTATGCCGTTCTCTTTCAGCGCGTCGCGCAGCTCGTCGTTATCCACAAAGCGGCCTGCCGTCTCCATTGCCCGCAGCAGGGTGGCTTCGGTGTAGGGCTTTGGCGGCGTGGTCCACTTTTCGGTGAGGGTGGGGGAGTGCGGCCCCGTTTCGCCCTTGACGAAGGCTGGCAGCATCTTGTCGTCGTCCTTTTTCTCGCCCTTTTCGGTGTCGTCGTCGTCGCGGACAGCCTTTTTCTCCTGGTGCCAACTGCCGTTTGACTCGACCCATTTGCCGAAGCATACGCGCCAGCCCGGATCCAGCACCTGCTTGCCCGAGGCCTTGAAGGTCAGCTTCTCGCCCTTTTTGGCATCGGCGGCGGGCTTGCATTCCACCCTGCCGGTGACGGTGGTGGTCGACACTTTGCAGTCGTTGTAGAAGACGGCTATGAAATGGCGTGCCACAAGGTCGAAGACTCGTTTCTCGTTGATTGTCAGGTCGCCGTTCGACGGGTTTTCGCCTGTGGGAATGATGGCGTGGTGGTCGGTCACCTTGCTGTTGTCGAAGACTTTTTTGCTTTTCGGCAGCTTCTTTTCGAGCAGCGGCGCTGTCAGCTGCGCGTAGGGCAGCAGCCCCCTGAGGATGGTGGGGCACTTGGGGTAGATGTCGTCGCTGAGGAAGGTGGTGTCGACGCGCGGGTAGGTGGTCAGTTTCTTTTCGTAGAGGCTTTGGATGTATTTCAGCGTCTCGTCGGCCGAGAAGCTGTATTTCTTGTTGCATTCCACCTGCAGGCTGGTGAGGTCGAACAGTCGCGGAGGTGCTTCGTTGCCAGCCTTTTTGGCTATCGACGTCACTTCGAAATCGCGGTCCTTGATGGCTTCGAGCGCCTGCCGTCCCTGCTCTTCGTCGGTTATGCGGCCCTTCAGGCTGTTTTTGGGCGTGCTTTCGGCGTCGCCGTCCTCCGTGTCGTCGTTGCCCTGAAGGGTGAAAAGCGTGTCGCGGTACAGGGTCGAGAGCACCCAGTATTGCTCGGGCTTGAAGTTCTGTATTTCGAGCTGCCGTTTTACGATGAGCGCCAGGGTGGGTGTCTGCACACGCCCGATGGATAGCACCTGGCCCCGTTCGGTTCTGTATTTCAGCGTGTAGAGGCGTGTGGCGTTCATTCCGAGCAGCCAGTCGCCGATGGCTCGGCACAGGCCGGCTTCGTAGAGCGACTGGTATTCGCTTTGCGGCTTCAGACTGTTGAAGCCCTCGCGGATGGCCTCTTCGGTTAGCGACGAGACCCAGAGGCGCTGGACGGGACATTTGGCGCGGGCTTTCTGCATCACCCAGCGCTGTATCAGCTCGCCTTCCTGGCCGGCATCGCCACAGTTGATGATACCGTCGGCCTTTTGCATCAGCGACTCGATGACGTGGAACTGTTTTTCGTATGTCTTGTTGTCTATCAGTTTGATACCGAAGCGTTCGGGTATCATCGGCAGGCGGCTCAACGACCAGGCTTTCCACATATCGCTGTAATCGTTGGGCTCCTTGAGGGTGCAGAGGTGGCCGAAGGTCCAAGTCACCTGGTAGCCGTTGCCCTCCATATATCCGTCGTGGCTGGCGTTGGCTCCCAGCACGTGTGCTATTTCGCGTGCCACACTGGGCTTTTCGGCGATGCAGACTATCATACAGATTGAGTGTTTGTACTGTTTATTTCCATTCAAAACGTGCCATTAAAAAAAATATTGTGCCATATATAATAATATATGTTTAGTTGCGTTTATAAATTTTACAAAACATTGATATAATAATGAACGAAACCGAAATAACTGCCAATTTGCGCAAAATCAAGTCGTCGCTGCCCGAGCGTACAAGGCTTATCGCCGTGTCGAAGACCAAACCTGTCGAGATGCTGCAGGAAGCCTACGATGCCGGCCAGCGCCTGTTTGGCGAAAACAAGGCGCAGGAAATGCGCGACAAATACGAGGTGCTGCCGAAGGACATCGAATGGCACCTGATAGGCCACCTGCAGACCAACAAAGTGAAATACATTGCCTCGTTTGTGAGAATGATACACAGCATCGATTCGCTGACGCTGCTGCAAACCGTTGAAAAAGAGGGCAAGAAGCACGACCGCACTATCGACTGCCTGCTGCAGTTCCACATCGCCACCGAGGAAACCAAGTTCGGGCTGAACCTGGACGAGGCCCGCGCCCTGCTGGAGTCGGAAGAGTACAAGTCGATGAACCACGTGAGGCTGTGCGGCGTTATGGGAATGGCCACCAATACCAGCGATATGGGCCTGGTGCGCAGCGAGTTTGCCACCCTTCGTGGCATCTTTGAAACCATCAAGAAGGACTATTTTGCTGACAGCGACGCTTTCTGCGAACTGTCGATGGGTATGAGCCACGACTATCCGATAGCCGTCGAAGAGGGCGCAACCCTGGTCCGCGTCGGGTCGTCGATCTTCGGAGCAAGAAACTATGTTAATGCGTAAATGCGTTAATTCGTTAATTCGTAAGTCGCTGACGCGTCCGTGTCACTAATCACGATTCACAATTCACCAATCACAATTCACATAATATGCATATTTTCAAGAATAAATCGAAACTGATACTGTCGTATGTGGTCATCACGTTCGGCATTCTGGTCTACACCTTTGCGTGGTCGGCGTTTATGCTGCCAGCCAAAATCGTCGGTGGCGGCGTCAGCGGTATCTCGTCCGTGCTCAACATCGCGGCAGGCATTCCGCTGCCCATCGGTGTGCTCAATTTCATTATCAACGGCATACTGCTTGCCATCGGCTTCAAGGTGCTGGGTTCCAAGTTCGGAGCCAATACCATCTATGGCATAGTGATGAGCTCGCTTTGCTTCATCCTCTGGCAGCAGGTGCTGCACGTCGAAAACCTCTTTCTTGTCGACGGCAAGATGGGCTTCGAGCCGTTTATGTGTGCCATCATTGGCGGAGCCCTGTGCGGCGGCGGCATCGGCCTGACCTTCTCGATGGGTGGCAACAGTGGCGGAACCGACATCATTGCCCTTATCATCAGCAAGTTCTACAACATTTCGCCAGGCAAGGTGATTATGTACCTCGACATTTTCATCATCGGCAGCTCCTATTTCGTGTCGCATCAGATTACTAATGTCGTCTATGGCTACATCGTTATGGTTACGATGACCTATGTGCTTGATATGGTGCTCGATGGCAACAAACAGACTTATCAGATTATGGTCTTCTCGACCAAGAGCAAGGAAATAGGGCAGGCCATCACCAACGAAATAGGGCGCGGAGTGACGCTGCTCGACGGCGAAGGCGGCTATACGCACCAGGCCACCAAGGTCCTCGTCGTTATGGCCCACAAGACCGACAAGCCCAACGTGATGCAGATCATTCATCGTTTCGATGAAAACGCCTTCATCTCCGTCTCGAAGACACAGGGTGTCTTTGGCCGCAACTTCGAGAAACTAAAAATGTGACCTGTGATCTGTGACCTGTGATACGAGCGCGTTCGTGTCACAGGTCACAGGTCACTAATAAGTAAACATCAAAATAACTCAATAAATGAAAATGGTTTCCCCATCGCTGCTTTCGGCCGACTTTGGCAATCTGCAGCGCGACATAGAGATGCTCAACCAGAGCCAGTGCGACTGGCTGCACGTCGACGTTATGGACGGCATCTTTGTCCCCAACATCTCCTTTGGCCAGCCCATAGTGAAACACATCAAAAAGCACGCGCTCAAGCCGCTCGACGTGCACCTGATGATTATGGACCCGGGCCGCTACATCGCCGACTTCAAGGATGCCGGTGCCGATATCCTCACGGTCCACTACGAAGCCTGCACCCACCTGGACCGCACCCTCAACGCCATCCGCGACGCCGGAATGAAATGCGGCACCGTGCTCAACCCTCACAGTCCCGTGGCGCTGCTCGAAGACACTGTCCAACTGTGCGATGTCGTCCTGCTGATGAGCGTCAATCCCGGTTTCGGCGGACAGAAATTCATCGAGAACACCTATTCCAAAGTGCGTCAGCTGCGTGAGCTCTGCAATCGTAAGAACCCCGGCTGCCTCATCGAAGTGGACGGAGGTGTCAACACGACCAATGCACCGCTTCTTTTCGAAGCCGGAGCCGACGTGCTTGTGGCCGGCAATGCCGTCTTCAAGTCCGACAATCCCCAGCAGACCATAATAGACCTCAAGCGATGAACCGTCCCCAGCTCATACTGGCCCCCGGCAAGGAAAAAGCGCTGCAGCGGCGCCATCCGTGGATCTTCTCAGGCGCCGTCCGCCAAAGGGTGGGGGATATGCAGCCCGGCGACCTGGTCGATGTCCTTTCGACTGATGGCCAATGGCTTGCCACGGGACATTACCAGGACGATTCCATCATCTGCAAGGTCCTTTCGTTCGAAACCCGACAAATCGATGCCGACTTTTTCAGCCAGCGGCTTCTGTCGGCAATACGCTACCGCCAACAGCTTGGCTTCTTCAACAATCCCGCCACCAACGTCTTCCGCCTGGTCTATGGCGAAGGCGACTTCCTGCCCGGCCTTGTGTGCGACTGGTACAACGGTGTCCTTGTTATGCAGGCCCACAGCGCCGGCATCCACCGGCAGCTGCCGTTGCTCAAAGACCTGATGGTGCAACATCTGTCGCAGTTTGACCTCAAGTCGGTCTTCGACAAAAGCAGCACCACCTGCCCCAATTACGGCACGCCGCTGCAAGACGGCTATATATGGGGCATCCAGCCCGACGAATGGGAAGTGTGCGAAAGCGGCAACAAACTACTAATCAACTTCTTTGAAGGACAAAAGACGGGCTTCTTCATCGACCAGCGCGAAAACCGCCTGCTCGTTTCGCAACTGGCACAAGGACACCGCGTCCTCAACTGCTTCGGCTACACCGGCGGCTTCTCGCTGGCGGCGCTACGGGGCGGAGCCCAGTTTGTCGAGACCGTCGACATTTCAAAGAAAGCCATAGAACTGTGCAACCGCAATGTCGAACTCAATTTCGGCCCCGACGCGCCGCACAAAGGCACCATCGCCGATGTTCTGAAATTCTTCGCGGAATCCGAATTCCAAAATTCAAAATTCGACCTCATCATCCTCGATCCGCCCGCCTTCGCCAAAAACCACCGCTCGCTGCAGCAAGGCCTGAAAGGCTATCGCACAATCAACCAGCGCGCTATGGAGACCATTGCCGACGGCGGACTGCTGATGACCTTCAGCTGTAGCCAGGCCGTATCCAAGGACGACTTCCAGACAATGCTCTTCACCGCCGCCGCCAACGCCCGGCGCAAAGTGCGCATTGTCCGCCAGCTGCCTCACGCCGCCGACCATCCCGTCAGCATCTACCATCCCGAAGGCGAATACCTCAAAGGTCTTTTGTTAGAAGTGGAAAAATAACGCCTGTTTTATTTTGTCGAATGAAATAATTGTTGTATTTTTGCAAAAAAATTTACAATGAATATTGTTTCTCTTTTCAGTGGTGCAGGAGGCCTAGATCTTGGTATGGTTCAATCTGGGAACAATATTGTATGGGCAAACGACATAGATTCAGATGCTGTAAAAACATATCGCAAAAATATAGGCAATAACATTATTGAAAAGGACATTCAGAACATATCACTATCAGATATACCAGAATGCGATGTTGTAATCGGTGGCTTTCCGTGTCAAGGTTTTTCGATGGCTAACTTACAACGTGACGTAGCAGATAAAAGGAATGTTTTATATCGTTTTTTTTGTGCTGTTGTTGACTCAAAGAAACCAAAGTATTTTATTGCAGAAAATGTAAAAGGAATATTAAGTATTGGCAAGGGAGAAGTCATAAAAATAATTCTTAAAGATTTCGAAGACTTAGGTTATCACGTAACGCTACATAGCGTAAATATGGCTGACTATGGTGTTCCACAAATGCGTCAAAGAGTTATTATTATTGGTGAGCGAAATGATATCTCTGAGTTATATCCCTTTATTTTTCCTGCTCCCACGCACGGGAAAGACGGTCGCCCTGCTCGTTGGATTTCAATAAAAGAAGCCATAGAACGTTTCCCCAATCCGGATTTGCCAAATAGTGTGCCAAATCACGAATATTCCGCTTACAAAGTAGTTTATAGAAACTTTACCGCTCATAGGCAAACCGACCCGAACAAACCGTCACCGACAATTTTAGCACGCGGCAATGGTAAGGGTGGCGTATGCGCAATTCCGCACTATAATGGCATACGACGCTTGTCTGTAAGAGAAAGTGCCGCTATCCAAACATTTCCTGACGACTTCATATTCTATGGATGTAAGACTTCTTGCTATCGGCAGATTGGAAATGCGGTTCCCCCAAAATTCGGATATTTACTTGGCACTGAACTACAAAGGATTTCTTGTCTAATGGAAATATCAAAAGCAGTATGAAGGTTGTTTCTTTATTCAGTGGAGCAGGAGGCCTTGATTTGGGCTTCAAGATGGCCGGGCATCAAATTGTCTGGGCTAATGACATTTACGAGGATGCAGTAAAAACATACAGGCTGAACATCGGTAACCATATTCTGTTAAAAGATATCACTGATATTCTGTCAGAAGAAATTCCAGAATGCGATGCAGTAATAGGAGGGTTCCCCTGCCAAGGGTTTTCTGTTGCCAATACTGGTCGACACGAAGATGATGAAAGGAACAAGCTGTATTTAGAAATGGTGCGAGTAATCCGTGATAAAAAACCATCTTTTTTTGTTGCAGAAAACGTGAAGGGTATTTTGAGTATCGGTGGAGGACAAGTGTTTAAAAACATTTTGGAAGATTTTAGTTCTTTGCAGTACAATGTAGAATATCGACTGCTTAATTCTGCAGACTATGGAGTTCCTCAAAAAAGAATGCGTGTAATAATAGTAGGTGTTCGCAATGACCTAAATGTAAAATACGAATTTCCAACACCTACCCATTCGGAAAAAGGAACCCTACTTACAAATCCGTGGGTTACAGTTGGAGATGCAATTTCTGATTTCCCCGACCCAGACAAGCCCAACAATATGCCAAATCACGTCTATTCTAAATACAAGCTGAATTTTAACGGATATTTAGGACACAGGCCTGTTAATCCTAACGCTCCTGCTCCAACAGTCACTGCACGTGGCGATAATAGAGGGGGTGCTGTGATATTACCACATCCCAACAACAAACGACGTATGACCTGTCGTGAACTGGCGACACTACAGTCATTTCCTTCTGACTTTGTTTTTGTCGGCGGTATTGCATCCGTATGCAGACAGATCGGAAATGCCGTTCCACCTCTTCTCGCTAAAGCTATAGCTCAAAAATTCAACGAATTAATACCATATACAACAAATGCTTGACAAATCTTTTATACCACAAAAACCATTTAAATCTTTCAAATGGCAATGGGCTAGTTTTGCGCCTACGGAAAGCATCAACGATCCGGTTGTATTGTTAGGAGTTCTTTTTAGAATGAACAAACTGGAAGGAAAATATAAGTATAACTCCGCTGAATTCACGCAACAGTTGAACGAATTGTCAGAAGATATTAATGACTCTATTGGTATAAATCTTGCAGAAAGAGGGGGAGAAAGAAATGTGATGCGAAATTCTCAGCAGTATTGGAAATCATTGAAACTTATTCCTAAACATACACACGGCGTCATTCAACTGACAGACTTTGGCCGAAAAGTGGCCAATCGCGACATATCCCAAACCGAATTCTCTGCTGTTACTATAATGACACATCAATTGCCAAATCCATATATACAATCCGAAGAAATATGCAATGAATGGAGAAAGGCCGGTATTGTAATAAAACCGCTTAAATTAATACTTTCTATTTGTGAAGAGACAAAATATTTAACTGTTGAGGAACTATGTAATGTGGTTATTCCACTGTCAGGTAATCCAGGCACCATATTAAAGGACTATATTAATTTTATTTTCTGGTATCGTGAAGGTTCTGTCAATATCAACAATTGGCCCCAATGTTGTGTAGAGTCGAATGATCGTAGGATGGCTCGCGAATTTCTACTATTTTTGATGTATTATGGATATTTGTTAAAATCCCAAGAGGATAACAACAAATTTGTTTTTAACGAGAATATAAAAGATGAAATTGACAATATTCTAAAAGATCTTACAACAAGCCCAACTACTGAAGAAGCAATCCAACTGCTGCGATCTTCAGACATAGTCTCGAATGTTGAACGGAAAAACATTGAGGTATCAAAGCACAGACCACATCAGGCACAATTCAGGAAAGCCGTAATATCAGCCTGCAAACGATGCGTTATAACAAATGTTACTATGCCAGAGGTGCTGGAAGCTGCGCATATAAAGCCATATAAATACAAAGGAGAAGATACGGTTGCCAACGGTTTTGCAATGCGGCTTGACATCCATATGCTATTCGATACAGGACATTTACGCATCAGCCCTACTGGTGAAGTGGAATTGTCGGGAAGAGCAAGAATGGATTATGGAGCTTTGATACCACCAAACATTGTCATTCCCGATTTCACCAACAAAGAATTCCTGAAATGGAGATGGGATAATTATAACGGAATGTAATAAGATTCGTGCATATGCCATACCCAAACTTTATATGGAAACGATAAACGAAATAAAATAACTGGCTGCTGCATTATCATCAAAATAAAATATATCTACATTATGGAAAAAGGCTACCTCAAAATAGACAAATACGACGAACAGTGCGTTGCCGAAATGGCCAGTCACTACAAAGAGATCATCCGTCTTCTCGGCGAAGACCCCTCGCGCGAAGGCCTTCTAAAATCGCCCGAGCGCATAGCCAAGGCAATGCTTTTCTTCACCAACGGCTACGACCTCGACCCCGAAGAGATACTCCGCTCCGCAATGTTCCACGAAGACTACAAGCAGATGGTCGTCGTCAAAGACATCGAACTCTATTCGCTCTGCGAGCATCACCTTGTCCCCTTCGTCGGCAAAGCCCACGTAGCCTATATCCCCAACGGTACCATCGTCGGACTCAGCAAGATACCACGCATCGTCGACGCCTACGCCCGTCGCCTGCAGGTTCAGGAACGCCTCACCAAGCAGATCAAAGACTGCATCCAGAACACGCTCCAGCCCCTTGGCGTCGCCGTCGTCATCGAAGCGCAGCATATGTGTATGTCGATGCGCGGCGTGCAGAAGCAGAACAGCGTCACCACCACCAGCGACTTCACCGGCGCCTTCCTCAACAGCCCCAAAACACGCGAAGAATTTATGCACATCATCGGCGTTAATCTGCACTGATACTGAATGGTAACCTGTGAATAGTGACACGAACGCGCCAGCCACTAACACATTAACAAATCAACACATTAACGAATCAACAAATTCTTCAACCAATGAAACACAGACTTCCAATCCTCGCAGCAGCGCTACTCCTGTTCGCCTCGTGCCGCACAACCCAAGTGGCCTACATCAGCGATGCCACACGCGACAGCGCGCAAACCATACTCGACACATACACTGCCACCATACTGCCTGGCGACCAGCTATATATCTACGTCGAAAGCCAGACGCCCGAAAGCGTCATACCCTTCAACCAGGAAACGCACAAGGCGCAAATCGAACTCAGCAGGGCAATCAACCTCGACACCTCGCAACGCGGTCTGATCCAGCAGCAAAACACCGTTATGCAAAACCAGACACAGTACATAACCACCGAAGTGACAGGCTATACCGTCAACGAACAAGGCCAAATCTCATTCCCCATCCTCGGGCAAATCAGCGCAGCCGGCCTCACCCTCGACAGCCTTATGTCGCATATAGCACAGCGCCTCAAAAACGAAGGCCTTGTCAACGACCCCACCGTCACCGCCAAGATTATGAACTTCCGCGTCACCGTGGTCGGCGAAGTGCGCAGGCCGCAGCAAATCCACGTGCAGGGCACACGCCTCACCATCCTCGAAGCCATAGCCATCTGCGGCGACCTGACCGACAACGCCATCCGCGACAAACTTGTCGTCATACGCAGCGACGGCGGCAATCGGCAGATGGGCGAAATAAACCTCACAACCAAAGAACTACTCGATTCGCCCTACTACTATCTCCACAACAACGACATAGTCTACGTTGAACCCACCGAGCGCCACAAGCGCATCTCCGACCGAGACCCCGACACCCCAAAATACATTTCCATCGCCGTCAGCGTTGCCTCACTAATCCGTACCAATCTCCAAACCGTACGCTTCAACCAAACCAAATAAAACCAACAATTTCTTTAAGGAGAATAGTAATTTTTCGCTTTTGCACAGTCTACACACCCCGCCCTTTTCAGAAAAGGGCGGGGTGTTTTGCATTCGCCATACAGAACTCTTTTGGCAAAGAACATCATCAATCATTCGCTTAAAGAAATGGTATAATTTTAACATTACAAATCATTAAATTTCAGTTTTGTATCTTGAAATTTGATATCCAATGTTAAATTTTAACATTTTATGTTAAAAATAGTTAAATTTTGCCAAATTTTTAGAAAAACATATTAGGTTGATTTCCAGGGAAAAGCGCTATACCAAAGTTCACCCAAACTCCTACCAAAGTTTGACCAAATTTTTGTTAAAATTCCGTCCAGTGGACTTTGAATGGGATGAGGTAGGGCAGTGCAAAATATTTTATGCTGGGAATAGCCTGTTTTGTGCAAACGACAAATGATTCGGTTTGCGAGAGTGAAGTTTTACTCGTTTGATTCAAAGCGCTTTGCAAATCTTTGTGTCGCAAAAGCGAAATTTTCGGTTGAGGATTCTCTTTTTTTATGTATCTTTGTAGTTTCAAAAACAAGGAACAAAAAGTAAATAAATAATTACAATACGATGATTACCAATAATTTCACCGCTCGTCACAACGGCGTTTCGAAAGCCGCAGACGAAGAAAAAATGCTTAAAGCCATCGGTGTTTCCTCGATGGAAGAACTTATTGACAAGGCCGTCCCCGCCAGCATCCGCCTCAAGGAGCCTATGCCCATCGCCGACGGCATCAACGAATACGAATTCCTGAACCGCTGCCGCGCTCTGGCTCAGAAGAACAAGATGTTCAAGAGCTACATCGGTATGGGTTACTACAACACCATCACGCCGGCCGTCATCCAGCGCAATGTCTTCGAAAACGCTGGCTGGTATACCGCCTACACGCCCTATCAGACCGAAATCAGCCAGGGTCGTCTCGAAGCCCTGATGACCTATCAGACGATGGTCAGCGATATGACCGGAATGCCTCTGGCAAACGCGTCGCTGCTCGACGAAGCCACCGCCGGCGGCGAGTGTATGATTATGTTCTACAACAGCCGCAGCCGCGCCCAGCAGAAGGAAGGCGTCAACAAGATTTTTGTCGACGACTGCATCTTCCCGCAGACGCTCGACGTGATGCGTACCAACGCCGCTCCGCGCAACATCGAAATCGTTGTCGGCAAGGCCAGCGAGGTGAAGCTCGACAACTCGTTCTTCGGCGCCATCGTTCAGTATCCCAACCAGTTTGGCGAGGTGTGCGACTACACCGAGTTCATCGCCAAGGCCCACGAGCTGGGCATCTTCGTCGGTATGGCCACCGACCTGATGGCTCTGGCCCTGCTCAAGACCCCCGGCGAGATGGGTGCCGACTGCGCCTTTGGCTGCAACCAGCGCTTCGGTCTGCCGATGGGCTTCGGCGGTCCTCACGCCGGCTTCTTTGCCGTCACCGAGGCCTTCAAGCGCAGCTTCCCCGGCCGCATCATCGGCTGGAGCGTCGACGTGAAAGGCAATCCCGCCCTGCGTATGGCCCTGGGTATGCGCGAACAGCACATCAAACGCGAGAAGGCCACCTCGAACATCTGCACCGCTTCGGCCCTGCAGGCCATTATGAGCGGTTTCTATGCCGCTTGGCACGGTCCCGAAGGCATCCGCGCCATCGCCACCGACATCCACGCCAAGGCCACGCGCCTCGATATGGAACTGGAGCGCTACGGCTACAAGCAGCACAACCGCGTCTATTTCGACACGCTGGCCATCCAGTGCCCCGTGCCGACCGCTAAGGTGCGCGAAGTGGCTGAAGCCCACTGCATCAACTTCCGCTACATCTGCGACGAGTGCATCGGCATCAGCATCGACGAGACCACCAGCCGCGAGGACATCGAGGCCATCGTCGCCGTACTGGCCGAAGCCGCCGGCAAGAAGGCTGAAGCCCTCGAATGCAAAGGCCTGTGCAACAAGGCTATGGACAATATTCCCGAGAGCCTGCGCCGCACATCGAAATATTTGACCCACAGCGTATTCAACAAATATCACAGCGAGACCGAGATGATGCGCTATATGAAGAAGCTCGAGGTCAAGGACCTGAGCCTGAACCGCGCTATGATTCCGCTGGGCAGCTGCACGATGAAGCTCAACGCCGCCGCCGAAATGCTGCCGCTGAGCTGGAGCCGCTTTGCAGGTATGCATCCTTTCGCTCCCGCCGACCAGGCCGAGGGTTCGCTCCAGATGATCAAGGAGATGGAGGATATGCTTGCCATCGTCACTGGCTTTGCCGGCGTTTCGCTGCAGCCCAACTCGGGTTCGGCAGGCGAATACAGCGGTCTGACCGTCATCCGCAACTACCACATTGCCAACGGCAACCCGCAGCGCAATGTCTGCCTCATCCCCGCTTCGGCACACGGCACCAACCCCGCTTCGGCCGCCAAAGCCGGTATGACCGTCGTCGTTGTCAAGTGCAACGAACTCGGTGATGTCGATGTCGACGACCTGCGCGCCAAGGCCGAGCAGTACAAGGATACGCTCAGCTGCGTGATGATTACCTATCCGTCGACCCACGGTGCCTTCGAAGAGGGCATCCTCGAAATCGTCGACATCATCCACCAGAACGGCGGCCTCGTCTATATGGACGGTGCCAATATGAACGCCCAGGTGGGTCTGACCAGCCCCGGCCGTATGGGTGCCGATGTGTGCCACCTCAACCTGCACAAGACCTTCGCAGGTCCTCACGGTGGTGGCGGCGCCGGTGTCGGCCCCATCGCTGTCAGCCAGAAGCTGCTCGACTTCCTGCCCAACCATTGCCTCTACAAGGTCGGTGGCAGCAAGGGCAACGCAATGGCTGCCGCTCCGTTCGGCAACGCCCTGCTGTTCCCCATCACCTACGGCTATCTGCTGATGCTGGGCGGCAACGGTCTGACCGAGGCTACGCGACACGCCATCCTCAATGCCAACTATCTGCGCGCCCGCCTGCAGAAATACTACAAGATTCTCTATACCAACAAGAACGGTATGTGCGGCCACGAGATGATAGTCGACTTCAACGAGTTCAGCCTCAAGGTCAGCGTCGGCGACATAGCACGCCGTCTCGACGACTACGGCTTCCACGCTCCCACGGTGGCCTTCCCGGTGCACAACACCCTGATGGTCGAACCCACCGAGAGCGAGCCGCTCAGCGAACTGGACCGCTTCTGCGATGCAATGATCAGCATCCGTCAGGAAATCGACGACATTATGACCGGCAAGTACGACGAGAAGAACAACCCCATCGCCAATGCACCGCACACGATGCAGGTGGTCTGCGCCGACGAGTGGAACTATCCCTACAGCCGCAAGGTGGCTGCCTTCCCGATGGAACACGGCGACAAGTACTGGCCTACCATCAGCAAGATCGACGACGCCTACGGCGACCGCAATCTGCAGCCCGTCTGGCCCGCCGAAGAATAACAATGTTTCGCAAGCGCCTTGCTTGCGAAAAAACACGAAAGGGGAGAGCCTTCATAGGCTTTTCCCTTTTTTCAACAAATTCTCTTTAAAAACTCACAAAAGGCTTTTGGGGCCGTTGCTTTCAAAATAAAATTAGAAGGGTTTGGAGTATAACAGAAAAAGGCGACTCGATTGAGTCGCCTTTTTATTCATAATAGTGTGGGTCAGACCGTTGCCGGTGTCTCTTCCTCTATGCTTTCGTTGATGGCGTCGCTCAACTGACGCGAGGCTTCGCCCTTTTCGATCTCGAAGACAATCTTCTCGTCGTCGAGGGCAGGGGAGTCGGTGTCGCTCTTGGCCGTGGTGACGCGGATGGTGTCGCCGGCCAGGATGTCGGCCTTGATAATCTCTTCGGCCAGGTCGTCCTCGATGTAGCGCTGTATGGCGCGCTTCAGCGGACGGGCGCCGAACTGGGCGTCCCAGCCCTTCTTGACGAGGAAATCCTTGGCCTTCTCGTCGATTTCAATCTCGTAGCCCATAGTGCGGATGCGCTTAAAGAGACCCTTCAATTCGATGTCGATAATCTTATGGATATCATCACGTTTGAGACTGTTGAAATAGATGATATCGTCGATGCGGTTCAGGAACTCTGGTGCAAAAGATTTCTTGAGAGCCTTCTCGATAACATCGCGCTCCATTTCTGACTTTTCGGCCTCGCGGGCGGCGGTGTTGAAGCCCACGCCCGTGCCGAAATCCTTCAGCTGGCGGCTACCGATGTTGCTGGTCATAATGATGATGGTGTTCTTGAAGTCCACCTTGCGGCCCAGACCGTCGGTCAGCTGGCCGTCGTCGAGCACCTGCAGCAGCACGTTGAA
>DFHL01000035.1:8575-14182 GCA_002371315.1 Bacteroidales bacterium UBA3724 | reverse complement strand
CATCGAGACCCAGGCGGGCGACGTGTCGGCCTACATCCCGACCAATGTCATTTCGATTACCGACGGCCAGATATTCCTCGAAACCAACCTCTTCAACAGTGGTGTGCGTCCGGCCATCAACGTCGGTATCTCGGTGAGCCGCGTGGGTGGTAAGGCCCAGATCAAGTCGATGAAGAAGATTGCAGGTACGCTGAAGCTGGACCAGGCTCAGTACCGTGAGCTGGAGGCTTTCTCGAAATTCGGCAGCGACCTTGATGCCGCTACGAAGGCGGTGCTCGACAAGGGTGTCCGCAATGTGGAAATCCTCAAGCAGCCGCAGTATTCGCCGATGCCGGTCGAAGAGCAGGTGGCTATCATCTTCTGCGGCACCAATGGCCTGATTCAGAAGGTGCCAGTCAACAAGGTGCGGAATTTTGAGACGGAATATCTTTTCTTCCTTCGCAACAACCATCCGCAGCTGCTTGCCAACCTCAAGGCTGGCAAACTGCTTGACGAAGACCTCGCCACGATGCGCAAAGTGGCTGCCGACCTCAGCGGAAAGTATGCGAAATAACGACAACGTTGACTTTAACCTTAACTCTATATGGCTAATTTAAAGGAAGTCAGGACACGCATCGCTTCGGTAAGCAGCACGCAGCAGATCACCTCGGCAATGAAGATGGTCAGTGCCGCCAAGTTCCGCCGTGCGCAGAATGCCATACTGGGTATGCGTCCCTACGCTTCGCAGCTCAACGCAATCATAGGCGATATCGGCACCGACGACGGCGTGCTCACTCCTTATCACGAGGTGCGTGCTGCCGAAAAGGTTCTGCTGGTGGTGGTTACGTCCAACAAAGGTCTGTGCGGCGCTTTCAACTCCAGCGTCATCAAAGAGGCATCGGCGCGTCTGCAGCATTTCAAAGATGCTGGCAGCAAGTCGGTCAGTATGATTACGATAGGCAAGCGCGGCTCGGAATTCTTTGCCAAGCAGGCGGGGCTGGTCGCGGCTTCGTATGACGACTTGCTCGACAATCCGTCGTTCGATGCCATCGCAGAGGTTTGCGAAGGGATTATGAAGTCGTTCTGCAACAAGGAATACGACCGTGTCGAGCTGGTGTACAACCAGTTCAAGAACTCCCTGACTCAGATTCTCTCCACCGAGCAGTTCCTGCCGGTAGGGGGCGGAGAGCAGAAAAAGGATAGCGGCGAGCACAAAATGCACAACGACTATATCTTCGAGCCAGACAAGGAGACCATCCTGCGCGAGATGATTCCGCTGACGCTGCGCTCGCAGTTCTACCGCGTCATCCTCGACTCGCTGGCCGCCGAGCACGGAGCGCGTATGACGGCTATGCAAAAGGCTACCGACAACGCCACCGAGCTTCTCAAAGACCTACGGCTCAGCTACAACAAGGCGCGCCAGGCGGCAATCACCAACGAAATCATCGAAATCGTCAGCGGCAGCGAAGCCCTGAAGGGATAAATGAATGAAATGTTATGCGGGAAGAGGCACTGTCTCTTCCCGTTTTTTATTTTGAAATCGTCAAAAAATAAAGTAGAATAATTCTCCAGCCCGCAGGCGAGCGGAACCTTGTAAATCTTGTAATTTTATCCTGCCTTCGGCGGTAATGCTGACGCAAATATTTTTTTACATTATTGTTTTATCATCACTTAAACAAGCAACAATATGGGAAAAAAACAGAACTACACCATTCCAATCATTGTGATGTTCCTGCTATTCTTTATGATAGCGTTTGTCACTAATTTCGCAGGCTCGATGGGTGTCATCGTCAAGAACCAGTTCGGCACCAGCAACGCAATTGCCCAGTTGGGCACGCTGGCCAATTTTATCGCATACGCCTGTATGGGTATCCCGGCCGGACTCATCCTGCGCCGCAAGGGCTATAAATTCACTTCGCTGCTGGCTGTCACGGTGGGCTTCATCGGTGTCGGCATCCAGTTCCTCTCGGGCTACGCCGAAAGTTTTGCCGTCTATGTGGCCGGCGCCTTGGTGGCTGGCTTCTCAATGTGTCTGCTCAATATTGTTGTTAACCCGATGCTCAACACCCTTGGCGGCGGCGGCAACAAGGGCAACCAGCTCATACAGTGGGGCGGAACCATCAACTCCACGGGCGGCACGCTGGCGCCGATCCTGCTGGGCTACCTCATCGGCGGCGCTGTCGACAAGGCCAGCGTGGGCGATGCCGCTCCGGCAATGATTATTGCTATGGTCATCTTTGCCGTTGCTTTTCTGGTTATTATGCTGACCAAGATTCCCGAGCCACATCTTGAAACCAAAGCCGAGCACCAGGCCAAACCAAAGGACAAATACAGCCCGATGTCGTTCCGCCACTTCGTGCTGGGCGCCATAGCCATATTCTTCTATGTCGGTGTCGAGGTGGGCATCCCCAATACCGCCAACCTCTATATGACCACGCCGGGCGACGGCCTTGGCCTTGGTGCCGACCTGGCCGGATGGTTCATCGGAGCCTACTGGTTCTTGATGCTTGTGGGCCGTTTCATCGGCGGATTGCTCGGCGGCAAGGTGTCGTCAAAGGCTATGCTGGCCACGGCTTCCACTGTCGCCATCATCTTCATCCTCTGTCTTATATTCATCCCCGAAACCTCCACGGTACACCTCCACGGTGCCGACGTGCCGCTCAAGGTGGCCTTTGCCACGCTCTGCGGCCTCTGCACTTCGGTGATGTGGGGCGCCATATTCAACCTCTCGGCTGAAGGTTTGGGCAAATACACCCCTGTGGCCAGCGGCATCTTTATGACGCTTGTATGCGGCGGTGGCATACTGCCTTTCTTCCAGAACCTGCTGGCCGACGGCATCGGCTATGTCGGCAGCTATTGGATTGTAATCCTGGGCTTTGCCTACATCCTCTTCTACGCTCTTGTTGGAAGCAAGAATGTCAACAAGGACATCCCTACAGAATAACTCAAGCTGCCAAGCAATAAAACAAGAGGGCTGCCCGCAAGAGCAGCCCTCTTTTGTATCATTATTATTGCCAGTTTTAACTTCCCATTTAACTCCCTTTTTAACTTCCTCTTTAACTCCCCATTTAACTCGCACTTCATTTCACCACAATCCGTTGTGTCGCAGAGCCGTATGTTGATGTGACCCGTACTATGTATATGCCCGAAGGCATCTTCTTTGTGTCGAGGTCCATACTGCTCTCTGTGGCTTTTGCAGCAATGACCGTGCGGCCGCTGGCATCGACGATTTCCACTGTGGCACCCAGCGGCAGCCCCTGAAGGCTGAAACGGTCGGTGGCAGGGTTGGGGAAGATATGGAAATCGAAAGTGGACAGTTGCGCTTCGCCGATGCCGGCGTTGCCACTGAAGAGGGCCTCGATCATCCAGCTGAACTTCCATTCGCTGTCCTTTTCCTCAAGGTCGGCGCCCGACAGGATGCCATAGGGGTTGCCGCCATAGATGGAAAACACGCCCGGCGTGTCGATTTCGGTGCATTTCAGCACCACCCACAGCGACTGGCCTTCGGGCGCGGCGATTGGTGCCGTCAGGTCGTGCTGGTGCCAGGTGAAGGGATAGGCCAACGAATCGTAGAAGGTGGCGCTATACAGCTCTGTCTCAGGGCTGTCGGTGCCGCTCAGGATGGTCAGCGTATGCGTAGCCTCGCGGCGACCCATAAAGCGGATGGCGTTGAGCCGGGCACCGCTTTTTATGGCCTCGGGCGGTATGCGGACGCCCCACACCGAGTCGCGTCCCAGCCCTTCGGGCAGGTTGCTGGCGCGGTTCATAGCGTTGTCGCAGGTGTGGAAACGCAGGGTGTCGCTGCGCAGCGGTGCAAACAGGGCGGTGAAGTTCAGTTCGCCGCCGGTGGCAACGGTCTGGCGCGGGTTGTAGCGGCAGCCGTCGCTCCACTGGACAAAGCGCGAAGCGCGGTTCGATGCTGTGGCTGTGAGGGTTATGGTGTCGCCGAAGTTGAAGGTGCCTGCACCCGAAACGGTGCCGGGGCCTTCGGCCGAGGTGGTGACAATCGTGGTGGCTTCACCGAACCGGTCGTAGGGCTCGATGCCGATGGTGGCCGTGGCAAAGAGGTTGAAGTTGTAGCCCGACGACGAGTTGCCCGTCGAAGGTGTCAGATTATCAAGCTTATAGTATCCGTTGTATTTGCCGCCCCAGCCCCAGTTGAAGTGGTAGCGGTCGCTGACGCTGTTGTATCCGTCCAGAACGAAAGCGTGGCCCGACTGCACCTCGTCGTAGCCGGCATAGAGGATGGGGCGTCCGGCACGCAACTCGCTTATCATAAGTTCTTTCCATTCGTCGAGCGTATAGTCGATGCGGAACGCCGACCAGATGTAGGGGCTGTAGCCGAAGTTGTATTTCAGCGCGTTCTCCGACGACGGCTCGCCGCCGTAGCCGTAGCTTGCCGTCTTGCCTGCGCTGCCCGCCGTGTTGTAGGCCATATGCACCGCAACGCCGACGTGATAGATGATTTCCGCGACGGCAAGTATCTGTGTGTCATTGCTGTACTCGTTCAGCTTGACGGGCATCGTGTCCCAGCGGTAGCTCGTGTTGCCGTAGTCGGCCGCAAGCGTGCCGTAGCGGCTGTGGGTGTAGCTCTCTGAGCCGTAGCCCTTTGCCGGATGGTTGAACGCCTTCATAATCTGGGCCGTAGCCGTAGCCGTGCATCCGCAGGGCGGTATGCTGCGAGCCACGGAGTCGTAGGGGCACAGCGCGTTGTAGTAAGGGCTTTGGTCCCAGAGGGTTGCGAGCATCTGCGGAATGATTTCCTTGCCTTCGAAGGTCGGCAGGCCCTGCAGCAGCCGGCTCCATTGCCTGCTGACGGCGTCCGATTTCGATGCGGTACGGTTGTGACTGATTTCCAGCTCGTAGCCCTTGAACCAGGCTCTGATATGGGCCGGCATCGCCTCGTCGGGAAACGGATTGTCGAGCGAGTAGGCCAGGACGGGCTCGGTGTTGTCGTCGCCGGCAATGACAACGAAACCGGCACCATCGTTGATGTCGAAAATGTACATTCCGC
The DNA here is from genome assembly GCA_002371315.1 of Bacteroidales bacterium UBA3724. Lineage (GTDB taxonomy): Bacteria > Bacteroidota > Bacteroidia > Bacteroidales > P3 > Colimorpha. The sequence goes on along the minus strand of DFHL01000035.1, from coordinate 9,189 downwards.
CGAACGGGGCGGAGCTGCTGATGTCGGTCAGGCGGATGCCGTCCGATTTCATCCCCATCGAGTTCAGAAAACCCGCGGCAGCTTTGCGCGCCTTGGTGCCGTCGACTGGGGCGGCAAAAGTGCTGATTGTTGTAATAATCAGAAAAACAATGGTTAATGCGGCTTTTTTCATTGGCGTGGACTGTTGAATTATGCTGCAAAAATACAAAAAAAATGGAAATGCAGAAAGAAATCAAAAATGCAATTTTTTTGACTGGAATGGACAGATGTCCTGATCGCGAGACGAAGAAGGTCTTTATAGTGTGATAAAGGGTGTTTGTATGGTGCGACACACCCCGCCCTTCGGGCACCCCTCTCCGAGAGGGGATGTCGCGGTAGCGGTCTGGATGTCTGTTTGTTTGTGTAAACACTTGTCTGCCATTGTACTGCGTAGCCATCCCCTCTTGGAGAGGGGTGCCCGAAGGGCGGGGTGTGTCGCATTGCTGGAAACAAACCTTTTTGCAAGGAAATGCATCCCGTTGCCGAAAACACGCCCCGTTGCCGGAATTGCACTTTTTCGGCATCGGTTTATTGCCCTGATTTTCACCACTTGCACTGCCCGTTGTACAGTATAT
>DFHL01000035.1:0-8444 GCA_002371315.1 Bacteroidales bacterium UBA3724 | reverse complement strand
ACTGTACAACGGGCAGAGAAGGTGTCTTAAATATCTATGGATTAGCTGTTTATGAGGGTTGTTGTTTCGTTGTGCGTCACACTGTGTCATCCTGCGCCGCAGTTGCTCGTGGCGTGCCGTTTTCGGGGGTGTGGGGCTGTAGGCGGCGGCGTTTGGGGCCGATCGTGCCGGATTTTTCGCTGCTGCGGCTCTTTTTTGCCCTTGCCAAAATAAACGGAGCCGTTTTGCGTTCTCAATAAAGAGAATTTCAAAGTTCCAAAAACAGGCATAAAAGTATGAAAAAATATAGTTATCAAACAGTTGGCACCTGCTCGGTGCAGATTGATTTCGAAGTGGACGACGAAAGGCGGCTGCACAATGTGCAGTTTCTTGGTGGATGCAGCGGCAACCTGCAGGGCATCAGCCTCTTGGTCGAGGGGATGCCTGTCGACGAGGTGCGCTCGCGCTTGGGCGGCATCCGTTGCGGATACAAGGCCACCAGCTGCCCCGACCAGCTGGCCCGTGCTTTGGAACAGGTTGGCTGACAGGCCGTTGCCATCTTGCGGCAAAGCCTTCGCTATTGGGGTATCATTATGTTGTTAATCGCTGTCTATGAGAATATTGCACACTGCCGACCTGCATATCGGCCAGATTTTGTACCAATACTATGACCGCTTCGACGAGCACGCCCACTTTTTCGGCCAGCTTGAGGCGTGGTGCGACGAGTACCGGCCCGACGCGCTGCTGGTGAGCGGCGACATCTTCGACATCCAGCAGCCCAGCGCCGCGGTCAAGGATTTTTTCAACAGTTCGGTCGTTGCCCTGCATCGCCGTTTTCCCGACATCAGGATTGTCATCACCGCCGGCAACCACGATTCGGCGGCGCGCATCCAGGCCGACCGCGAGGTGTGGGGCCTGGCCGACGTCAAGCTGGTGGGCCACGGGCCGGCGTCGGACGTGCTTGAGGGCGGCGACGGCTGGCAGGAGCGTTTCATCGTCGAGCTGCCGAGCGGCTTTGTCGTCGCGCTGCCGTTTATGTCGAGCCTGCGCACCGAGGTGGTCCAGTCGCTGCTCGACGCCGTGGCGCTGCGCAACGCCGACGGGCGCCCCGTGGTGCTGATGGCCCACCAGGCCGTGACGGGCAGCGACCTCACGGGCCACGGCGACATCGGCAACCTGCGCTCGTCGGCCATCGGCGAGCTGGGCAGCGGCTATGACTATCTGGCCCTTGGCCACATACACCGTCCGCAGACGCTGGGCCACCCCTTGGCCGACGAGGACGAGCCCCGCAGCAGCTACGGCGCCGGCATTGCCCGCTATTCGGGCAGCGCGCTGCACGTCAGCGGCGACGAGCGCTTTCCGCACACCGTGAGCCTGGTCGACATCGACCGCCACGGCGGCACGGTGGAGCTGACGCGACTGAGAATCGACGAGCTGCGCCATTTCTACATCCTGCCGGAGCCTGATTGCGAGCCTTTTGGAAGCTCGTTCGAGGTGTACGATGCCGTCGACCGTTTCTGCGCCGACCCCGGGCGCGGCTACATCCGCCTGCGCGTCGATGCGGCGGCGTTCGCATCCCTGCCGTCCGACTTTGTGCAGACCATCTACCGCAAGCTGGAAAGCACTGGCAATGAGGTGCGTTTCAACCCTCAGACCATCTGCGAGAACGACGCGGCGGAAGAGGCTGTGGCCGAACGGCCGGTCTTCGAGCTGGCCGAGCTGCAGCAGATGACCAACCCGCTGGAATTCATCAGGAAAACTATCGATATGTACCCCGAACTGAACCTCGACGACCTTGAAAACGACTTTCGAGAAATCGAGGAGGAACTGCTGAAAGGAGATCAGGAAAAATGAAACTCATCGAACTGCATCTGAGAAACATAGCCTCGATTGAGAGGGCCGACATCGATTTTGAGCACGACCCGGGCCTGATGGACCCCGACACGGGCCTGGCGGCGCAGAAGTTCCTCATCTATGGCGACACGGGCACGGGCAAGTCGGTGCTGCTCGATGGCATCGCCCTGGCCCTCTATGGCAAGACTCCGCGCATCGAGGGCGTGGAGAACAAGACGCGCAACCTGTTCACCAACGCCTATGGCAACGAGATGAGCATTACCAGTATCGAGCAGTATACGCGACTGGGAATCAGTGAGAACGATGAATGCTACAGCGAGGTCGTCTTCATTGGCAACGACGGGGTGGAATACCGCGCCAAGATGCAGCTGGGTCTGACCAGGAGCCGCGGCCAGCTGAAAAGCCGCAAGCGCTGGTTTCTGAAGGCCGGCAAGAACGACTGGATCGAGGGCACGCAGTGCGGCAAGGCCATCGAGAGTGCCGTCGGGCTGACGTTCGACCAGTTCAACCGTATGGCAATGCTGGCTCAGGGCCAGTTTGCCAGCTTCCTGTGCGGCAGCCGCGAGGAGCGCGCCGACATACTGGAAAAACTGACCAATACAAGCCTTTTCTCAAAATATGGCAAGGCCATCCGCACCATCTACGACCGCCGCAAGGTGGCCGCCGATGTGGCCAGGAAGGCGTTCCAGACCGCCGAGTCGTACATCCTGCCCGACGAGGAGGTGAAGCGGCTGCAGGCGGTTTTGGACGAGGAGGGCGAGAAGGAGAGGAATGCCGCCGAGGCAAAGAGGTCGCTCGGCGTGAAGATCAACCTGGTGGCCAAAATCAACGACAACCTTGTCCGCAAAAATGATGCCGAGGCCCGGCTGGCGCAGCTGAAGGCCGAAGCCGAAGGCGACGATTATGCCGCCAAAGCGGCCCTGTGCCGGGACTGGGACGAGACCGACAACGAGCGGCGCAGTATGAGCGAGCTGCTTGGCAAGCGCGCTGCCTTCGCTGCCGCCAAGGAGCGCGAGCAGGCTCTGCATCAGCGTTTTGCCGTGCTGGCTGCCGATGTGGTTGCGCGCGAGCGCGCTTTCGCCGTCGAGGCTGCCCGAATCGATGACGAGAAGGGTTGGCTTGCGGAACGCGCCGACCGCGACGGCCTGTACCGCGAAGCGCCGGTGACGCTTTCGCGAATGGAGCAGTTGCGTCGCAGCAGTGCCGCCATCGAGGAGCTTGGAAAGGAGAAAAGGCTTGCCGAGGGCAGGGTGGAGGCTTTAAACAAGGAAGCACAGGATGCTGAAGCCCAACGCGCCGCTGCCGCCACCGCCGCCGAGCGGGCCCAGCAGGCCATAGGCGAACTTTTGGCCAAGGTGGAGCAGCTGAACCCCAAACAGATGGATGCCGACGCGCGCAGTTACGCATCGCTCAAGGCGGCATACGAGAAACTGCGCGGCGACTATGGCGACTGGCTTGCCAGGCAGAAGGAGCGCGACGGGCAGTCGGCCAAGCTGTCGTCGCTGGGCAAGGAGCTGGATGCCAAGCGGCAAGTCAGGGCGGCAGCCGAAACGGCATCCGCGACGGCGCAGGCTGCCTACGAGAAGGCTATGCGGCGCCTGGCGGCCATCGATGCCAGCCTGGACGAGAAACTGGACGAACTGCGCCAGACAATTGTGGCCGAACAGACTGATATCTGCCCGCTTTGCGGCCAAAAGATAGTCGACAAGATACTCACCAGGGAGCAGTTTGCCCTCCTGGTCACGCCATACGAGGAGGAACGCCGCCAGACGCGCTCTGCGGCCGAGCAGGCGCAGCAGGCCCTTGCCGCCGCCACAGCTGCCGTGAGCGACATCGAGGGACGCATCAAGGTGCTGGAAGATATACTTTTGAATCTTGACAAGGCTATCGATACGGCTCGCGGCAACCTGTCCCAGCGTATGGACAAGGCCGGTATTGCGATGGACGGCGATGTCGATGCGCAGATTGGCCTTCATCTGGAGCAGCTGTCTGAGGCTGAAGAGGCTTTGCAAAGGAAGCGCGACTTGCTGGCAGGACTTCAGAAGCAGCTGGATGCCAGTCTGAAAGAGAAGGAGCCGCTGGACGAGGCCCTCAACAGGGCGACGGAGCGTCTGGCTGTGGCCAAAAGCCGCGTGAAGCAGAATGGCGACAGGATTGAAGAACTGACGACGAAAGTCGCGACGGCACAGAAAGAGCTGGACAGCGACCGTGAACAGATTGAGGCCCGGATAGGAATGTGGTATCCGCAATGGGAGGAGCGCAGCGCAGAGGTCGCCGAACAGCTGAAGAATGAGGCCGGCGAATACAGCAAAAGAAAGAAAGACTACGAAGATGGCCTTGCCGCGCAGCGTCGTGTCCGCGACCTGCTTGACAGCGTCGGCGCCATCAAGGGCAGCATCGCGTCGGTGCACGCGGATTGGACCGCCGCCGAAAGCAGCGCCACGCCCAGCGCCGACCCGCTGAAGGATTGGACGGAGCTTGCCTCGCAATGCAGCGCTGTGGAGAGCACCCTGGCCGAATGCCGCCAGACGATGGCGCGCTGCCAGGCCGAACTTGACGCGTGGAAGGCCAGGAGCGGCAAGGACGAGGCCTATCTGGCGGCACTGATGGAGAAGCGCGACGCCCTGTCTGCGGCACGCCGATACCTTGCCGACCACGAAGGCAACGTCAAGATATGGCAGAAGGTGCTGTCCGATGCCCTGTCGGATGCCGCCGGTGCACGCAAAAGTTTGGGCCTGAACGACAACGAGGCGGTGCCGGACAAAAGCGAACTGGAGCGTCTGCTTGCCGAGGCCGAGGCGGTGGAACGCGAGGCAAACCGCCTTTGCACCGAGGCCCGCACCAAGCTTGACGGCAACGTCGTACTGCTCGAGAAGCTGGCCGAAGCCAAGGCCGCATACGACAAGGCACAGCAGCAAAGCGACCATTGGTACCTGCTGGACAAACGCTTCGGCGACAGCCGTTTCCGCAATCTGGTGCAGACGCACATACTGATGCCGCTGCTCAACAACGCCAATCTCTACCTTGGCAAGATCAACGACCGCTACACCCTGACCTGCAACGCTGAAAACGAGCAGCTTTCGATACTCGTGCTTGACCGTTTCAACCGCAACGAGGTGCGCAGTGCGGCCGTCCTGTCGGGTGGCGAGAAGTTTATGATCTCGCTGGCCCTTTCGCTGGCCCTTTCGTCACTGAACCGTCCCGACCTGAATGTCAACATATTGTTCATCGATGAAGGCTTCGGCACCCTCGACCAAGAGTGCCTCAACAGCGTTATGTCCACGCTGGGCCGCCTGGGCGATATGAGCGGCCAGGGCGACCGTCGCGTGGGTATAATATCGCATCGCGAGGAGCTGCTGGGCTGCATTCCGAACAAAATCAAGCTCAAGAAAATCGGCGAAGGCCGCAGCAAGGTGGAAATCGTATACGAACCGTAGTTTCCGGGAAAAAGTGTATATTTGCATATTGTTTCGTCGGTGCGATGCGATGTTTAGTGCGCTATAAATATGTGTGTTATGATAATATGAGCGAAACTGCGCGCAACTAATATCGTATGGTGCCGACCCAAAACACAACTATGAAGACTAAATACCGTCACTGCTCCCCGCTGCTTGCCGCCGTGCTCAACATCCTGCTGGCCTATGGCGTCTATATGCTCTGCCGAATCGTTTATGTGTGCGAAAACTGGTCGCTCTTTGCTCAGGGCTGGAACAACCTTAGCCTGTGGAACCTGCTGCGCGGCGGCCTGCGCTACGACGGCTCGGCCATAGCCTACACCAACACCCTCTACGTACTGCTGATGCTGCTGCCCGTGATGGCCAAAGAGCGGCCGTGGTGGCAGACGATGTGCAAATGGATATACGTCGTAATCAACTCGCTGGCTGTTGTCGCCAACCTGTGCGACGCCGTCTATTCGCAATATACCGGCCGCCGCACCACCAGCACCTTCTTCAGCGAGTTTGGCAACGAAAACAACCTGGGCAGCATATTCCTCACCGAGGTGCTGAACCACTGGTACCTGGTCCTGGCCGGTGCGGTGCTGATCGCCCTGCTGTGGCTGCTCTATGCCAAGCCCGACGGGCAGCTCGAGCTGCGCAGCGACACCGACCGCCGACGCTACCGCATCACCCAATGGACGGCCTTCGCTCTCGCTATGCCGCTGGCAGTCATTGCTATGCGCGGCGGCATCATCAACACCTACCGTCCCGTGTCGCTTGCCGACGCAAACCAGTATGTCAACCGGCCTAACGAGGCAGCCATAGTGCTCAACACGCCCTTCTCGGTCATCCGCACCGTCGGCAAGACGGGCTACGACATACCGCAATATTTCGACGAAAGCCGTCTTGAAACGCTCTACACGCCGCTGCATACGCCCGACAGCAGTGCCGTCCCCACGCGTCGCAATGTGGTGGTAATCATCGTTGAAAGCTTCGGCCGCGAATACATAGGCTTCTACAACCGCACCCTCGACGGCGGACGCTACAGGGGCTACACGCCCTTTGTCGACTCGCTGCTGGGCCAGTCGCTGACCTGGCAGCAGACCTTCGCCAACGGGCGCACCAGCATCGAGGGGATGCCCGCAGTGCTGGCGTCGATACCGTCGTTCGTCGAGCCCTTTTTCTTTACGGGCTATTCGCTCAACAAGGTCAGCGGCCTGCCCGGCGAGCTTGGCAAGGTGGGCTATTCGTCGGCCTTTTTCCACGGTGCCGACAACGGCTCGATGGGCTTCCAGGCCGCCGCGCGCGCTATGGGCTTCGAGGCCTACTATGGCCGCAACGAGTACGATGCCGACGAGCGCTTCGGCGGCGAAGCCGACTTCGACGGCACCTGGGCCATCTGGGACGAGCCCTTCCTGCAGTATTTCGCCACCAAGATGGGCGAGATGCGCGAACCCTTTGTGACTGCGGTCTTTACGGCCTCGTCGCACCATCCTTTCGTCATCCCCGAGCAGTACCGCGACACGTTCCCCGAAGAGGAGCTGGTGATGCACAAGTGCATCCGTTACGCCGACCACGCCCTGCGCCGCTTCTTCGAGACCGCCAGCCGCCAGCCCTGGTTCCAGAACACCATCTTTGTCCTTTGCAGCGACCACACCAATATGAGCAACCACGACTACTACCTGTCGCCCATCGGCCTCTTCCGCGCGCCGGTGCTCGTCTACGACCCCTCGGGCCAGCTGCCGCGCGGCGTCAGGCCGGGCATAGCGCAGCAAATCGACATTATGCCCACCGTCCTCGGCCTGGTGGGCTACAACCGACCCTATGTCGCTTTTGGAAAGGACCTTATGACTGTGCCGCCCGACAGCACGTGGACAGTGAACTACAGCGGCGGAATCTACCAGTACCTGCAGGGCGACACGATTGTCCAGTTCGACGGCAACCGCGTCACGGGCACCTACGACCTTGCCAGCGACCCGCTGATGCAACGGTCTCTGCCCAGCGCACCGCCCGCCTACGTCGAACGCCTCAAGGCTATCATACAACAGTATATGTCGCGTATGGTCGGCGACCGCCTGACGGCCGATTAAATATTAAATGCGATTTTATAAAACGGCGAATTAAGCGAATTGAACGAATTTTTTTCATACAATTAGGATTCCGCAAGCGGAATCGCGAATTTAAATAAATCAATATCAATGAATACCGTACTTGTCATTCTGGCTGTTGTTTTGGTTGTTGTAGGCCTTGTCGGCTCGGTTGTGCCGGGCTTGGCGGGTCCGCCGTTCAGCTGGGCGGGCCTGCTGCTTGTCCACCTCAGCGACGCGGCGCAGTTCAGCACGCCTTTCCTCGTCGCTACAGCGGCGGTGGCCGTCGTCATCACCATCCTCGACTACATCGTCCCCTCGTGGAGCACCAAGCGCCACGGCGGCAGCAAAGCCGGCGTGACGGGCTGCAACATAGGCCTCATCATCTCCATCGTGGGGCTGCCCATCGGCCCCACCGGCCTGCTGGGCGTCATCGTCTGGCCCTTCGTCGGTGCGCTGGTCGGCGAGATGCTTGGCGGCAAGCAGAGCCGCGAAGCCCTGCGCGCCGCGTGGGGTGCCTTCCTCGGCTTCCTGACGGGCACGGGCCTCAAGCTTGCCTTCGGCCTTGTCGCTGCCTTTTTCGTGGTCCGCGAACTTTTCGTTTGAATTGCATTCGGAAACCTCTAATGATTTTTTTTAACGTCGAATTTGTTGAATTTGTCGAATTAAATTATTGATGTTAAGGATTTTGTTTTGCAGGCAAAACGCGAATTAAACGGATTTTTGGAGGTTGCCTTCAGCCGTCCCCAATAATCCGTTCACCGCATATTCCCATTTTCGATTGTCTGCAATTGGCACAAAATGGATGTCGCGTCTCTCCGAGACGCTGCTATCGCGCTGTGTGTCAATCCCCAGACTGCACTCCGTTTGTCTGGGGTTATTAAGAATAAGCTTCTCCGAAGCTTTTTTACGTTGCCCTCTAAAATCCGTTTGATCCGCAGTTTTAAAAATTAATTTTTGAAGGTACCATTACGGTAGTTGCGGACAATCGTTTCCCCTTTTCGCGTATTTTTGGCCGAATGCATCCACCGCCATTCACCCAAAAAACGGCACTTTCACGTAAAAAAACAGGTACTTTCTCTGCCCG
>DFHL01000041.1 GCA_002371315.1 Bacteroidales bacterium UBA3724 | reverse complement strand
CTGATGGACGAGACCTACAGCTTCGCCATCCGCGCCCAGAGGGCATTCATTCGCAACTCGAAGTTCGACATTCCCAATTCGCGTATGCCGTGGGGCATTTCGGAGACCGCCTACAACGAGCTGGACGACGCGCAGAACTATAAGTATCACGCCTTTGGTGTCCCCTACCTCAAGTTCCAGAACACCACACCCGACCGCATCGTCCTGTCGCCCTACAGCTCGCTGATGACCATTTCGGTCGACGACCGCGCCGTATATGAGAACATACACAATTTCAGGAATCTGGATATGTACGACGAATTCGGATTCTACGAAAGCTACGACGAAGAGGACCACGTGCCCGTCCGCGCCCACTATGCCCACCACCAGGGTATGATACTGGCATCGCTGGCCAACTACCTGACCTGCGGCAGCCGCGACAAATCGGGAGCGACAACCACCCGAGGCTGCCTGCAGCAATACTTTATGCAAGAGCCAGTGATGCAATCGATGGAGACCCTGCTGAAGGAAAAGGCGCAGGTGAAACCCTATATCGACCTGAAAGTGACGCAGTACAAGCGCTACCAATACAGCAAAGTGCAGACCGAGAGCGACGCCCGCGACTATGACGGCATAGCCAACGTGCCCGAGATCGGCGTGCTCAGCAACGGCGAATTCACCGTGATGCTCAACGACCGCGGCAGCGGTTTTTCGCGCTACAAGAACATCTACCTGAACCGCTACCGCAAAATCAGCGCCGACCACTACGGCACCTACCTCTTCATCCGCAACCTGAAAAGCGACCGCCTGTGGTGCAACACCTACGCCCCGTTCGACGTGATGCCCAAGAACTATCGCGTCAGCTTTGCCAGCGACAAGGTGCGCTTCCTGCGCAGCGACGACGGCATCGAGACCCGCACCGACATCACCGTGCTGAAGGACCATTTTGCCGAAATACGGCGCTACACCTTCACCAACAACACCAGCGAAGATGTCGACCTGGAGTTGACCACCTATTCGGAGGTGATGCTGGCCACCCTTGGCGAAGACCAGAGCCACCGCGTCTTTGCCAGTATGAAGGTGCTGAGCGAATACGACGCCGAGCACGAGGCACTTCTATTCAACCGTCCGGCGCCCTACAACACGCGCCACTTTGCGATGCACAGGCTTTGGGTGGACGAAAACAGCGACCGTACAGAGCGTTCCGGCTGGTCCGACCTGGTCGAATACGAGACCTCGCGACTGAAATTCCTGGGTCGCGGCGGCAGCCTGCAGCACGCCGACATCATCGAGAACCGCCGCACCCTGTCGGGCACCGTGGGGACGACCCTCGACCCCATAATGAGTATGCGCCGCCGCGTGCACATACCGTCGGGCAAGCAGGTGGAAGCCTACGCCATCACAGCCTTCGCCAAGTCGCGCGAACAGCTGCTGGAGCTGGTCACGATGTTCCAGAACTCGGCCGACATAGAACACGCTTTCAAGACCGCATCGGTGTTCAACAATATGCGCACCCAGATGTCGCTGCTGAAAGGCAGCCAGATGCGCCTCTACAACAGCATTTCGAAATACATAAGCCAGACAGCCACACTCGGCAACGAGCGTCAGTCTATACTGGCCCGAAACACGCTGTCGCAGAGCGGCCTGTGGCGTTTCGGCATCAGCGGCGACCTGGCCATCCTGCTGGTCGAAATCGACAGTATGGCCAAATCGGGCTTCGCCAAAGAGATACTGCGCGCTTTCGAATACTACAAAGTCCACGGACTGGTGCTCGACATCGTCTTTATCAACGACGTGCCAATCGACGGCGACCATCGCGGCACCAACGACGGCAAGAACGAGCGCGACAGCCTGACGCACTTCATCCGTAATATGGCCAACACCGAGCACCTCTGGGCCACGCATCAGGATGTCGGCAAGGTGTTTGTCATCAACGGCAGCGACATCAGCGACGCCGAGCGCACACTGCTGCGTATGGTGGCACAGCTGACCTTCAACACCAGCGAAGGCCTGACGATACAGCAGCAGCTGGAGCGCCTCGAGGCCGCCAACCAGCACTATCAGGACAAGGTGGAATACCCCATCCTGCGGCCCAAGAAGGAATTCCGCGTATGGAGCAGCCTTGACTTCTACAACCAATACGGCGGCTACGACCGCAACGGGCGCGACTATGTGGTGACCAACACCAACACGCCTATGCCGTGGATCAACGTCATCGCCAACCAGAAGTTCGGCTGCATCGTCAGTTCGACGATGGCCGGATTCACCTTCGCCTACAACGCACAGCAGTTCAAGCTGACCGGCTGGAGCAACGACATAGTGCGCGACAATGCCAGCGAGATGCTGCTGATCGACAAGCAGCAATTCGTGCCCGCCACCGCCCGCCACGGACAGGGCTGGTCGGCCTTCGATGCCGAATATGACGACATCAAAGTCAATGTGCGCATTTTTGTCGCCATCGACAAGATGGAGAAATACTATCAGCTGAAAATCGAGAACAAGACAGATGCGCCAAAGCAGCTGCAACTCGATATGGTCTACAAGCTTGTGATGGGCACCACCGAAGAGGACACGGCACGCTACCTGTATTCGGAATGGGACGAAGCCGCCAATACGCTGCGCGTCCGCAACGTGTACCATCCCATCTACAAAGACCAGACCCTGCTGCTCAGTGCCAGCGAGCCGCTGACCGACATAATCCTCAACTACCCCAACCGCAAACGGCTGGGACTGACCGTCGAGCTGCCCGCCAACGGCGAAAAAGAGATGGCGTTCATTATTGGAGCGAAAAGCGGAGAGCGGAAAGCGGTGAACCCCTCACATCTCACATCTAATATTTCTGATATTAACGCCGTATTCGACAAGGTTGTCCAGTTCTGGGATGAAAAGCTTGGCTACATACAGGTCGACACCCCCGACCGGTCGCTCAACTATATGCTCAACCGCTGGTACCTCTACCAGGTCTATTCCTCGCGGCTCTTTGCCCGCGCCGGTTTCTATCAGGTGGGTGGCGCCACCGGATTCCGCGACCAGCTACAGGATGTTATGTCGGTCCTTTACAGCGACCCGTCGTATGCACGCCGCCAGATACTGGACCACGCAGCACATCAGTTTGCCGAAGGCGACGTGCTGCACTGGTGGCACGAGAGTATGCACCTCGGAGCGCGCACCACCTTCAGCGACGACTACCTGTGGCTCATCTTCGTCACCTACCAGTACGTCAGCGTCACCGGCGACAGCAGCATCCTGCAAGCCTCGGTGCCTTTCTGCCAGGCCGAACCGCTGGCCCCCGGCGAGGCCGAACGCGGTATGAACTACCGACTGCCGGAGCGGAAAGCGGAAAGCGGAGATGCTGCAGCCAATAACGTATTCGAACACGACGATGCATTCGAATACGCCACGCTCTATGAGCACTTGCGGCGCGCGATGAACCGCGCGATGACGCGCATCGGTGTCCACGGCCTTCCGCTGATGGGCTGTGGCGACTGGAACGACGGTATGTCGGCCGTCGGTGTCGGCGGCAAGGGCGAAAGCGTATGGGTGGCATTCTTCATCGCCGACCTTACACCCAAGCTGGAACAGCTGACCCAGCTGATGCCCGGCACCGACCTGACCTATTGCGAAGAGCTTGCAGCCTTCCGCCGCCGCATCGTCGATGCCCTGCAGCATTCGGCCTGGGATGGCGCCTGGTTCCTGCGTGCCTACTACGACAACGGCGACCCGATGGGTAGCCGCAACAATACCGAATGCCAGATAGACCTTATCAGTCAGGCTTGGAGCATCCTGACCGACGTGGCCACGCCCGAACAGAAACAGAGCGTGATGCGCGAGACCGACAACCGCCTCGTCAACCGCGAGCACGAAATCATCCAGCTCCTCACGCCGGCCTTCAAGCAGTCGCAGCCCTCGCCGGGCTACATAATGAACTACCCCGTCGGCGTGCGCGAAAACGGTGGCCAGTACACCCACGGCGCAATGTGGTACATTATGGCCCAGCTGAAAGAAGGCCGCTACGATATGGCCTACTTCCTCTACTCGCTCATCAACCCCATCCACCGCACCCAGACCCTTGCCGACGTGCTGAAATACAAGGTCGAGCCCTACTGTATCGCCGCCGACATCTACAGCAACCCGCAGCACCCGGGCCGCGGCGGCTGGACGTGGTACACAGGCTCCGCCTCGTGGGCCTACAAGACCGGAATCGAGAACATTCTGGGCCTGCACAAAGAGGGCGACACCCTGACGATGGAGCCGCGCGTCCCCACCGAGTGGCCCGAGTTCACAATCCGCTACCGCTACGGCAACAGCACCTACATCATCCACTACCAGCGCACCGCCCAGCAGCCCGCCCCGACACAAATCCACCTCGTCGACGACGGACAGGAGCACCGGATCGAGATACGGTGACAGGAACACTACACCTGCCACACGCACAGCCCTTTCGACCATTGTTCGACCATCGTTTAACCATCGTTTAACCATTTTAAATGGTTAAACAATGGTCGAACGATGGTTAAACAATGGTTGAACTATGGTTGAAATGGCGTAGTGGGTGGCACGCAAAAGCTGTGCGGACAGGACCATTGGGGGATAAAAAAAGATTGTCAACCTGACTGAACTATAAAAATGTGATTTTTAATGCTGTTTTTGGTCAAAAAAATGCGTTTTTTTACTATCTTTGCATATATAAAAATGTAATCAATAGCAACAGAAACACTTAATAATTAACAATTTATTATACCACAGCAAAAACCAATCCAATTTGAATTGTGAATTGTGATATGAGCGCATTCGTGCCACTGGTCACTAATCACTACTCACCAAGAAAAACACATATCATTTAAAACATAAAGAACGCAGGAAGGATCAGGCAAATGAAAGAGGGGTATTTGGACTTCGACGAGTATATACGCCAAGGTGAGCCCAGCCAAAAGGAAAAGGCCGGCTATTGGCAGACGGCTATCGGGCTTCAGGCTGTAGACGGCTTGACGGTGTCTGAGTATCTGCAAGACACGGCACGCCGACACATTGAAGGTGACATCACCATCGACGATGCACGGGAGCTGGTCAACCAGTACTATATCAAAAAGACTGCCCGTGACGCCAACGATGAAGACAAAGAAGAGGCCGACCGCGTGTCGTCAAACATCGTAAAATTTGATGTAGACAATAACCAGTTTGCCAAACATTCTTGGTATTTTCGCAACGCGCTGGTACGTGCCAACTACCGCAACATTACAAAACATATAGAATATACACCTGTCTATCTGGAACGCTTCTTCCGAAACCTGTTGCTTGGCGAGCAGTGGGACCTGCGCAATCGATACCTGCATATCCATCCGACTGGAGAATGGAGCGAGCAACCCAATCTCGCAACCCCCACAAGTACCCCCACAAGCTCGCTTGTAATCAACTTAAATCCAAATAGTAAGTTCTACATAAACAACAACACTATAATTGAGCTTATACTTGCAATAGGAGACGAGGAGTTAGGCATAAAACAGATAATGGAGAACAAAGGGCTAAAGGATCGCAAGAATTTCATTGACTATCATCTTGAGCCTGCTATGAAGGAGAAGTTTGTGCGCCGGAAATACCCCGACCGGCCAAACCACCCCCGACAAAAATACCTGCTCACGGTAAAAGGCGTAGCTCTATATAATGAATTAAAAAAAGGAGAATAACATTATGCCGCACCTCAACGAAAAGCAGTTGGAAAAGACAATAATACGCTACCGCTGGCGGCTGAAGAATAAAGTATTATGAACAACGAAAAAACAACATCAAACATCAAACCTGCACATTCGTTCAGTGCAAAAGTCATTATCGCCCTGGCCGCTCTGATGTGCTGTGGCCTGCAGGCTTCGGCGCAGTGGCATTATCCGTCGCGGGACATCATCACCGTTGCCTCGCCCAATGGGCACTACTATGCGACGACCACGCCGGCACGCAGCCTCGACATCACCACGCTGGGCAAGACCGAGGTCTTCGACAGCCGCGACTCGCAGATGCTCTATTCCTTTCCTGTCTGCCTGGCCGCCGGCTCACTGTTTGTCAGCAACGACGGCAACTCGCTGCTACACCTGATGAACAGGGATTTAAGTCCGAATGATGAAGAGCCTCGGCACACCCACTGTTTCACGCTCTACCGCGACGGAAGCGTAGCAAAGCAGCTGACGCTGAAAGAGCTGACAGGCTGCGACAAACGCGAGAGCAACTGCCAGTTATACTACAACGTAAAAAACAACTGGACACCCACTCTCGGCCATCGCGACAGCCTTATATCCCAGCGTCCCGCTTTCGCCGACGGCGACACGGTGTTTATCTACACCTCGCAACACAACCTGCTGCGCATCCACCTGCCGTCGGGCCAAATCGACACGCTTCCCTACGAATACCACAGCGTCAGCTATCTGCAACAGATTGCGCCACAGCGTTGCGACAAAAAGAATTTCCGTTGCCCAAGTGACTATGTAGAAGAAGAAATCCGCCACCAATTTGCCCGTCGGATGCGGATGGTTCCGGAAGGCGACACCTACTATTCAGCCTACAAATATTACCATATCAGCGCCCTGCTGCGCATCGGCCGGGACGGCAAGGCGGAGATATTCTCGCTCGATAACCGCGACAGCCTGTCCGAAGCCAAAATCCGCAGGGTCATCGAAGGAATGACATTCAACTGCGACTTCCCCGAAGGCATTGACTACTGGTACTGCAAGCTGTTTGAAGCGATGCACAAGCGCAACAAACTTGTAGCCCGTCGCGAGGGAAAACTGCAACAACAACGCGAACACGAAGAATACCAACGTCGCCTGGTTGCCGACAGCATTGACGGTGTATACATTCCCCGCAATATTGAGGATTGCTTCACCGCGCTCGACTCCATTCTGTGGCCCAAAGACCGCAAGGGCATCATCAACGAAACGAATCGCGACGCAATGAGCAAATACCACTTTGGTCTTGGAATGTGGTTGCGCAACAACT
>DFHL01000013.1 GCA_002371315.1 Bacteroidales bacterium UBA3724 | reverse complement strand
ACGCTGAGCGTTGATTTCGAGAAGAATCCGCTGCATCGCGCCGTGAAATGGGAGGACTTGGTCTACCTCGTTGCCTACTGCCCCGAGTTGGGCGATTTCGACATCTCCGCTCCGGTCTACCGTCGCAGCAACCGACTGACAATGAGCCTCAACCCCTACTGGGTCGGCCGTGAGGTACACCTGTGGGGCTTCGTCGTCGACGGCAAGGGCCGTGCCTCGCAGAGCCAATACCTTGGCGGCGGCATATTGGGCAGCGAAGAGGCTGATACACAGGCATCTGACCCGCAAAATAACGAGCCAGTTGCGACAGATCTTGCAGGCAAGGCTACGGCATATCAAGCTGCAGGCGAGGAGTTTACCTTCCCCACATCAGCTTGTTGCGGATGGCAGTGTAGAAGTTCTGGCTTTCAAGGCGAACCAGGCTTATCTGATAGTCGGCCCGACTGATTTCGACCGACCAGCGGCCGCTGAGGGTGGTGACGTACGAGTCGGCGCCGAGGGTGCACACCATACGGTCGTCGTTGTGGCTCAGGCGAATGGTCGAACTGTCAGAAACGACCAGCGGCCGCAGCGTCAGCGTGTGGGCCGCTATGGGCGTGATGACGAGGCTGCGCGAGCCGGGAGCCAGGATGGGGCCGCCGCAGGAGAGCGAGTAGGCCGTCGAGCCAGTGGGCGTGGCCACGATGAGACCGTCGGCGGCGTAGGTGGCCACGTTGAAGTCGTCGACCTGCACCTGCGTGTGCAGCAGCGGCGCCAGTTCGCCGCGGTGCAGGTACACCTCGTTGAGGGCGTAGAGCGTGGCGTCGGGGGTCTGCACCTGCAGCAGGGCGCGCTTTTCGATGGAGTAGCGGCGCTGCAACAGGCTGTCGGCCAGCAGCTCTATGTCGTCGCGGCCAGCCGTGGTGAGGAAGCCCAGGTGGCCGAAGTTGATACCCACAACAGGGATGCCCGAGGAGCCGATGCGGTGCACGGCGCTGAGCAGGGTGCCGTCGCCGCCGATGGAGATGACGATGTCGACCGGCGCGTCGTCGTTCCAGTGGTCAACTATCTCAATGCCACGGCTGTGCAGAGCCGCTTCGAGGGCCTGGCGGCCTTCGGCAAGTTCGGGGGTGTCGTTTTTTGTGTGGATGGCTGTTTTCATCGGTGGTTTGCGGCTGAAAAGGATTAAGAAACAGTATAGTATGATTTATATATATCAGTGTATCAACATTATTGTGCCTTTCATCTGCTGACGGCTGCCGTCGTTCTGGCGGTAGGTGATGATGCAGGTGTAGGCGCCCATCGGAAGAAGGGTTCCGTTGCGATGCCCGTCCCAGGCCTCGCCGGGGGTGCTGCTGCTGAAAACCAGCAGCCCGTCGCGGTTGTAGACGGTGAAGGAGTAGCCGTCGGGGCTGATGTACGACGCCTGCGGGGCGACGCTGTTGTTGCTGTTTTCGAGCGGCGTGAAGGCGTTGGGCATCCAGATTTCGCTGCGCGGCCTGTAGGCGATGACGGCGCTTTGGGCGGTGTCGTCGAGGGCATAGCGCGAATCGGAGCCTTCGCAGGCGACGACTTTGTAGCGGCGCAGCCCCTCGATGTCGCCCTGCACATCGGCAAGTGAAGTTGCCGTGGTGGAGCCTATGAAGTTCCAAGGAGCACCCTGAGGACCAGCGATATAGACTTTATAGGACGTAGTGCCGTCCCATCCCTCGTAGGGGTTCCAGGCGAGGGAAGTCTGGCCGCCATTGGTTTCGAGCGTGGGCAGGATGGTGCTGCCCTTCTGGCTGCGCTTCTCGTTGCGACCGCAGCGGTCGCTGACGCCGACGCAGTAGGTGTAGATGGCCTCGTCGGGCCTGGCCGAAGAGTCGTGCCATTCGATTTGGCCCGTCGGCGACGGCCTGCAGTGCCCGACGACCTGCGGCGTGGAGCCGCCGGTGCTTCGATAGATGCTGTAGTCGGCGTCCTGCCATCCGGCATCGGTTTCGGCAGTGAGGGTCACGGTTTGCTGCGCCTCGCCGACCGTGACGCTTCGCAGGTAGACCTTTTCGGGCAGAAGGGCCGAGGCGATGTCTATTTCAAGCAGGTTGGACAGGGCCGTGCTGGCGCCGTCGGCCGAGACCGTCTTGACATAGAGCCGCAACAGCGAGCAGCCTTCGCCGACGGTGAACGTTGCCGAGGTTTCGTCGTCGGGCAGCACAATGGCCTCGCGCCTGAAGGGAGCCTCGTTCTGGCTTACCCACAATTCGTAGCTTCCGACGCCGGAGGGCATATTGAAATAGCTGTTCCAGGTGGCCTGGTAGGTGTTGCTGCAGGGCTCGTTTTCGGTGATGACGACGATGTTGTTGCACAGGGTGGTCAGCGGCGAGGCCTTGCGGCACGAGTCGAAAGCGCAGATGCAGAACTGGTGGACGTAGGTTTCTTCCTCGGGCGGAAAGGCGTAGGTGGTGTTGAGGCGCCCGAAGAGGGTGTCGATGACGAGATGCGGAGTGCCCTCGAAGACGAGGTAGCCCATAATGTCGGTGTCAGGGCTGGGGTCCCAGTGCAGGACGATCTGCCCGGTGGTGTGGTCCATCGTGACGACGCCCCATTCCGGCGGGGCCGTGGGCTCATTGTCGGTTACGAGCACGGCGGCGAAGCCGCTGTCGACGCCGTTGGTGACGACGTAGCGCACCGTATCGTCGCAGACGGCCCTATGCTGCCGGTCGACGGTGGATGTGAGCGGCGTGGTGGCAATCAGGGACGGCTGGTCTTGGTCGGGATAGAGCCGGCTGACGGTCACGGTGCCGTAGCCGTCTGTCCAACTGACATTTACGGTGCGTGGAGCCGTCTGCACAGCCTGCACGGGTATGGTGTCGGCCACTGCGGGTGCCGCAGTCAGGATGCTGAGCAGCATCAGTGTAAAGGCCAGCCGAAGGTGCAGGTTGTTCATTGCTGATGAGGGTTTTAGGTTGTTTGCAGAGCGTCGAGGTTCAGCTGCACATCGCATCCCGCTATGGTCGACGCGCGATGGGCGATGACAATAAGCGTGCGACACGAAAGGCGGCGCAGCGACTGTGAGAAATGCTGTTCGGTGGCGGCATCGAGGGCTGCTGTGGCTTCGTCCATCACGATGACGTCGGGATTGGCTGCGAGGGCCCGCGCGATGTTGACCCGCTGGCGCTCGCCGCCGCTGAGCAGGGTGCCGCCGTCGCCGATGTTGGTCTGAAGGCCGTCGGGGTGCACCTGCAGGATTGGCTCGACCTGCGCGATTTCGACGGCACGGGCTATGTCGTCGTCGCTCACCCACTGGCGGCCGAAACGGATGTTGGCCTCGATGGTGCCGTTGAAAAGCATCGGTTCCTGAGGTATGTAGGCTATGCGGCCCGCCGTTGCCGGATGCCCGTTGACGAGCACGGCGCCACTTTGGGGCCTGAGCAAGCCCACAAGCATTCGGCCCATAGTCGTCTTGCCGCTGCCGCTGGGGCCTGTTATCGCCGTGTGGCTGTGCATAGGGATGGAAAGCGACAGGTTGTC
Source organism: Bacteroidales bacterium UBA3724 (assembly GCA_002371315.1). GTDB lineage: Bacteria > Bacteroidota > Bacteroidia > Bacteroidales > P3 > Colimorpha. The sequence goes on along the minus strand of DFHL01000013.1, from coordinate 74,362 downwards.
GAAGACCTTGTTGTCGCCGTATGAGAAGGCGACATTGCGCAGTTCGATGGAGTCGATTGGCCCGGATGGCTGCTGCACGCCCGGATGGCCGATGGCCTCGGTGCAGGCCTCGGCAATGCGTTCCTCCACTCCCCTACCCTTCTTGAGTTGAGCTATGGCGTTGCTGAAGTCCTTGATTGGCGTAAGCAAAAGGACATAAATCATTATGTATGAGACAAAGAGGGCTGGTGGCATCGCTGTCGGCGAGGCGGCGGCAACGCTGTTGGCGGCACCGACGATGAGGATGGCCACAACGATGATGTTGCCCACCAGGTCGCTGAGCGGCGAGGCGGCATAGATGCGGCGGTAGATGGCGATACGGCGGCTTGTGAAGAAGGCATTCTGACGCTGTTGCCGCTCGTTGACATAGTCGATGGCTGTGGCCGCCTTGATTTCCTTCAGCGAGTCGAGGGTTTCCTGTGTGGTCGACATCAGCTCGCCATTGAGGGCCTGCAGTTTCCGGCTTTCGCGTTTCAGGCGACGGCTGGCCGAGAGCAGCAGGGTTCCAACAGCCATTACAAGGACGACAATGAGGGTCAGCTTCCAGTTAATATACAGCAACATAGCTATATATATGAGCATCGTAAGCGTTGCCGAGGCTATCATCTGGATGCTATCGAGGACGTTGGTTTCGTACTCGGCCGTGTCGTTGCTCATACGCGAAAGCCACTGGCCCTGTGCCTGCGACGACCAGCGCGAGAAGTCCTGTCCCAGCACCGAGCGGTGCAGCGAATTGCGGATGTCGCGCAAAATGCCGACTTTGACACGGGCAAAGATTACGGCCGAAAGGTATGAGAATGCGTTTTTCAGTCCGTAGAGCACGAAAAGCAGCAAGGCATAGAGCAACAGGGCTTTAGCCGTGCCCTGCGCAACGAGGAACTGGTAGACACCGCCGATGAGGCGCATCACCGGATTGGCCTCGGACGAGACCGTGTGGCCGATGTCGCCAACAGGGAAGATAAGTTGCAGGAAGTCGGTGACGCTGAGTGCCGTAGCCATAGTCAACAGAGCGGCCAAAGCTGCTGTAAGCACGAATGCCGACAGCAGCCCTTTGTTGCGTTTCAGTGCTATGGTTGTGAACCCCTTCAACGACGTGCCCTCCTGCTATCCTACCATTCTTCGGCGTAACCGATATAGTTGTGCGGCGTGACAGCCCTGAGGCGCGCCTTGACGTCGTCGCTGACAGCGAGGGTATCGATAAAGGCCGACATAGTCTCGGCGGTGACCTTCTCGTTTGTCCTGGTCAGCTGTTTCAGAGCCTCGTACGGGTTGGGGAAATCCACAGAGCGCAGGATTGTCTGGATGGCCTCGGCAGTGACGGCCCAGTTGTCCTCAAGGTCTTGGCGCAGCTTGTCCTCGTTGAGGAGCAGCTTGCCGAGACCCTTCATCAACGACTGCAATGCCACCAGCGAGTGTGCCAGCGGAACACCGAGATTGCGGATCACCGTCGAGTCGGTAAGGTCGCGCTGCATACGCGAAATGGGCAGTTTCATAGACAGATGCGTCAAAAAAGCATCGGCAATGCCGAAGTTGCCTTCTGCGTTTTCGAAGTCGATGGGGTTGACTTTGTGCGGCATAGCCGAGCTTCCCACCTCGCCGGCCTTTATGCGCTGGCGGAAATAGTTCATCGAAATGTAGGTCCAAATGTCGCGGCTGAGGTCTATGAGTATGGTATTCAGGCGTCTGATGCCGTCAAGATAGGCCGCCAGGTGGTCGTAGTTCTCGATTTGCGTGGTGATTTCCTGACGCTCCAGGCCAAGGCTTTCTTTCATAAACCGTTTGGCAAAAGCGCGCCAGTCTATGGCCGGGAAGGCAACGCGATGAGCGTTGAGATTGCCTGTGGCGCCGCCGAATTTGCCAGAGAAAGGCACCGCGTCGAGCGCCTTGACCTGCTCGCGAAGGCGATAGACGAAGACCTCAATCTCCTTGCCCAGCGCTGTGGGCGATGCCGGCTGACCGTGAGTGTGTGCCAGCATAGGGATGCAACGCCACTCGTTGGCGAGAGCTTCGAGCTTGTCTATCAGCTCAATATATGAAGGTCTGACGACATTGAGATGAGCCTCGCGCAGCATCATCGGGAATGACGTATTGTTTATGTCCTGCGATGTCAGTCCGAAATGCACAAGTTCGCGCGGAAGCATCTTGCCCGACTCTATTTTGTCAAGCTGCTCCTTGATAAAATACTCCACCGCCTTGACATCGTGGTTGGTAGTCTTTTCGATATCCTTGACACGCTGGGCCGACTCGAGGCTCCAGTTGCGGTAAATGTCCCTTAACGACTCGGCCAGTGCAGGAGTAACATCTGCGCTGCCAAGTTCCTTGACAAGAGCGATATAATATTCTATTTCGACGCGGACACGATAGCGTATCAGAGCGGACTCGGAAAAATATTCGGCCAGCGGTTCAGTTTTGCCGCGATAGCGTCCATCTATAGGGGAAATGGCTTCTAGGTTATTCATATTATCTTTATTATTAATTGTTTATTATGTATTGCCAGTCTGCAGATTGGTGGCCTATGGCGGCGGCAACTGCAGACCCGGCAGAAATTGTCAGTATTGTCCCACAGCAAGGTGCCGGTTTTCAAACTCGTTTTTCTCAAGCAGCTTGATAATCTTCTTGTTTGCCGAAGCGTGGCGCAAAGCTTGGGCATACATAACGTTGTGCATATCAGTGCCAAGAAACTCGACCCAGCCGTTTTCAATATATTCAAACGCCTTCTTTTGCGCCGCGTCGCTATAGAAACCATCGAGCGAGAGGATATTGATCTGGAAATAGACACCCTGCTCCTTGAACTGTTCCAGCAGCTTGTCGCGGCTGTCGAAGTACGGATAGCGCTCCGGATGGGCAAGAATGACGTCGTAGCCCTCCATTTGCAGCTTGAAGACTGTATCTTCCAGACCCATACGCTTCTGATGCAGCGAGAACTCAATCAGCAGCAGGCCCTTTTCGGAACCACGCTTGGGGTCGGAGAACCTGTATGTCAACAGCTGGCCACTTTCCATATATTCGGCAAAGCCATCGCCCACTTGGAACTCGCCAGTGACACTCGTCATTCGCGGGATTTGCCGCTCACCCTTGTTGGCTTCGACCTCGCTGCAGAAATTCTTGTAACGCTCCTTTATGTCGTCAGCCTTGTTAGGGAAACGGGGATAGTTGAAATGCGGCGTCAGACGGATTTCCTCAAATCCGCACTGCTTCATAGTCGCCATAACCTCCAGCGATTCCTCCAGCGACTTGCTGCCGTCGTCGACGAGTGGCAGCAGATGGCAGTGCATATCCGTCACCAACGGTGCGAAGGTGGGCAATGTCTTGTTTTTTTTCAGAAAATCAAACATATCTTTTGTTTTGCTTTCAATTATTCAGTCTTTTAATTTTGGCTCCCAGAGCATTGAGGCGCTCATCGATGTGCTCGTATCCGCGGTCTATCTGCTCGATGTTGTCGATGACGCTGACACCCTGTGCCGCCATAGCGGCAATAAGCAGAGCCACGCCGGCCCTGATGTCCGGCGACGTCATATGCATACCCCTCAACGGATGCTCCCTTGCCAGGCCGATGACCGTGGCGCGATGGGGGTCGCAAAGGATAATCTGGGCACCCATATCAATCAGTTTGTCGACAAAAAACAGGCGGCTTTCGAACATCTTCTGATGTATGAGCACACTGCCGCGGGCCTGTATGGCCGTGACGAGCGCAATGCTGATCAGGTCGGGCGTGAACCCAGGCCACGGGGCATCAGCAATCGTCAGTATCGAACCGTCCATAAAACGGTCTATCTCATAAATATCCTTGGCCGGAATATAAAGGTCGTCGCCCTTCTGCCAAATCTCGACACCCAGCCGGCGGAACACCTGCGGAATCAGGCCCAAATGCTCAAGGGCAACGCTGCCGATGGTGATGTCGCTTTGCGTCATTGCCGCCATACCGATGAAACTGCCCACCTCGATCATATCGGGCAGCAGCCTGTGCGTGGTTCCTCCAAGGCGGTCCACACCCTCGATGGTCAGCCTGTTGCTTCGCACACCCGAGATGCGAGCGCCCATAGCGTTGAGCATCTCGCACAACTGGTAGACGTAAGGCTCGCAGGCAGCATTCATTATGGTTGTCGTGCCCTGGGCCAGTACCGAAGCCATAATAATGTTGGCAGTACCTGTCACGCTGGCCTCGTCGAGCAGCATATAGCGGCCTTTCAGCCCCTGCGGAGCCTTCAGCGCGTATCCACCATACGACTTGCCGCGGCTGCCACCGTCGGAAGCAACGCGCAGCATAAAGTCCTCAACCTTGGCACCGAGCATTTCAAGACCCGTAAGGTGAGTGTCGATACGGCGGCGCCCAATCTTGTCACCACCCGGCTGCGGAACCACGGCCTGCCCGAAGCGGGCCAGCAGCGGCCCGGCCAGCATAATGCTGCCACGCAGGCTGGCGGCGAGTTGGCAATATTCGGCACCCCCTACCATATCCAGGCGCACATCGTCAGCCCTGAAGGCATAGCTGTGGCCCACACCGTTCCATTCCAGTACCTCCACCTTCACGCCAAGCAGTTTCAAAAGTTCTATCAGGTGGTTCACATCCCTGATGTCGGGAACGTTCTCAATAACCACCCTCTCCTCTGTCAAAAGCACGGCACACAGCACCTGCAAGGCCTCGTTCTTGGCACCTTGCGGCACGATTGTACCTCTTAGCTTGCAGCCACCTTCTATTTCAAAACTACTCATAGTAACAGCTTTTTTTACTGATTAGTAATTATTCTTTTTCTTCTTCTTTTTCTTTTTCGGCGTCGCGGTCTCGACCGGCAGCGTGCCGTTGGGCACAACGATCGGCTTGTCGCGCAGCAGTCCTTCTATACGGCTGTCGCCCGACAGGCGCACCATCTGGTCAACGATGATATTGTCGTCCGACAGTTCGCCGTTCCACACCAGGTAGTCACGCTTGGCCTGTTGCGCCACAAGGGTGACAAGCGACTTGTACTCCTCGCCGTCGGGCACCTCCTTCAGATGCTCGAGCATCGACTGCAGATATTCGCCATACTGGCGCACGCCGATGTTGGCATTCTTGTAGGGCAGACGCTGCCGGGTCTCGCTCTCGTCCACACTGTGACGGGCCTTGAGGCTTTCGAGTTCCTCGGCTGGAAAAGGCCAAGCCTCCGCAAGCCTGAAATCCGACATCAGCATCAGATGGTCCCACAACTTATGGTACGACACATCGTCGCGCAACGACATTCCGCCCACCATTCCCATCATCGTGATGACAGCCCGTGCCGCGTTCTTTTTTGTTTCTCCTTCAGGAAGATTACAGACATCGTCGACTATTTTCTTCACCGAGCGCCCATATTCCCTGAACATCATATCGCCTCTCTTAGTATTGTATTCCATTCCTTATTATTGATTTTATATTACAACGGCCATTACCCCGCTTTTATTGTCCCGCGCACAATCTATTTGTCGAAAATAGCCAAAAACTCGTTCGGAATCTCCGTTTCAAACCTCATTTCCTTGCCGGTTACAGGATGATAGAAGCAGAGGCGGAAAGCGTGCAAGGCCAGCCGGTTGATGGGCGAATCGTCGTCGCGATAGCCATAGATGGGATCCTTCAGCAACGGATGGCCCAAGTCGCGCATATGCACCCTTATCTGGTTGCGGCGACCCGTCTCGAGCGACATCTGCATCAACGCAAAACGCCTGTTTTTCCTCAGCGTCTTGTAGTGTGTTATGGCCAGTTTGCCACCATTGTCGGTGGGCGACGACTCGACGCAAAACTCGCCGTCGGTCAGCCACGAGCGCACCATTCCGCTCGACGGCACCGGAGCCCCCCAGCACACAGCCACGTATGCGCGGTCGAAGACGCGCTCCTTCCAGTTGTGTTCCAGCTCGCGGGCCACATCCTTCGACTTGGCCACAAGCAGCAGGCCCGACGTGTCGCGGTCCAGCCTGTGCACCACGTGCGCACGCTGGCGCGAACGGCGCCGGATGAAATAATTGTTCAACTCGCTTATCACCGACTTGTCGTTGGGATGGATGCCGCTGCTCAGCAGGCCCACAGGCTTGTTGACCACCATAAGATAATGGTCCTCGAAAACTATGGGCATCTTTCCGCGCATCAGCTTGTTCCTATCCTCGTCGCCCTCTATCGTCACCTTCATCCCCGCAGCGAGCGGAAAATCGTATTGCGTAATCCTACGCGACGCAACGACGACACGATGAGCCAGTATCTCCTTTCGTTTGCTCCGGCTGCTGTCGGGGAAAACCTTCTCCAGCAACTCCATCAGTTTTATAGGTTCCTTAACCTCGATTTCGACAGTTTTCATACTACCTTCGTTCCAAAAAATGTTACACGTGAAACATACCCGTAACCTTTTCTTTTACAATATAATACTAATATTTAATTATTTTTCGTTTTCAACACTTATCCACTATTAATCAACATCCTGCCCGTATAAATCCAGCACCTCGTAGCGAATGCCCATTTCCCGGATGAATTTCAACATATCGGCACTGCTTATCACCAGCGAAGCACGGTTGTCGTTGGGGTGAAAACTCACCTTCTCGACACTCAGCAACTTCGAATCCACAAAAAGCGTGACCTCCCTGTTGACATCGTTGACCAGGTTGAAAAGGCTCACCGACCCGGGCGTCACGCCAAGATAGCGCATCATACGCTCGGGCGACGCAAACGACAGCTTGCCCTGATGCAGCATCCGCTCCACACTGTGGATATCCATCGCGAAATGGCTCTCCATAATCACCAGATAGTGGCGGTTGCCCTTGTGGTTGCGGAAGAAAAGGTTCTTGCACAGCGTCGTACCCTCGCCGCGATAGAAGCGCTCCGCAATCTCGATGGTCGGAGCCTCGGGATGCTCATAATATTCATACTCGATGCCAAGCCGCTCAAGACACTCGTACACCTGCGGCTGGCCTATCCTGTTGCTGCTCATATCGTTCCACAGTTATTCGTCAGCATTCAGCACCGCTACTTGATTATACCCAGCTGGCGCGACATATCCAGCATCCTCACTATCGGGCGGGCAGCCTTCTCGATCATCTCGCTGTCGAGCGTGATTTCGGGAGTCTCATCGCACAGGCATTTGTACAGTTTTTCGAGAGTGTTCATCTTCATATACGAACATTCGGCGCAGATGCATCCCTCGCCGCCGGGCACGGCAATGAACTCCTTGTCAGGATTGTTGCGCTTCATCTCGTACAGTATGCCCGATTCGGTGACGACGATGAACCTCCGGCTTGCCGAGGCGGCAATATAGTTCAGCATTGCCTTGGTCGAACCAACAAAATCGGCCACCGCCAGCACTGCAGCGTTGCATTCGGGATGGGCCACCACCGGGGCTTCGGGGTTCTGCTGCTTCAGCCGCAGTATACTTTCCGCCTCCAGAGCGTCGTGGACCGTGCAGACACCGTTCCACAGCACCATCTGCCTGCCCGTCTGGCGGTTGATGTAGCCACCAAGGTTCTTGTCGGGGGCAAAAATAATCTTTTGGTCGGCGGGAAGCGAGTTGATAAGCTTCTCGGCGTTGCCCGAAGTGCAGATCAGGTCTGATTCGGCCTTCACCTCTGCCGAGCAGTTGACATACGACACGACGATATGGTCGGGATAGCGCTTCTTGAACTCCCTCAGGTCGGCACCCGTGCACGACTCGGCCAACGAGCAGCTTGCATTGACGTCGGGCAGCAGCACCTTGCGACTCGGATTCAATATCTTAGCCGTCTCGGCCATAAAATGGACGCCGCAAAACACGATGATGTCGGCATCCGTCCGCTGGGCCTCCTGCGCCAGCGCCAGGCTGTCGCCCACATAGTCCGACAGCTCCTGGATTTCGTCAATCTGGTAATAGTGGCCCAAGATGACGGCATTCTTCTCTTTTTTCAGCCTCAAAATCTCTTTTTTATACTCTTCGTTGGTCATATTTAGGAATTTTATTTTCGTGAATCCTTATTTTGAACTTGATATCCGCTTTCGGCAAAGCCGATAGACAATGCAAAAATACGATTTTTCGGCGAATCGGGAAAAAAATAAAATCATTAAGAATTATAATTTTTTTTCTTTTCTTTTTTTTAGGACTGTTGAAATGTTCAAAACCCTCGAAAAATCTCACTTTTCACACTTTTCTTTCAACAGCGTTTCCATCACTTTTCACCAGATAAATCTTCATACCTCAAAGCCTTGCAACTTTATCAACACACTGTTGAAAGCGGTTCGAACACCGTTTTGTTCAATTTTTCCTTTCGGTTGAAACAGCTGGTGAAAAACAATGGAAAGTCGCCATTTTCCTAACATCTTTCAACAGTTATCAACACCGTTATTTTATCAACACTTTTATGAAATCATTTTCATCAACAAATAAACAGACCCCTGTTTATAACTCCACACCGACCTGAGCGGTGGCACTTTGCGCCGGGGTCGAACCGTGCCGGATTCCAACCCGAAAAAACAGGAAACAAAAACGAAAACTCGCGTTTCCAAAAGTGCCAAAATCAGTAACGGAAAATGCCAAAAAAAAGTGTCGAAAAAGGCCAAAAAAAGTGCCATTTTTCCAAAAATACAACCCACTGATTTCCAAGTACCAAATACCTACCAAAGTTCACCCAAACTTTTACCATATTTTTACCAAAAATCACCCCAGTGGACTTTGACCGGTTTTTCAGAAAACTCTGCTCCGATTTTTGCCCTTACAATGCCCCCTTCGGACGGTGGAAAAATGGTTGTTTCGGAAAATAATCCTCTTTCGCTTGCCGACAGCGGGAACATACGGGTCCCGCATCGGGGAAATCGGCCGTCGAGGGCGGGGCGCGGAACAAATTATAAAACTTCAACCATTTGTCGTTTACGCAGTTAAGTGTAAACTGTGGAAAAAAACCGTATGCCGCCGGCTGACGGATGGACTATTTGTCGTAACTTTGCATATTAAATCTTAAAAAAATGAGCGAAATTATACCCATAGCTTCGGATCACGCCGGATTCGAACTCAAAGAGGAGGTGAAGAGCTACCTTGCTTCCAAAGGCATTGAAACAAAAGATTTTGGCACTTTTTCGGCCGACAGCGTCGACTATCCCGACTTTGCGCATCAGGTGGGTGCCGCCGTCAACCGTGGCGACTATGGCCGCGGCATCGTCATCTGCGGTTCGGGCAACGGCGTGCAGATGACCGTCAACAAGTATCCCAACGTGCGCTGCGCCCTTTGCTGGAACGAGGAAATCGCCCAGCTGGCACGCCAGCACAACGATGCCAACATCCTTTCGATGCCTGCCCGCTTCATACCGGTCGATGTGGCGCTGAAAATCGTCGACATTTTCCTCTCCACGCCGTTCGAAGGCGGGCGCCACCAGCGCAGGGTTGAGAAAATCAACAAGTTACTCGACTGATAGATGAACAACGACTTCTATACAAGCTTTCTCGACTCGTCGCGCAAGGTGATTGCCGACAAGTCTGGTCCGGCTGCCTTCGGGCTCAAGGAGCGCCCTGTGCCTGCGGTGGCAACAGAGCGTGCTGCCGCCGAGCGCTTCAGGCTGGCCTTGCAGCGCAGCATCGAGAATCTTGACGAGGAGCTGGCGCGCTTCGGGAAGCAGTTTTCGGGCAAGCGCAATACCGTCTTCTGGGCTACGGACTACAATGATGTCTTCGACTGCCTGAAAAAGCTTTTCAAAGCCTACAAAATCAAGTCGGTGCGTCTGCCCAATGTCAATTCTTCCACCGTGTTCCGCGAGCTTGGAATCAAGTATTTTCTGCGCGATGCCAAGATCGAGCTGGCCGAAGAGGGCGATATGCAGTTCTTTGTCGCCGACCTGATGCTGGCCGACACGGGCTCGCTGGTGCTGCTCAACCAGTCGAACTCAGGTTTCGGCCGCCTGACAAACAGCAAGACCAACGTTTTTTTCACCACCATCGACCGCATTGTTGGCAGCAGCGACTGGGCCGAAGTCTATCAGCAGCTGATGTCCTACCGCAACGGTGGCGGTTCGCAGGATATGATTGTCTTCCGCGAGTCGGAACATTGCAACAGCTATCTCTTCATCATCGACAACCAGCGCACCAATGTGCTTCGCCACAAGGAGTTGCGCCAGGCGTTGACCTGCATCGGCTGCGGCCGTTGCAACGACGTCTGTCCTGTCTACCAGACCGTCGGCGACGAGCCCTACAACAACGTTTTCGCTGGGCCGGTTGCCAACATCACCCTCCCCTATCTCGAGACGATTGAAAGCTATCGGCACGTGGCTTACGCCTGCACGCTCTGCGGCCGCTGCGAGGAGGTGTGCCCCATTGCGCTGCCGATTCGCGATATGATTGTCGACAGCCGCCAGATACTGCTGGAAAACAATGCTGTGGACAAGGACGACCGCCGGCGCCTGTCGATTATGCGCAAGATGCTTTCGAGCCGCAAAAAAATGAACGGCAACAAGCTGATGAGGCGCCATTTGCTGCTGAAGTTCCTGTCGTCGGACTATCGCAGGACGCACCGCATCCTGCCTTTTGCCAACGAGACGTTCAACAAATCTATGAAAAAACAGTCGGAAAATGGGAAATAACGTCTTTTCGGACTTCGATATGTCTGGTTTCCAGACTGTATGCGAGCAGGTGAAAGCCGAAATAGCCTCGCTGGACGTGGCCGGGCGGAGAAAGGCCCTGCTGACGCTGTTCGGATGCATCGACAACACGACGCTCAGCGGGTCGGACACGCCTTCGGGCGTGGCGGCGTTTTGCCGGTCGGCAAGAGGGCTGGCCGTCACGTCGCTGCAGGGGCCTGTCGGCGTTGCGTCGGTGTGTGTCTACCCCTGCTTTGTTGGCGTTGCCAAGCGCGAATTGGCCGGTTCGGCATTGCGCGTGGCTTCGGTGGCTGGCGGTTTTCCGGCCGGACAGACCTCGCAAAGCATTAAAATCGAGGAGGTTCGCTATGCCGTCGGCGAAGGTGCCGACGAGGTGGATTTCGTCATCAACCGCGGCCGACTGCTTGACGGCGATGTGCAGTATGTTTCGGACGAGATAGCGGCTGCCAAGGCTGTGTGCGGCAACGAGGTGAAACTCAAGGTTATCATCGAGACGGGCGAATTGCAGTCGCCGTCCAACATCTATGGTGCTTCGATGCTGGCGTTGCGCGCCGGGGCCGATTTCATCAAGACTTCAACGGGCAAAATTGCCGTCGGTGCCACTCCCGAAGCGGCCTACGCTATGCTTTGCGCCCTGCGCGAATTTGTGAAAATTTCAAAAAAAACGGTCGGATTCAAGGCCGCAGGAGGCATCACTACGCCCGACGACGCCCTGTTTTACCTGTTTCTTTTTAGAATAATGTTCAATACTCAAGATGTTTCAAATCAGATTTTTAGGATTGGAACGAGCCGCCTGACGGCGCAATTGCAAAATCTTTTAACATTTTGAATGCTTCATTATCCGTTTTTTTTTTGTTATTTTGCACTTTTAACGTATATACTAACGAGATTTTTTTAGATGAAGCCACTGCAACAGAAACTTGCGCGATACACTGCTCCCCAAGAGGCTATGGCCAAGGGGGTTTATCCTTATTTCAGGGAGATTTCGAGCGATCAGGACACTGAGGTCCTTATGAACGGACGCAAAGTGCTGATGCTGGGATCCAACAGCTATTTAGGACTCACCAATCATCCAAAAATTAAGGAGGCTGCCAAGGCCGCCATCGACAAATACGGCACCGGATGTGCCGGCTCGCCTTTCCTCAACGGCACTCTCGACATCCACAAGCAACTCGAAAATATCCTGTCGGAATTTCTCGGCAAGGATGGCGTGATGCTTTTCTCGGCTGGTTTTCAGGCCAATTCTGGTGTCATTCCCTGCGTCACTGGGCGTGGCGACTATGTCATCTTCGACGAGATGGATCACGCGTCGATCATCGAGGGCAAGCGCCTCACCTTTGCCCAGACGCTGAAATACCGCCACAACGATATGGCCGACCTGGAGCGTGTGCTGCAGCGCTGCCCCGTCGAGGCTGGCAAGCTGGTGGTCACCGACGGCGTGTTCAGTATGGAGGGTGATGTGGCTAAACTGCCTGAAATACAAGCGTTGTGCGACAAATACGATGCCACGCTGATGGTCGACGAGGCCCACGGTTTGGGCGTGTTCGGACGCGAAGGACGCGGCGTTACCGACCATTTCGGACTGCTCGACAAGACAGAGCTCATTATGGGCACTTTCTCCAAGTCGCTGGCTTCGATCGGTGGTTTCATCGCTGCCGACAAGGACACTATCAACTGGATGCGCCACAATGTGCGCCCCTACATCTTCACTGCCAGCATCCCGCCGTCGGCCACGGCTTCGGTCATTGCCGCCATCGAGGTTATGCGCAGCGAGCCGGAGCGCCAGGAGAACCTGTGGAAGGTGGCCAACTATGCCCTCAAGTCGTTCCGCGAGGCCGGCTTCGAGATTGGCAACACCGAAACGCCCATCATTCCGCTCTATGTGCGCGATAACGAGAAGACCTTTATGGTCACGCGTATGCTGCTGGACGAGGGCGTTTTCGTCAATCCTGTCATCTCGCCGGCAGTGCCGCCCGAGGATACGCTGATACGCCTGGCGTGGATGGCAACGCACACCATCGAGCAGGTGGACTTTGCCGTCGACAAGACGGTCAAATGCTTCAAGAAACTTGGACTTTTGTAATGTTTTAAAAAAAGGATATGAACAATATCGTTATCAGTGAAGTTAAAGGTCGCCGAGACCTTAACAGGTTCATAGCTTTTCCCAACAAACTTTTCAAAGGCGTGCCGACATACGTGCCGCCCCTGAACCGCGACGAACGCGCTTTGCTGACGGACAAGAACCCGTCGCTGGAGCATAGCGACCTGCAGATGTACCTGGCCACCGTCGACGGCAAGGTTGTGGGCCGCGTGGCTGCCATCATCAACCACACCGTCAACGAGCATTGGAACAAGAAGGCCGTCCGCTTTGGATGGTTCGATTTCGTCGAGGATTTCGATGTCTGCAAGGCACTGTTCGACAAGGTGGTGGAATATGGTCGCAGCAAGGGAATGACCGAGATCGAAGGCCCGTTCGGCTTTACGGATATGGACAAGGAATGCTGGGTCATAGAGGGTTTCGACGCCCGCCAGAACCTCAGCACGCTCTACAATCCGAAGTACTATATCGACTTTATTGAGCGCCTTGGCTGCAAGGAGCTTTGCCGCTGGCAGCAGTACAAGATGCCGGCCAGCCAGCCGATTCCCGACAAGGTGGCGCGCATCAACCAGCTCATCCTGGAACGATATAACCTCAAACTGCTCAAGTTCAAGAAACGCAGCGAGGTATACCCCTACGCGCACAAATTCTTCCACACGCTGAACGATGCCTTTAAGGATCTGTACGACTTTGTGCCGATGACCGAGAAGGAAATCGAGGTCTATATCAAGGAGTACTTTCCCTTCGTGAACCTCGATTTCGTCAATTTCGTCGTCGATCAGGACGACAACCTGGTGGCTTTTGGCCTGAGCATTCCCAGCCTCACCGAAGCCTATCAGAAGGCCAACGGACGCCTCTTCCCCTTCGGATGGTACCACCTGCTGCGCGCCCTGCGCAAATACGACACTATCGACCTGCTGCTCAACGGCGTGCATCCCGACTGGCAGAAGCGCGGCGTGCATTCCATCTACTATGCCGAGATGAACCGCAACGCCATCAAAAACAATGTTGTTTGGGCCTATACCAACCCGCAGATCATCGGTAACGAGGCCGAGAAGATCTGGGGCACCACCTACCAGACCGAAGAGCTGATGAAACGCGCCGTGTTCGGCAAGAAGATTTGACTACAATAGAAATATTGATTTGAGAAAGAAGAGTTTCAAATTGAGACTCTTCTTTCTTCATTCATTATAAATCTTAATGTGTTTTTTCACGATAGTGCGAAATGATGTAGCATTTGTTGTTTTCAGAAGAAATAGATAGTGTCCTGCGGGAAGTGAAGATATATTTATGGTTGTAATGGTCCCTTTAAATTCTCCTTTTAAGACGCTTCGTCCATTAACATCGAGTAATTCATAGGAATAAGTATCAGTATGTGATACGTTGACAGAAATGCTGTTGTCTGTTGGATTTGGATATACGTTGAAGCCTGGAATATCGGTGGAATTGTCAATATTGAGAATTTGTGCAAAGTGTGCCTATTATGAGAGCAAAAAGGGCAAATAATGCTCGTTGTAAAAACAAAAAATAATCGTTATTTTATAGTATATTTTTCAAAGAAAGAATATATTAAATATTAGATATTAATTATCTAATATGCTCTTTAATTATTTAGCTATATATAGCTGATAATATGAATTGTGTCCCGTTTTGGGACACTTTTTTTGCTTTTTTGGATGTCCGAAACGTTTATATCACACATTGTTACAATTACTAATGGCGTCAAGAGTAAAATATTTTTTTGCCGTGTCAGAAAAGGTTTGTATCTTTGCAGTTGATTTCATAGGAAATCTGACGAAGCGTTATGCTCGTTCTTGTAATTGGAAACGTGAGAAATTTTCAACGAGGCAAGAGGGCGTAAGGGTTCGCGCGTATGGCGTGGGCTGTTTACGGTTACATCTTCCTCAAAGGTAATTCTCACGACCTCCAATTAAAGACGTGGCGTACGGCACCACGCTTCTTTTAATAATGCTCAACGGGGTGCGGAAGAGCGAAACAAGTAAAAAAATGAGAAAAAAAGTTTTAAAATTGATGCTCTGCATTGCCTCAATGGGGCTAGTAATGTCATGCTCTAAAGAAGAGACCATTCGCGATAAAGTAATTGGTAATTGGCAAACGGAGAATGTAACATTTAATTATTATGAACTAGGAGACATATCAATAAATGCATGGGGTAGATATTCGGATGTTCCATCGCGGTTGATTTTAAAAGAAGATGGTTCTTTTTCTATGAATGCGAAATCACAATCGTGTACAGGAAAGTGGACTATAAATGAAGTTGAGTATGAAGGAGAGGAATTTAAGGGTACAATCTTTCTGGAATATGAGAATGGTCAGCACCCATATTACGAGGCAATAGATGTTCTTAACTATTGGGATGATATGCTCAAGTTGAGTGTCTGTGCTTCTGTTGATGCAGGTGCCGTAGATTATTACGGGAGGAGTATTGTTACCTATCCAATTGCCACTTTTAAAATGAAAAGATTGTAACTATTGTTTTTTTAAATATTAATAACTAAAACTGATGAGCCAACAGGATAACACGGCATTAATAAAATGAAGACACTTAAATTTTTTGCAGTAATGCTTTGCATCGCAACATTAGGAATGATGACGTCGTGCTCCAAGGATGAAGATTCCATTGTCGGAAAATGGTCAGTAATTGAAGCAGGAGCACATTTCTCAAATATTGAAACTGGTGAGCCAGTAGAGGTTACTTACAGTTGGGAGGGAGCTATATGGGAATTTACAAAAGAGGGTAAATTAATATCTAAATACGGCAGTTATGATTACAAAGTAGATGGCAAAACATTAACAATTATGGATGACAACTGGTCGGGGAATTGCACAATAGAAGAACTGTCTGAATCTAAATTGAGACTGACGTATGCTGCGACTGACTATGCACTTGAGGGCGGTAAAAATCAGCTTTATTATGCAACGTTCTCAAGATAAAATGTATGCATATGAACGGAGAAAGAACTATCATTTCCTGTGAACAATAGTTCGTATTAAGAGGCCACCAAAATCGTGGCTATTTACGCATCATATCGCCAAGGTACGGATGCGCATAATCAAAAACCCACACGGCTAGTCTTGTGGGTTTTTTATTGTTATGTGTATTGCTAATTTCACATTGCTTCAATCAGCACCCCTTCTCGTCGCTTTTCGCCTTGTTTGATGGCAACTCGCTTTGTCTTGATTCCGTAAAGCAGAAGGTCTCTTCGCTTGATGTTGCTGTTGTGTCGTTCGGGCATTGCGTGGTGTCTTCGGGGTAGTAGACATCGCCCGTAAGCGGGTCGGGCAGTGGGTCGCCTTCCGTGGTGCAGGCGCTGGCGGCAAGGCTCAGGGTCACGCCGGCCACAATGGCGGCCTTGCTCAACTTGCCGCGGCGGCCAAGTTCTGTTTCAAGATATTGCAGCTCGGCGTCGCAGCGCGGGCAGGTGCCCTTGCACGGGCCGTCGTAGTGGCACTCGTGTTCCTCGAGAGGGATGTCGTTATCGGATGCTATCTGCTTGCGGATTTCCTTCAATTGTTTGCAGATGTCTTTGCCGTGGTTGTTCATATTGCTGATTGTTAATGGTTAAACCTTATAATAGTTTCTCAAAATCGACACCATCCAGTTGCCGGGGATGATGCGCTTCAGGAGGACTGAAAGCTTCTGTTCGAAGTTGGCGACGACGTAGCGCAGGCGCGGGCGTCGGCTGCGGATGATTTTCTCTATCGTTTTGGCCAGTTTTTCGGGCTTCAGGCCACCGTTCTCCTCTTTCTCGATGAGCGACAGGCTGCGGGCAAAACTGTCGCCGTAGGCGGCGCTTTTCTGCGTCGCCTCCGATATCTTGCGCCGGGCCGTGAAATTGGTGGCGAAATCGCCGGGCTCGACCATCGACACTTTTATGCCAAAGCCGCGGACTTCGGCCGCCAGCGCCTCGGTGAAGCCCTCGATGGCAAACTTAGAGGCTGAGTAATAGCCCTGGTACGGCAGACCCATAATGCCGCCAATTGAGCTCAGGTTGATGATTTGGCCTCCGCCCTGCTTCCGCATCACGGGCAGCACGTGCTGGCACACGCTCACGCAGCCGCGGAAATTGGTATCCATCTGTATGTCAATCTCTTCGTCGGTGGCCAATTCCAACGACCCCCCTATCCCCATTCCGGCATTGTTGATCGCCACGTCTATCCTACCCTGTTCTTCTACAATGCGTTCGATGGCTTTTCTGACAGATTCGCGCTCCTGCAAATCCATATACAAGTAATGGATTTGGCTGTGCGTTATGCTTTTGCGGCTGGTACCGTAGACGATGTAGCCTTTCGATGCCAGAAGTTCTGCTGTTGCCTTGCCAAAGCCCGACGAGGCTCCGGATATAAATACGACTTTGCTCATAGTTTTCATAGCTTTATAACGCAAAAGGGGTTTGCTTATTATGTGTTTGATGGCATAATTGTCATTAGTAATCCAAAAAATAATGTACTAAAATTCTCCTGTCCGTGAGGTGGGCGAAATCCGCTGGGGGCGCGTGTGGTTAGATTAATTAGGCAAGAGGAAATGTTAAATTTTAACATTTCAGATGCGGTTTTTGGCCAATTTTTCGATGTGGCAACTCGCTGTTTTGCAGGTACCAAATACCTACCAAAGTTCACCCAAAGCCCATCCAAAGCCTTTCCAAACCCTACGCCAGTGGGCTTTAATAGCCCTTGCGTCAGGGTTTTATACAGGTCAAAATCGGGCGATGTGTGGAATTTCTCCAAGCGGTTGCAAAATTAACCATTGACAATCAGTAAGATATAAATGTTAAAATAAAATGTTAAAATGATGTATGTTTTTAACATTTCGAAGGGGGTCGTCGCGAGATTTTTAGAGTGGAATCTATATGTAATTAATAGCTGGCTTGCCTACAATAAAATAGAATGTATGACGTTATTCTATATCAAATTTGAATTTCGTGTATTCTGGAAACAATATAATCGAGAAACTGGATGCCTTCATCCGTAAGTACTACAAGAACAGGCTGCTAAAAGGATTGCTGCTGTCCGTCGCCATATTGCTGACGTTATATATAGTGATGGTTTTGCTTGAGCATTTTGGGTGGTTTGGTACGGGAGTGCGAACGGCATTGTTCTGGGCTTTTATTGCGTCGCTGGCCACCGTCGTCGGCTTTTATGTTGTATCGCCGTTATTGAAGATGATGCGGCTCGGCAATCGCATCTCCTATGAGCAGGCGGCATATATTATAGGCAAACATTTTCCAGATGTCAGCGATAAATTGCTCAATCTGTTGCAGTTGCAGCAGATGGGTGAAGCGACGGGAAATGAGCTTCTGGCAGCTTCAATCGAGCAGAAGACGGCACAGCTGTCGCCGGTGCCGTTCCTCAAAGCTATCGATCTGCGGAAAAACGTAAAGTATGTAAAATACGCCGCTATTCCTCTGGCAATCATTGTTGTGGCGTTAATTATTGCTCCGTCTGTGATAACGGAACCTTCCAGACGCATCATCAATCATTCGACCTATTACGAACGTCCGGCGCCATTCGCCTTTGTGTTGGAAAACAATAGTTTGTCAGCTTCCCAGCAGGATGATTTCACTGTTCGGGTCTCGGTTGAGGGTGAGGAGGTGCCAAACGAGGTTGCCATCGTTGTCGATGGCGTAAACTATCGTATGCAAAAGCTTGACAATGTCCACTATAGTTACACGTTCAAAAACCTGCAGCGTTCGCACGATTTCCTGTTCAGCGCGGTCGGAGTGATGTCGCGAGTCTACAGCCTCGAGGTTTTGGCGCGCCCTACGGTGGCTTATTTTCAGGCACTTCTCTCCTACCCTGCCTATACCGGGAAAGAACCCGAAACGCTTGCCAACGAAGGCGACATCACGTTGCCGAAGGGGACGCGCATCGAGTGGGCTTTCCAGACGTCGGATGCAGACACGCTGCATTTCTTTACCGACAACAGTGCCCACGACTTGGCGCCGAACGGCAATGGACGTGTGAAGACGTCGGTGCGTGCAATGGGCTCGTTTTCATACGGTTTCTGTGTCAGCAACAATCGCACGGTTTCGGACACGCTGAGCTATTCGGTTTCGGTTGTGGACGATGCCTTCCCGATGATTGCCGTCATCAGGATGAGCGATTCGCTGATGCCCGAGCGGCATTTTTTCAAGGGCCAAATCAAGGATGATTATGGCTTTTCAAAGCTCGAATTTGTAGTCATAAAGACTAATGCTTCAGACACATCGGTCAAAGATGTACGGCGTATACCTGTTGCAATCAGCGCTGAGGCGTCGCAGGAGTTCCATTTCTCATCCGACCTGTCGCAGTTTGCGGCCAATCCAGGCGACCACGTGAAGTATTATTTCGAGGTGTGGGACAATGACGGCATCAATGGGGCAAAGTCGACACAGTCGCAATCGTTTGAAGTGCAAGTTCCTACAGAAGAGGAAATTGACGAGATTATTCGTTCGTCGTCGTCGCAGATCCATCAGCAGGCCGACCTGTCGATTTCGGAACTCAAGAAACTGCAAGAGGAAATCAACGAAATGATGCGTAAGCTTGTCGACAAAAAAGAGCTTTCGTGGCAGGACAAGAAGCAGATCGAGGAGCTGAAAAAGAAGCAGGAAGAGGTGAAAAACCAGCTGCAGCAGATGCGCGAGCAAATCAAGGAAAACAACCGCCTTGAGGAAAAGTTCCGCGACCAGAGCGAGCAGCTTTTGGAGAAGCAAAAGGAATTGGATCGCTTGTTTGACGAGGTGATGAACGACGAGATGAAGGAGTTGATGAAGGAGATGGAACGCCTTATGAATGAGATGGATAAGAAGAAGGTCCAAGAGGAGCTTGAAAATATGAAACTGAAGAATGAGGACCTGGAGAAGCAGTTGGACCAGAATATCGAGCTGCTGAAGCGCTTGGAGATTGAAAAAAAGGTTGAGCAGGCTGTGAACAAGGCTGACGAGCTGTCAAAAAAGCAGGAAGAGCTGTCGCAAAAGCAGGGTGATTCGAAGGAAAATCTGCAGGAACAGCAGAAGCTTTCCGAGCAATTCAAACAGCTGCAAAAAGACATCGAACAGATAAAGCAAGAGTATAAAAATCTTGACCATCCGTCTGATTTCAAGACTGATGAAGCGTTGCAAAAGAAAATCGAGCAAAGCCAGCAGGATGCCGAAAACAAGCTGTCGAAAGGCAAGAAAAAAGATGCCTCGAAATCGCAGCAGTCGGCTGCCGACGACTTGAAGAAGCTTTCGGAACAGTTGGCGGAATCGCAAATGGATATTGAGCAGCAGGACTTGGCCGAGGATTCGGAACAGATTCGTCTGTTGCTGAAGAACTTGGTGCAGCTCTCTTTCAATCAAGAGAAACTGATTTCGTCGACTGGTTCAGTAAGTGTGCAAGACCCCAAGTATCAGCAGATTATTGCTGACCAGAACCGACTGAAAGACGACTTCCGCAGTGTTGAAGATTCGTTGAGGGCTTTGGCCAAGAGGCAGGTTGCTGTGGCTTCGGTTGTCAACAAGGAACTCGCCTCGGTCAATGCCAACATCGCCAAATCGATGTCGGGCCTGATGCAGTACAACGAGTCGATTTACGGCTCGTTTCGCAATACAACATCCTCCAAGTCAATGCAGTATTCGATGACATCGCTAAACAATCTTTCGCTCGTTCTGGCGGAGTCGTTGGATCAGATGCAGAATCAGATGCGTCAAAACCAGCAAAAAAAGAACAATGGCAGTTGCAAACGGCCGGGTATGAAGATGAAGGGTGGACAGTGCGAGAATCCAGGCTCTGGCAAGCCGTCGCCCAAGTCGATGCGTCAGATGCAGGATGAGTTGAACAAGCAGATGCAGTCGTTGAAGAAGGAACTTGAAAAACAGGGGAGTAAGCCTGGCGGAAGAACGAAGATAGGCAAAGGCAATACGATGAGTTCGGAGTTTGCCAAGATGGCTGCCCGGCAGGAGCAGATACGTCGTATGATGCAGCAGTATGGGCAGGAGATGAAGGAACAGAGTGGCGGCAATAGTAAGATTGCCAAAGAGATAGATGATATTATGCGTCAGATGGAGCAAACGGAGACCGACCTCGTCAATAAGACTATTACGCGTCAGACGATACAGCGTCAGCAACAGATAATGACGCGCCTCTTGCAACACGAAAAGGCTGAATTGCAGCGAGAAAAAGAGGATCGCCGCGAAAGCACGGAGGGTAAGGACGTATATCAGCCTTCGCAAGGTGACCTTGAGGAGTACAAGCGCCTTCAGGAGAAGAATCAGGAGCTTTTCCATACCACTCCGCCGTCGCTGAACAATTATTATAAGAACAAAGTAAACGACTATTTCTTTAAGTTTTAGGCTCCTATCCCCTACCCCTCTGGTTTTTTTGCCGTTGGATGTGTATTTTATTTTGTGATTTCGCAAAAATAATGTATTTTTGTATCAGAGACCGTTATAGCATAACGTTATGGAAAAACTTATTATTCAGTCTGATACAAGTAATTTAATCGAGGTCGAACGCTTTGTAAGTGCCGTTTGCGACACTTGCAACATCAATAATTATGCCGCGGCTATCTCTATGTCCTTGCTTCAGGCGGTAGAAAATGCTATTGTTCACGGCAATGGCAATGATGTTGCCAAGCGTGTGACCATCACAAGCGACCTGTGTAAGGGTGGTGTCTTTTTTACTGTCTCTGATGAAGGTTGCGGTTTCGACTTTCAAAAGTACGGCGAAATTCCAGAAGGTGAGGGGAGTGGTATGGGAATATATCTGATGAAAACCCTCTCGGATGGCTTGAGTTTTTCGGATGGTGGCAGGACGGTACGTCTCGATTTTGTCATCAATGGCATCGAGGCTTCTCGCGCCCTCGAGCGTATTGTCGCTCTGCGTAATTTCTATGCTCCACGTTTTGTCAATGCGTAATTCTTCGCTGTCGCCTGTTTCGTCTTTTTCTTTCAGATCAGACGGGCGTGTGCTTTCCGATACCGATTCTACGGGAAGGAAATTGACGAATAAATTTCAATTTCAGACTGTAACTTATTTTTATTCAGCATTGTACTTGCTTGTTGCCTACAAGCAGATTCTTTGCGCTAATAATTGATTTAAGATAAATTTATCGATATGGCCGTTTATTTTTCCAATAGTGATGTGGATTTTGTCCTGAAGGATGCCGATTTGATGAAAAAATGGATTTCTCGGATTGTGACGTCCTATGGGAAAAATTTGGGAAGGGTGAATTATCTTTTCTGCTCGGACGAGTATGTGTACGATGCCAACGTAAAGTTTCTTGGCCACGATACATATACCGACATAATCACTTTTGATTATGTTGAGGGAAATCTAATCTCGGGTGATATTATGATTAGCGTCGATAGGGTGGTGGAGAATGCGAGGACGATGGCCATTCCTTTTAAGCGAGAATTGCATCGTGTCATTATTCACGGTGTGCTTCATTTGCTCGGATTCAAGGACAAGACGGATGCCGATGCCGCTGTTATGCGCCAGAAAGAGGACGAGTCGCTGGCCGTTCTTGATACCCTTTCCGGTGTGTGATTGACTGTTGTTTCACGTGAAACAAGGCAAATAAGTTGTTAATACTAAAAGTGTTCTGCTATGAGGTTTGAGAAATTCGATGTCGCAGTTGTTGGTGCCGGTCACGCCGGTGCCGAAGCCGCCGCCGCTGCTGCCGGACTTGGAGCAAAGACTATTTTGATTACGCAAAACCTGGATTCTATATGCCAGATGTCCTGTAACCCGGCAATGGGCGGTGTCGCCAAGGGACAGATAGTGCGCGAGATTGACGCCCTTGGCGGATGGTCGGGGATTGTCACCGATCGTTCGATGATTCAGTTCAGGATGCTCAACCGGTCGAAAGGGCCCGCTATGTGGAGTCCGCGTGCACAATGTGACAAAGCCGAATTCTCTTCCAACTGGAAGCAGGTGATTGAAAATATACCGTACCTTTATTTGTGGCAGGACGAGGTTGTCGATATTGTCATTGACGGTGGTGCTGTCGTGGGTTGCGTGACCAAGATGCAGGTCGAAATTCCGGCAGACGCAGTTGTTCTGACAAACGGTACCTTCTTGAACGGCCGCATTTTTATCGGCGAGACCTCCTTCTCCGGCGGCAGGATAGGGGAGAGAGCGGCCGAGGGGCTGTCCGACAAGTTGAGGGATTATGGCTTTGAAGTAGAGAAACTTAAAACAGGCACGCCGGTACGAATTGACGGTAGGACTATAGACTTTTCCGTCCTTGCGGAGCAGCCAGGCGATGAAAATCCTGCCAAATTTTCGTTCAGCCCTATTACGGAGCCGCTCAAGGCGCAGAAGTCGTGCTATTTGGCTTATACCAATTTGAAGACGCACGAGATATTGAAGGAGGGTTTCAGCAAGTCGCCGCTATTTACTGGCCGTATCCAGGGTCGTGGTCCTCGCTACTGTCCTTCGATTGAGGACAAGATCGAGCGCTTTTCGGGCAAGGATCGGCACCAGCTCTTTGTCGAGCCTGAGGGCATTCGCACAAACTCTTACTACCTGAACGGCTTCTCCTCGTCGCTCCCGCTCGAGGTGCAGCTGCAGGCTTTGCACTCGATTGAGGGCTTCGAGAAGGCGCAAATCCTCAAGCCCGGTTATGCCATCGAGTATGATTATTTCCCGCCCACCCAGCTCAATTATACCCTTGAAACCAAGAAGATAGAGAATCTCTTTTTTGCAGGGCAAATCAACGGCACGACTGGATACGAGGAGGCAGCCTGCCAGGGACTGATGGCTGGAATCAATGCCGTCTTGAAGCTGAGAGGACGTTCGTCGTTTGTGCTAGGTCGCACGCAGGCGTATATAGGTGTGCTTATCGACGACCTGGTGACCAAGGGCGTCGACGAGCCGTATCGTATGTTCACCTCGCGTGCGGAGTATCGCATCCTTTTGCGGCAAGACGATGCCGATGTGCGTCTGACACCCTTGTCGTTCGAGCTTGGACTTGCTTCGGCCGAGCGGATGGCGAGGGTCGAGGAGAAGCAGCGTTATTCGCAGAGTCTTGTCGATTTTGTCGGCCGTACATCCGTCTTGCCTGGCGAATGCAACCAGTTTCTGGAAGCACACAATTCGGCCCCAATCCAGCAGAAAGTGACACTTTCGAGCCTGCTTTTGCGGCCCGAATTGACCTTGGCAGATTTGATGCAGATGTCGCCAAAGCTGTCCGATTTCGTCAACGCTACGCCCTCCTCGATACGCAGCGAGGTGTGCGAGTCGTCCGAAATATTGATAAAATACAGCCGCTATATCGAGAAGGAGCGCGAGGTGGCCGACAGGATACTGAAGTACGAAAATCTGCCAATCAAGGAGGACCTTGACTACCGTGCGGTGTCGGCGCTGTCGTTTGAGGCACGCGAGAAACTGTCGAAAATGAGGCCGAAAACAATAGGCCAGGCATCGCGGATTAGCGGCGTTTCGCCGGCCGATATTTCGGTCCTTCTGATACTGATGAACTGCCGTTGACCGTGCAATGTTTCCCGTGAAACAAGGCTGTAAATACCATA
The DNA here is from genome assembly GCA_002371315.1 of Bacteroidales bacterium UBA3724. Taxonomy (GTDB): domain Bacteria; phylum Bacteroidota; class Bacteroidia; order Bacteroidales; family P3; genus Colimorpha. The sequence continues at coordinate 50,163 of DFHL01000013.1, read as the reverse complement.
GTCTATGATATTTACAGCCTCTTTTTGTTGGTTTTGGTGTCCAAAATGGGCGATTTTGGTCCTAAACATCATAGACTATGATGTTTAGATGCTGATAGTGGACAGATAGTCCTTTGTTTCAGGGCCTAAATTGAAAAGTGTGTCGAGGATGCTCACATTGCAGTCGAAGGGGTACCTGTCGCCGAACACCTGGCTGTATTGCGGACAGGCCGGATTGTTTTCGGGATGCTTGTACGAATATCGGTCGCGGAAGTCCTGCTCGATTTCGCCGGGTTTGAGGTATGAGGTTGTGTATTCAATTGGGCGCTCGAGCCTGATTTTTTTCAAAAGGAACCGCAGTATTTCCTCGTTGAGCTGCAGCAGCGAGTTGTGCCTTGAGGTTAATATGCGCTCGATTTCGTCGCGGTAGTAGAGGAAGAAAGGCGACGAGTTGTAGGCCGACTCGATGGCTCGCCAGTGGACGACGTTCCATTTTTCGGCATAGCTGATGCCGATGTCGCAGGTGCGCGTGTGCGTGCCGTTGGGGCGAAGGACGGGCACCGAAAGCGTCATCGGGCCGTTAGCGGTGGGGATGACGCAGCGGTTGCGGTGGGTCTGTTTGGGGAAACTTTCGTTGGTTTCAATCGTGATGACTTCGGCCTGTGCCATAGCGGCCATCAGCGGAATTGACGGGAAATAGGCGGTAGGGAAGAGCGCGGCGTGTGTGTTCATCTGTGGCTGTTCAGCTTCCGAAAACGACGGCAAGCAGTTCGTCGTCCTCAAAGAAAAAGTCGATATTGCCTTCGCCGAACGAAATGCGGCGTTCGCCCCAGGCCTCCTCGTCGGCATCCTGCTCGAAATAGTTGTTCTTCACCATCAGCTGAACAATCTCTTTCTCGTTCATATCGAAAACGTTGTTGCCAAACAGCGTCGCATTGTCCACCGAAAGGTCGATGCACTCCAGCGTCGGGTTTTCGCCTTCGAAAAACAGCGTCAGGGCGCCGTCTTCGTAGTGCAGGATGGTCGTCGTCTCGTCGGCCGCATTGTCCACGCATTCCACCTCTTCGGCCTCGCCGAGCAGGGCTACCACTTCTTCGACCGGCATACCGAACAGGACGCTGCCCAGGCCTTTCTTTATCTCAATTGAATACTCCATTTTTCAAATATTTTTGGTTCGTAGTTTGATGCCTAAAAGTTTACAAAGATACATATATTCGCCGAAATGGCAAAATTTTTATTTTATTTTGATGGTAATATATTGATAATATGATGGTTATTGCTATGCTCACAATATCCTAAACGGCCTTTATGCAGTCCTGCTTTGCCTGCCGTTCTGCCAGACTTGTTTTGCTTCCGGTTGCCGCTGCTGAGACCATTCGCTGGGTCAAATTCTTGAAAAGTTATTAACAATTTCTGACCATCTTCTACTGTGGTAAAATATGGGTAGAATTTGATAAGAACTTGGGTAGAATTTGGTAAGAAGATGGTGCCTGGAAAACAGGCAGTTGCAAAACGGCATTTTTGGCTCTTTTTTGGCCGTTTTTGAATGAAGTTATTAACAATTTTAGGGGCGTGTTTCCAGCTTTGCAAAGGGCCGTTTAGGGCGCGATTTTGTGCCGCTGGGCAATTCGTCGCCGCGGCGTCGGGTTGTGCCTCGCGACGGTTGTCGTTCCGCGGCTGGAGCACAGCATAATCGGTGCCGAAATATCTGTTTTTTCCTGTTCCATTTTGCTCGTTTCCGACCCCGGGCGATGATTTACGGCTGGTTTTAAAAAAGAAAAGATTTCTTTTCGCTTGGTTGTATGTATCTGATAATTATCTGTATAGCGCGCGTGGTTTGGAACAATGCGAATTTTTTTTTGCCAGTTCGCAAAAAAGTAGTACTTTTGCAAACTCAATTTGAGGGTAAAAATAAGGCGTTGACTACGTAGCTCAGCAGGTAGAGCACATCCCTTTTAAGGATGGGGTCCTGGGTTCGAGCCCCAGCGTGGTCACTGGTAAATGTCGTTTTCGCAGACTACGTAGCTCAGCAGGTAGAGCACATCCCTTTTAAGGATGGGGTCCTGGGTTCGAGCCCCAGCGTGGTCACAAAAAAAGCCGAAGCTTATGCTCCGGCTTTTTCTTTTCGTAGGGTTGGCCTATTCGACGGTGACCGATTTGGCCAGGTTGCGCGGCTGGTCGACATTGCGGCCTTTGGCGATGGCCACGTAGTAGGAGAGGAGCTGCAGCGGCAGGATGGCCAGCAGCGGCACGTAGCAGTCGCGTGTGTCGGGGATTTCGAAGCAGTAGTCGCTCATTCCCTTGACGATGGTGTCGCCTTCGGTCACGACGCTGATAATCTTGCCTTTGCGCGACTTGATTTCCTGTATGTTGCTGACGATTTTGTCGTACATACCGCGTTTGGGGGCTATGACGACAACGGGCATCTCTTCGTCGATGAGGGCTATGGGGCCGTGCTTCATTTCGGCGGCGGGATAGCCTTCGGCGTGGATGTAGCTGATTTCCTTCAGTTTCAGGGCTCCTTCCATTGCGACGGGGTAGTTGTAGCCGCGTCCCAGATAGATGAAGTTGCGGGCGTAGGTGAACATCTGGGCAAACTGGTCGATGCCCTTGTTGTGGTCGAGGGTCCACTGCATCTTGTCGGGAATCATCTGGAGTTCGTTGACGAGCATATGGAACATTTCGTCGCTGAGGGTCTTTTTCTCCTTGGCGATGGCCAGACCGAGCATTATGAGGGTTATCACCTGTCCGGTGAAGGCTTTTGTCGACGCTACGCCGATTTCGGGACCGACGTGGAGGTATGTGCCGCTGTCGGTGGCGCGGGGGATTGAGGAGCCGATTACGTTGCAAATTCCGTACAGGAAGGCGCCCTTGCTCTTGGCCAGCTGGATGGCGGCCAGGGTGTCGGCGGTTTCGCCCGACTGCGAGACGGCTATCACCACGTCGTCGGGGAAGATGACGGGGTTGCGGTAGCGGAACTCGGAGGCGTATTCCACCTCGACGGGTATCTGGGCGGCTTCTTCGATGAAGTATTTGCCGATGAGCGCTGAGTGCCAGGAGGTTCCGCAGGCGCAGATGATGATGCGGCGTGCGTTGACGAATTTCTCTTTGTGGTCGATGATGCCGCTCAGCAGCACGTCTTTGTCGACGATATTCAGTCGGCCTTTGGTGCAGATGCGCATTGCTGCCGGCTGTTCGTAGATTTCCTTGAGCATAAAGTGGGCGTAGCCGCCTTTCTCCAGCTCGTCGAGGTTCATCTGCAGTGTCACCAGCTGGGGGGTCTGCTTGACGTTGCTAAGGTTGGTGATTTTCAGGTCTCCGTTGCGGTTCATAATGGCGATTTCCTCGTCCTGAAGGTAGATGACCTGGTTTGTGTACTCGATGATTGGCGTTGCGTCGCTGCCGAGGAAGAACTCGGCTTTGCCGTTTTCTTCGCCGTTGTGGCTGCCCACGCCGATGATGAGCGGACTGCCTTTGCGGGCGCAGATCAGCTGGTCGGGGTTGCGTTTGTCGAGGATGGCGATGGCGTAGGCACCGATGACGCTCTTCAGGGCCAGCTGTGTGGCGGTGTAGAGGTCGCAGTTGTGTGTATTCTGTGTATATTCAACCAGTTGTACCAGCACTTCGGTGTCGGTCTCGCTGCAGAATGTCATTCCGTGTTTTTCCATCTCGGCGCGCAGGGCCTTGTAGTTCTCGATGATGCCGTTGTGTACCAAGGATAGGTTTTTCGACTGCGAGAAGTGGGGATGGGCGTTGGTGGCGTTGGGTTCGCCGTGGGTGGCCCAGCGGGTGTGGGCTATGCCGATGGTGCCGCTGACGTCTTTGTCTTCGACCGAGGCCTCGAGTGCCGAAACCTTGCCTTTTGACTTATAGACAGACAGTTCGCCCTTGGCGTTGATCATCGATACTCCCGCGCTGTCGTATCCACGGTATTCAAGTCTGTGAAGCCCTTTTATCAATATGGGATAGGCTTCCTGTTCCCCGATGTATCCTACTATTCCACACATATTCTTTAGGTGTTTTGAAGTTTGTAGATTTATGTATTATATTGATTACGCGTATTTTTGACGAACAAAACAATCGTTGTCCGCCAAATTAATGAATGCAAAAATACGCATTTATTTTAAAATGTGTTAGTTCTTTTTTGTTCTTTTTAGTATTTGTTCGGCCAGGCCTATGGAATAACCGTGGCTGTGGAAGAGGATCTCGCCGCGTTTGTTGACAAGTGCGACGAGCGGGTAGTCATTCTTCAGGTCGAGCTTCAAAGCATTGAGAATCTGTGTCTCGAACGGGTCTTTGTCGACAGCTTCGCGAATGATGCAGTCGGCGTTGGGCAGACCGAAACTGACGGGCTTGGCCGATGCCGGTGCTACAAGGTAGGTCATTCCGCCCCAGGCTTTGTACTCTTTTTCAAGGGCTTGCATCTCTTTGATCAGGTGCTTGCTGGGCTCCTTGTAGTCGCCCACGAAGATGAACAGCATCCCTGTTTCGCCGGCATAGTCGGCCAAGGTGGCCATATCGGCGATGATTTCCTGGTTTGGGTCGATGCTTGCGGCGGCTTTTGCGCTGCGGTCGGTCAAAGGTCTTAGAATGATTTCTTTAGACACTGTTTGACCTTCTTTGACTGTGAAATATTCCGTTTTGGTCAGTACGTCACCTTCGGGGTAGCGGTTGCCGGTCATCAGGCGATAGTAGCCTGGTTCCAAGTTGATTGTCGCAGGGAATATGTCCATACGCGGATCGCCTTCGAAGTCGAAGGTGACGAAGTCGCCATTCTCGTATTTTGCTATCGTGAAGTGTGGCCAGTAGACAGGTTTGGCCAGCTCTTTGGTGGGTTTGTATGTCAACGTCAGTTTGGCGGTTGGTTGCACTTCGGTGTCCTCTTCAAACGACACTTTGACCCATTTGCCTTTCTTCCAGAGCTTTTCAGCGTCGCCGTCGCAGACGTATATGGTGTTGGTGGCGTTGTCGAGATAGGCCGGAATGCCAATCGAGCGGCAGGCGGCAACGAAGAAAAAGTCGCGGCTGTGGCGGTCGCTGTGGCGCAGCTCATATACGCCATGGGGCGAAATGGGACAGTTGTAGTAGTTGCCGGTATCGTCGACCAATATGTTTTCTTTCGTCCATACTATCAGACTGTTGGCATCCTTAATGTCGGTTAGTTTTTCTGCCAGGAACTGGCGCCAGGGACGCACCATCTCGTTGCTGATGCGGGCAGGCATAAGGCCTTTGACATAGAATTCATCGTAGGTCTCCATAATGCAGGATATTGCAGGTTTACGCCAATGCGACTCGAGAGTTTCGGCCGAAATGTCACGCATATCTTTGTCGCTGAAGGTCTTGAGGTAATTGTAGAGATGGTTGCAAGCGATGTTTCCTTCGCGTTCTCCTGCTATTATTGTTGTGTTTACGGCAATGTTTTCGTCTGCGTGATTGTTTATGAATTTGGCGATTTCTTCATAGTTTCCTTCGGCCTTGTGAATCACATCCCAAGCTTGCTCGTCGGTAAGGTTTTTGTTGGGTTTCAGCAGGTTTTTGTAGTTTTCTTTTGTCGGGAACGTCGCAACGTATGCGCCGCGGACGGAATCCTCATATTCCAATCGTTTTGCGTTGCGGTCGGCTTTCTCTTTGGAGGGTGTCACCTTGGCCTCGCCGGCAACCGGGGGAACAACGTCGGCCATTTCGGTGTATTCTGTGCCTGCTTCGCGCGTAAGATATATGTTTACAGTGTCTTGCTTGCGGACATCCATCATCACGTAATTGTAATTCTGCCCGTCGGTAGCCCATATCTGCAGGTCGCCAAGGCCTGTGGTTAGCTGGGCGATGCCGTTTTTGTCGGTCTTTATTGTTGCGAGGGTGTAGAATTCGCTGTAATTGTATAGTTTAAACTTTACGTCAGCACCCTCGACGGCCTTGTTGTTTGCGTCAAAAACGCGCACTGTGGCTTTCTTTGTCGGGGCGTAGTGGCTCAGAAGGTTCAGTTCGCTGTACAACGCGGTCTGTTTCACAACCTCTTCATCGCCTTTGTAGCGGCCAAAGGCTTTGCTGTGGACCATCATACAACGTGTGGAAGGTACTGCAAACCAGCCCATATCCAGTTCGGGGTCGGGCTCGCAGGCACCGAGGAAGTACCAGCGGTTGCTGTCGGGGATGTAGACTTCGACCCAGGCGTGGTTGTCGTCGCAGTGGGCCCAGCGGGGCGTATAACATTGGCGTGCGGGGATACCGACGCTGCGCAGGGCGGTGACAGCGAAGGTTGATTCCTCACCGCAACGGCCTAATGATGTGCGCATTGTGGCCAGCGGGGCTGAGGTACGGCCGTCGCTGGCGCGGTAGGCAACATACTCGTGGCACCAGTGGTTGACCTCGAGGGCGGCCTCGTACATCGAAAGGCCTTCGACTCGCGGTTTCAGTTCGCGCTGCATCAATAGTCGTGCTGTGTCAAGATTCTCGTTATTAACGCGATAGACGAGAACAAAGTGGCGGAAGATGTCTTCGGGAATCTTTTTGCCCCAGCTGAACTCTTCGCGTGCCTTGAATGCGGCTCTAATCTGCTGCAAGTAAAAGGTTTGGTCGTAGTCGGCCAGGTCGCTGTAGGGCATATAGGCGTAGAGGAATTCCAAGGCTTCGCGCGTCTCTGTGTCGAGTGTGTCCATTCCGCCAAAAAGGACGTCGGCGCGTCCTGCCGCCATCTGCTGCCGGTTGACGTAGTCGTCGTGAACCTGCGCGCGATATTCTTTGTCGGTGATGAAATGTTTCTCCTTGTGGCACGAGGTGGCTAAAAGAGTCAATAATAACGTTGGAATGAGTAATTTAGCTTTCATATTAAAGTTGTTTTGTTTCAATTGAATGGTGGATAATTTGGAAAATCGTCAGTGATTTTCATAAATTCACGCACTTGGTCGGTGTCTGTGCAGGTAAGTCCGTCGACGGTATGCTTAAGTGAACCGTGGACTTCGTAAAGGCCTGTATCCCATACTAATTGATGTACGTTGTCGGCGGTGATTCCTGCTGCTCCGATTATGTCTATACGTCTGTTGGCTTGTTTGAGCAGTTTTTTGAGCATCTCTTTGCCCTCCAGTGCTGTAGGTGCGCAACCCGAGGTCAGCAGCTTGTTGCATCCGCAGTCGATGATCTGCTCCAAGGCTTCTTCGGGATTGCAGCATTCGTCGAAGGCACGGTGAAATGTGATATCCATACCGTTAGCAGCTTCTACCGCTTGACGTGTCTTCATTATGTCTATGTCGCCATCTGGCGTAAGGAATCCAATCACTACGGCGTTCGCTCCGAGCCTGTGGGCCAACTCGATGTCGCGCAGAATGACTCGCATTTCTGCATCGTCGTAAACGAAATTGCCGCCACGAGGCCGTATCAGCACGCGTGTGTGTAGATTCAGCTCTTTGACGCAGTATTCTATGGCCGCTGCCGACGGTGTTGTGCCTCCTTCGCCCAGAGCTTGGCACAGCTCTATGCGGTATGCTCCGCCGCGTTTGGCGTTAGATGCGGAAAGCACAGAATTACAGCATATTTCTACGAACATATATTACGATTTATGTATTTGCATTTCGCATTTTTTGCAGTCGAACGACAGTCTGAACTTGTTGCCGTTGTTGTAAAGGAACAGGTCGCTGGCATAGTCGGGGCTGACGGTTTTGTTGCACTTGTGCATCAGGCATTGGCCCAGTTCGTAGCGCAGGCAGTACTTGGTTGTCATCAGCGGAAAGTCGTCTTTGAATTCGACTCCCGGCTGGTCGGGTCCTCGTTCTATGGTAGTTACGCCGTGTCGGCGGTAGAAGGCCTCGGCTTTGTCGTTGACGATGTTGGTGCGTCCGTCGACGGTGGTCTGGAAGTAGGGTATGTCGTCGAGAGCAAGGATTGTGTCTGTAGGTCTATTGGCCGTGATGCGTTTTGTCTTCAGTTCTTCTACGGCTTTGCGTCGCAATTCGTTCAGCATTGATGCTGGCAGGAAATACTGCTGTCGTGTTTCGATGGTTATATTGCTGGTTTCAAAAGGCGTACCGCCCAGTTTCGATAGTTGCGCGATAATGGTTTCTTTTGCTCTTGTTTCGTTGCGGGCTGGCTCTTTTGTGCATTCGACAGCGGCAGATGCTTCTATACCGTCTTCGTCCGTAATCGTCAGGCTTAATCCATCGGCTGTCTCTGCAAGTGTCATAGAAACAGCAATCTTGCGTTCCGATGTGTTGCCTTGCAGCTGCTTTTCGAATGCGAAGTCGTTGTTGCGCCACAGTTGTGTCCCTTTGCTGATGTTCAGTGACTTGTTGGCTGTGATGCGATTGCCGTTCACGTGGTTGACAAGGAATCCTTCAATCTGCTTCTCGTCATTGAAAAAGCAGATGCCATCGCCAGCAGTCAAGGAATCTTTACTGTTGATAACAAGAGTGTTGCCGTTGCCGGAAACAATAGTTCCTATCATCTTGCCCAGCGACTTCTGAGTTGCGTATGATGCCATTGGCTTGCGACTGTTCAGGAAATAGTCGGTGAAGCCACGGTTGAAAGTGCGTTCCAGATCTGGCGTAAAAAACAGTCGTGTAGACCCCGACGAGGCTGGCTTCAGCCCTTCACGTCGGGCCATTATGCTGTCGAGCAGCTGACGGTAGTAGCCGGTAACATTCTTTACGTATGAGATGTCTTTGAGGCGTCCTTCGATTTTGAACGAAGTGATGCCTACATCTATCATAGATTCAATGCTCTGCGCGGCAGAAAAATCCTTTAATGAAAGCAGGTGCTCGTTTTTGCGAAGCACTTCGCCCTGACCGTTAACAAGATCGTATGCGGCACGGCAGGGTTGCGTGCAGCTGCCACGATTGCCGCTGCGTGGAGTGTCGCAGGCTTTATTGCGCTGTCTGTCAAGATACAGACTCATATAGCACTGTCCGCTGTAGCATACGCACAGGGCCCCTTGGACGAATGCTTCGAGGTCGGCAGTGGTCTCTTTGCGTAGCTCGGCCATCTGCTTTAGCGATGTTTCGCGAGCCAATATGATGCGCTTGAAACCCACTTGTTCCAAGAACTTTACGCGTTGAGGGTCGATGTTGTGGGTCTGTGTCGATGCGTGTAGTTCGATGGGCGGAAGATCCATCTCCAATAGGCCCATATCTTGCATAATGATAGCGTCTACGCCAGTGTCGTAGAGTGTCCATATCATTTGCCTTGCTGCTTCGAGTTCGTTGTCGAAAAGGAGTGTGTTTACTGTTGCAAAGACTTTGGAACCAAATAGGTGCGCACATTTTACCAGCTTGTCGATGTCGTCGATGCTGTTGCCAGCCGCCGCCCGTGCGCCAAACAGCGGCGCACCGATATAAACGGCATCGGCACCGTGGTTGATGGCCGCGATGCCTTGCTCGGCGTTTTTCGCCGGTGCCAGCAGTTCGAGTTTTGTTTCCATACTGACGTAAACGCCAGTATGTTTATTTTATTGTGTGGTATTGCTACTCGCTTCCGCTTTTGGTTTTGCTTTCCAGCTCCATCTTGCCGAATCGCAGGGTTATGCCGGCCGAGATGTAGCGGCTGTTGAGGGTCCGGCTCAGGCTTTCGCGGATGTAGTAGGGATTGGTGTTATTGATTTCGTTGCCAATACGTTTGCCCCAGTTGAAGATGTCCTGAATGTTGACGAAGGCGCTAAGCTTGCGTTTGAAGAAGTCGGCACGGATGCCGGCGTTGAGCCTGTATTGCGCGCTTCCGGTCGACAGCAGCCCTATCGTTGGCGAAGTGTAGTTGGCCGACGCGTTCACTTGATAGCGCCCCAGTATCTTTGCCCACAGATTCAGTTTCATACTGTATTGCCACTGGCTGTTGCTGTACGGCTCTTGCCCCAGGCGGTCGTAATGTATGCTGTAGCCATAGTTATAGATATTTCCATCGAAGCGCAGGTTGAAGAAGGCCGTGGGGCGCCAAGTGCCGTTGGCAGTCAGGCCGTAGCGGTGCGAAGAGCCGAGATTGTAGGGTGTGCTGACGGTTATCACCCTGCCGATGTAGGGGTCGATGCCGTCGGTGACGTCCGTGAGCCATTCTATTTCGCCGGTCGACAGTTTGGCGTACAGGTCGGCGCTGATGCTGCCTTTGCTCATATATTTGCTCCAGCCCGCCTCGGCGCTGTGTATGTAGCTCTGCGAAAGGTTGTGGTTGCCAACTGTATAGCTATCCTCGCCGTAGGTGCGGAACTGTGACAATTCATTTGAGTTCGGATTTTGCATCCGCAGCGTGTAGTTGAGTTTTAAGTTGTGCATCTTCTCAGTCCGATAGGTCAGATGGATTGAGGGGTTGTAGGTTATGTTGAGCAGTGAGGTGTCGACACCGGGAAGTGTAATCGTCTCGGTGTAAGCATACTTGTAGTAGCTTATCCTTGCTCCCATTCCAAGTTTCAGTGTGAGGCCTCCCCACCTGTGCTGCCATCCGATGTCGGCACCGGCGGCTTTGTTGTCGGCGTTGAAGATGTAGCGTCGCAGCGTGTCGTACAGGGCAGGGGAGAGGACGGTGGTCTGCTCGTCATAGGCTGCATTGAGTATGTAAGGCTGAAGGTCACTGTAGCTGTTGGACTGGGAAGCAGACAGTCCGTAGGTGAACTCGCCATCGTCGCTGTATGGGCGGTTGTAGCGCAGCCGCATAGTGACGGAGGGCATAAACTGGTTTACGTCTTTGAATTTGTAACTATTGCTTTCCAGGCCGTCGGTGACACTATAGACGCGGTTATAGATGATTTTTTGGCCGGTCTTGTTGATGTTTCCATTGAGGCTGACGGTCAGGTTGTGACCTTTTTTGTCGAATCGTTTGGTGTAGTAGCCTCCGAAAAAACCAAACAGCGTGTTGAAATGTTGTGTCTGGTCTTGATTGTAGATGTACAATGCAGGGTAAGGAAAGAAATGCTCACGTTGCACCCACAGAGAGGACTCGATATCGTGTGTGCTGGGGCTCAGGTTGCTCCAGAAGTTGATGTCGCTGGTGCTGTCGATGGCGTAGTTGAGGCTCATAAAAATGGTGCCCATATTGTTGTGGGTTCCATAGTTTGAACTGTTGGTGTTGCGTATCAGCATTTGCAGCCGTTCGAGGTCGCCCGGGGCTGTGGGGTCGTCGCCGAATGTGGTGCTTTTGCTCCACGACTCGTTGTCGTTATTGCTGTTGCGAAAACTGCCGTAGATGTTGAACGACAGCTTGTCGCTGGCCCAGGTGTAGCTGATCCACGGCGAGACGTAAGGCTGCGAAGCTGCGTTCAGGCCAAAGCTCAGGAAATGGTTTTTCTTGATGTGGGCACGTGTGATGATGTTGATTACGGCTTCGGCCTCGGTCGCGTATTTTGCCGAGGGATTCGTGATGGTTTCGATGTGGTCTATGGCACTGGCCGGCAGTGTCTGCAGCCAGGTCTTCAGGTTCTCCTCGCTCAGCTTCGACGGCTTGTCGTCAATCCATATCTCTATGCTGCTTACCCCGCGCAGCTGCAGGTTACCCTCAACGTCGACCGTCACGCCGGGTGTGTTTTGCAGCGCGTCCTCGGTGGTTCCGCTCTGCACCGACGGGTCGTCGGCCACGTTGTATATGTTCTTTTCGCCGTCGGCGGTGTAGATGGGCCGTTTTGCGGCAATGGTCACAGCCTGAAGGGTTTTGGCCGGCTTCGCAGTCTTTGTCGTGTCGACGGTTTGGCACACAGCGGGTGCCGCCACTGCTATCAGCAGTGGTAACAAGAGGTTACGTAAATTCATCGGTATTAGTCTTTTGTGGTTTCTCTGGTCAATACGTGTGCCACAACTTTTTCCATATCTCTGTTGTCCCTTATCTGGAATATTGTTGCCGAAAGGTTGTGGGGCGAAAAGAAGGTTAGGTATAGCCCTTTGTCGCTGGGCAGGGCGGAAGATAGGCGTATAATGAAATATTTTTTGTTGTCAAGGTCCTTGTATTTTGTAGAATGCTGCTCTAACGACGATGGTTGATTCTGTTTTGGCAGCGTAAACAGATATTTTATCATCGTGTTGTAAGCGTCGCTGTCGGCAGCCATCAGGAAGGTGACGTTTATGCTGTCGTCGCTGCCAAGTGGATAGTTGTCTACGCAATAGGTCTGTATGTTCTTTTGCGGCAGAAACTGCAGGCAGATTGCCGACTGGCTGTGTGCCGTGGCGATGGCAAGCGAGGACAATAATATAAAAAGGAGATTCTTCATATTTCTGATTCTATGGGTGTTATGCTTATCTCGTTGATATTTTGCCTGATGATGTCCATAGCATTCTCTTTCTGGCAGTTATTGTTGCAATAGACGTGTAGGCCTGTCACAGGTTTGGGTTCGGCATTACTGCGTTGCGGAATCAACACCATCAGGACTATAGCTGCAGCAGCAGGTATTGTTATCCACCAAGGACGGAAATTGATATGCCTGGTGCGTTCTTTCTGGCGTTCGGCGGCATTGGCCTGGTGCAGTTGTTCTATAATTATATCGGTATTCATAGTTGCTCCTTTCTGTTCATTTCATTCAGCTTTTGCTTTATGCGTGAAATACGTGTAGTGACGTTGCTTTCAGATGTTTGCAGCATCCGTGCCATCTCCTTTGCGTTCCATCCGTCGATGTAAAGTTGTATCAGTCTTTGGTCCTCTGCTGGCAATTGTCGTATGAGCGAGTATAGTTGTTCGACGGCTTCGTCGTTGTCTGTGGAATGCGGAATATCTGTGGGATCCAGCGGCTGTACATTTATTTGCCGTTCCTTGTTCCGCTTCCACGTGATGGCTGTGTTTTTCGCCACGCGGTATATCCACGTTATGGGTTTATGTTCTGGTTTCCAATGTTTCCAGCCTCTCCACAGGTTAAGCAGTATATCCTGACGAAGATCCTCGCGATCCTCTCGGCTGTCGCCGCAAAACGAGCGGCACATCTTTTCGATAAGTGCCGTATGCCGTGTGATGGTTTCGAGGAATGGATGTTCGTTTGTCTGCATATTTTGCGGAAAGCTTTTGACTATATTAAACGCAAAAACCACAAAAAAATCACACGCATCCAAAAATTCTTGTACTTTTGTATCTCTTCGCTATTATTCCGAATTGGTGTATATGTCTAATAATAAAGTCTCTATATGAAATCAAATATTTTGTATCCCTCTCGCATTTCGTCTCTGGCAAAGTTGAACCGGCTTCTGTCGTCCGAAGCGTACAGCAATGCCAAGTTCTTTATCCTGGTCGACGAAAATACATACAACCAGTGCCTTCCGTTGCTGATTAGCAAGGTGGCGGCATTGGAGAATGCCGAATTCTTCGAGGTTCCCGTTGGCGAGGAGGCCAAGTCGCTCGAGGTGGCGGCCCAGCTCTGGGGTGCCTTGCTCGACAGCGGTGCCGACCGCAACAGCTTGATTCTGAACCTTGGCGGCGGCTGCGTCAGCGATATCGGCGGTTTTGTTGCCGCAGGCTTCAAGCGCGGCATCCGTTACATCAACATCCCTACCACTCTTGTTGGTATGATTGATGCCTCTGTTGGTGGCAAAACGGCTGTCAATGTGGAAAATGCAAAGAACCAGGTTGGCTTCTTCCATCAGCCCGATGCAATATGCATCTACCCGGATTTTCTCGATACGCTGCCCGATCTGGAAATAGTTTCTGGCCTTTTCGAAATGACTAAAACACTGCTGCTTAGTGATGGACAAGCTTTCAAATCCCTGACCGATGCGCTTATTGGTTGTTCGGCTTATCCTCTCGGTGTCATCAAACAATACATCAGTCAATGTGTTGATTTCAAGCAGAGTGTTGTCGATGCCGACCCCTACGACAAGTCAATCCGCAAGATGCTGAACCTGGGGCATACCTTCGGCCACGCCATTGAGAGCTATATGCTGGAGCAGAAACGCGCCATAACCCACGGCGTTGCCGTCGGAATCGGCTTGGAATGTGCGCTTTATCTTTCGACAAAGAAACTGGGGCTGGCAGAAAATACATATTCCCTTTTGAAGAAAATGCTCCATCATATTGTTGACTTCGAACGTTTCACACTTGCCGATACCGAACATATCCTGTCCTATATGCGCAAGGACAAAAAAAATGCTGATGGCCTGATTCTATGTGTTTTGCTGCAAGAAGTAGGCACTCCTGTCATCGATGTGGCCGTCGACGAGAACGAAATCCGCGATGCGCTGCTAAAATTCAGCAAGCTCTAACTGCGTAGCCACTTTGCCGTTGCAGTAGCGCAAGTAGGGGCACTCGTAGGGTGCCGAACATTGCTCGCCGGGCTCCGCGCTGGGTTCCATCCCCTGCAGCACCTCTTTCATTCGCTCTACCTGCTTTGCTATCAGCGGTTCAGCCTCGCGCGCGTCATCCAGGAGCTCCTCGTATAATGGCTCGTCGTTGCCGTCGTTGTAAATTATTGAGAACGAAGACAGCTTCTCGATGCAATGACTTATGACATAGTGCTGTATGTTCACATCGCGGCGAAAGACATCCTTGACCGACAGCGAATTCTTTATCTCATAAACCGCGATGTTTCCGTCGGCATCCTTGTGGACAACGTCGGCCAGCACAAGTACCTCATTATGCACAAAACCAGCCTCATAGAGGTTCACCTCGCCCGACTGCGCAAGCAGCGTGGCAGTCAGTTCGGGATACTTCCCTATTTGCCGTCCAAGCTGTCGGCTTACATCTACGGCATTTGGAAACAGCGACTTGACCTTGGCCTCGAAGTCGCGTCCTTTCCGAAAGCGTTCCAGCGTCTCGGGCGGATAGTATGCCAGCTGCGGCTTGTAGACGTCCAGATAAAGGGCCTTCTCGCATTGCAGACCACGGATGAATTTGCTTTTGGTCAGTCGGTAAATCATTTGGAATCAACTAATAGCTGCGTTGTCGTTCGCGAACGCTGCTGCAGCAGTATCGTTCGCCCGTCGACAATCTCGTCGATTATCTGCTGGTTGTAGTAGCGTATCGTAATCAGCTGCAAGCCTGTGTTATATACCAGCCGGAACTGCGATTCGAGCCGCTCGCGTATCTTGTCGAGCAGTATCTCGTTGTAGTCGAGGCAGAGCGAGAAACTCAGGGCCGAATTCTGCATCAGGTTGACGCGGATGTTCAGCTCGGCCAGCACGGCAAAGATGGTTTGAAGATTCTCTTCGGCTATGAAGGAGAAGTCTTTGGGCTGTATGGAAATGAGTATCTGATTGTTTTTGAAGATGTAAAGCGGCGTAAGCGGCTCTATAGAATCGAAGGGCCCGATGACCGACCCGTCGGCCGACGGGTCGAGGAATGACTTAATATTCAGCAGGATACCCTTGTTTTGGATTGGCTTGACGGTCTTGGGATGTATCACCGATGCGCCGTAGTAGGCAAGCTCGATGGCCTCGTTGAAGGGTATCTTGTTTATTTTGACGGTATTGGCGAAAAACTTGGGGTCGGCGTTGAGGAATCCCGGCACGTCTTTCCAGATGGTCATATTGTCGGCATCGAGGCAGTAGGAGAGGATCGAGGCCGAGTAGTCGCTGCCCTCGCGCCCCAGCGTGGTGGTCGTCCCGGCGGCGGTGCCGGCGATGAAACCTTGAGTGATAATCAATTGCGAGTTGTGAGTTGTAAATTGCGAATTGATTGTCTCTTGTGCCTGGAGACGGGTGGTGTCGAAGTCGACGATGCCCTCGCGGTAGTTCTCGTTGGTGCGGATTATGTCGCGAACATCTACCCATACATTGCTGATTCCAATGCTGTTAAGGTATCCCGAAATGAGCGTGGTCGAAATCAGCTCGCCAAACGAAACCGTCTGGTCGTAGTCGAAGTTGTAGTTGGTCGCCTTGCGGGACGACACTTCGTCGAGCCGGCCGAACAACTCGCGCAGCCGCCCATAGGTCGGATCGCCCTTGTCGGCAAACAGGCTGTCGGCAATCGACAGGTGATAGTCAGTGTTTTGCTGCAGCAGCTTTCGCCGTTCGTCGTCCGACGTCGGCACGCCGGGCACCACCTTTTCCAGCAGGTTGGTCGTCTTGCCCATTGCCGAAATGACCACCACCAGCGGCGTTTCAAGATATTGCCTTACGATTTCCGCCACGTTGCGTATGGCTTCTGCGCTGTTGACGGATGCCCCGCCGAATTTGAAGACGTTCATAGTGAAAACCTTAACTTAAACTTTAACCTTAACTTCAGATGCGGAATTAATATTTTGATTCTGACCAACCTTAACTCCTAAACCTTAAAACCCGACCTTCAGCTCAGCTGGCGTTCCATATCGCGGCGGGTGTCTTTCTCCTTGATGGTTTCGCGCTTGTCGAAGAATTTCTTGCCTCGCGCCAGCGAGATGTTCAGCTTGGCGTAGCCTTCGGGGTTGATAAACAGCAGCGTAGGGACGATGGTGAAGCCGCGTTCTTTGATTTTGTTCTGCAGCTTGCGCAGCTCTTTGCGGTTTAGCAGCAGCTTGCGGTCGCGCTTGGCGGCGTGGTTCAGCCAGCTGCCGAAGCGGTACTCTGCAATGTGCATCTGCTTCACGTACAGTTCGTTGCCGATAAAGGCGCAGTATGCATCCGTCAGGTTGGCGCGCCCCTCGCGGATACTCTTTATCTCCGTGCCCGTCAGCACCAGCCCCGCTGTGTACGAATCCATCAGGAAGTACTGATACTCAGCTTTTTTGTTCTTTATTTCGATGATATTCTTTGCTTCCATACAACTACAATTACGTCAAAACCGCAAAAATGTTGTGCTTCCACTCCGAATTTTAATTTTTAAGCACGCGCTCAACCTCTCTTGTCAGCTCCTCTTCTGTAGGAAGATAAGTCATATATTTTGCGGCAAACATCTGTTTCCCGTCGGCAAGTACCGAATAGCGGGCCACGGCCTCGTTCTTTTCCGAACACAGTATTAGACCAATTGTCGGATTGTCGTCCTCGGCCTTGTACAGGTCGTCGAACATACGGATATAGCTATCCATCTGCCCAACATCGGCGTGTGTAAGCTTACCCATCTTGAGGTCAATCAGCACGTGGCACTTCAGTCGACTGTGATAGAAGACAAGGTCTATATAGAAATCGTCGTCGCCATAGCGCATCCTCTTTTGCCGAGCCACAAAACAGAAGCCAGTCCCCAGCTCCAGCAGGAAGCTTTGAAGATTGTCTATCAGTGCCTTTTCCACATTGCTCTCGTGCAAGGCAGGATAGTCTTTCAGATTTAGAAATTCAAGCACATAAGGGTCGTGAAAGACATCCTGCGGCTGCAGTTGGGACATCTTCTCCTTGGCCTCTTCTATTACGGGCGACTTGTCGCGGCTGGCCAACAGACGCTCGTAATACAACGTGGATATCTGCCGGTCGAGCTGGCGAGTTGACCACGTGGCATCGGCGGCCTCGTTCATATACCACACCCGAGCTTTCTCGTTTTCAACGCTCAACAGCCGGCGGTAATGCGACCAGCTCAATTCGGGACGCAGTGTGTCCCGAATTTGGAAGTATTTGTAAAACTGGCACATCTTGCGCAGTTCTCTTTCGTCAAAGCCTTTGCCGTATTCCTTGGTCAGTCGTGCGGCAAGATGTTTCAGCACTTCCTTGCCGTAGGCCGCGCGCTGTCCATTCAGTTCGTCATCGGTGATTAGTCGGCCTATTTCCCAGTAAGCCTGCACCATAACGAAATTGACAGCACGGTAGGCTTTGCCACGCGCCTCGTTTATAATGCCCGATATGGCATTAAACAAAAGATTACTGTTCTTTGTCTCAATAATGTTCTTCGCTTCCATACGAGTATATTACGTCAAAACCCCGAAAAAGTTGTATTGTTGAATTTGTTTTTGTTACAGCAGGTTCTCTATGTCGCCGTTGAAAAACGATTCAAGGGGCATCGAATCGCCTCCGACGACCAGCGAGTGGCGCGGCTTGAAGCGTTCGCGGAATATCGCCAATCCGCTGTTCATCTGTATTTTGCCGCTTTTGACTTCAATAGCCAAAACACTCTGGCCTCTTACTATGACGAAATCGACCTCCATATTGTTCTCTCGCCAATAATACACCTGGTATTCAAGCTCTTCGGCTTTGTCGAGAAGGAAGCATCCGACGGCCGATTCAACCCATCTGCCCCACAGTTGGGGATTGGTGTACGCCTTCTCGTAGGTCATACCGTCTGTCATTGCCGAAAGCAATGCATTGTTGTAAACCTGGAGTTTTGGGATTGAGCGGTATTTGCGTGCGCTGTCGAGGGCGTATTTCTGCAGTCCAGTCAGAAGTTTGCTCTCGCCGAGCGTCTTCAGATAGACAGCCAATGTGGTCGCGTTGCCGGCATCCTGCAGCATTCCAAGCATCTTGTTGTATGCCAGCAGTTCGCCTGAATAGCTGCATCCAAGATGAAACAGCTGATGCATCAAAGCGGGCTTGTAGATAAAGGTCGTTTGCAGCACATCCTTTTCGATGGCAGGTGCTATGATTGAATCACGCATATACTTGCGCCAGCGACTCTCGTTGGCTATGTATGCGGCCGAGCCCGGGTATCCGCCAAAATATACGTATTGGTTGATATTCAAGCCAAAAGCCTCATTCATCTCTTTGAATGTCCAATGGCCCATTGGAAAAATCTCAAACCGTCCGGCAAGCGATTCGGTCAATCCCTTTTTCAGCAGAAGCCTTGACGAACCGAGCAATATAACCTTGATATTTATATTGTTAAAGCTGTCGGCGTCCCATTCCTTTTTCACTTGCTCGCTCCAGTCGTTGATTTTGTGAATCTCGTCTATAGCCAGAATAAATTCTCCTATGCCGTCGAAGCGCATCCTCGAGCGGGCCTCTTCCCACCGCGATGCTATCCAACCCTTGTCGTCAGGCTTTACTGCATCGGCATTGCAATACAAGGAAGGGATTGCCAGCTCTTCCAAAACCTGTTTTACCATAGTTGTCTTGCCAACTTGCCGAGGGCCGGCAACCACTTGGATAGTGCGGCGAGGCTCCTTAATGCGGGAAATCAAGTCGTTATTATGAATTCGTCTTATCATATTGTATCGTTTTTCTGGCTGCAAAAATACAGAAAATCTTCAATTCTGCAAAGAAAAATCTTCAAAAGTATGAAAATAAATCTTCAAATCTTGTCTGAAAAATCTTCAAATTGGTGCGCTGGAGCCTCGTCTGCGGAATAGATAGAGTTGCGGGTGGGGGTGTCTGTTTTTTCGCAGGCGGGGCGCCTGCGTAGCGGGGGTGTCGGGGGAGGGGCGGCGGCGTGCCGGGGGCGGGGCGGAGTTTTCTGGAAAAGGGCTCCGAAAATTGTTGATAACTTGCCTTCCGAAGGGGGCAAAAACGGGCAAAAAACGGCCTTTTGCAACTGTCTGTTTTCCAGGTACCATCTTCTTACCAAATTCTACCCAAGTTCTTACCAAATTCTTACCAAATTTTACGCCAGTAGAAGATGGTCAGAATTTGTTAATAACTTTTTCAGAAGATAGTTCAGAGCGGCCCTTTCGGAGAGGGAGTTTTCTGTGGTAGGGGTGTTGGGCGGACGGGGTTCGGGCGACGGCTGGTTGGGTCTTGGGTGTCGACGGGTCGGGTATGGGGTGACGGGTGGATGGATGGTTGGTGCCGGGGGATTGGATTCGGAGGTTGGATGGGTGTGGGGGCGGTGTGGGGGTGATGTGGGGATGGCGTTGGGGCGGGGTGGGGGAAATGTTAAAAATAGTGCGAATGCGAAGATTTCGGGTGGCGAAGGCTTGCGGTTTTAGGTTTTTTTAGTATTTTTGCGGTTTGAAGTGCCACGCGCGTCAAGGCGTTAGTGGCTGAATATGATAATATTGCGCTGAAATCTAAATAAAATTTAAACAATATGAAGGATATTTTTGAAAGAATCAAAGAGTCGACCGGCGGTCCGCTGGGACAGTATCGCAAGCTGGCCGATGGCTATTTCTATTTTCCGAAGCTCGAGGGCGAGCTGGGTCCCGAGATGACGTTCAACGGCAAGAAGGTGCTGAACTGGAGCCTGAACAACTATCTGGGTCTGGCCAACAACCCTGAGGTGCGCGCCGCCGACGAGGAGGGCGCCCGCCGCTGGGGCCTGGCCTATCCGATGGGTGCCCGTATGATGAGCGGCCATACCGCTCTGCACGAGGAGGTTGAGTCGATGCTGTGCCAGTATACGCACAAGAAGTACGGCTACCTGCTCAACTTCGGCTATCAGGGCCAGATCAGTATCCTCGACACCATCGTCAGCCTGCGCGACGTCATCGTCTACGACAGCGAGGCTCACGCCTGCCTGATCGACGGTTTCCGCGTGACGGGTGCCAAGCGTTTCAAATATCAGCACAACGACATCGAGAGCCTTCGCAAGCAGCTGACCCAGGCCACGGCGCTGGCCGAGAAGCAGGGCGGCGGCATCCTGGTGGCCACCGAGGGTGTGTATGGTATGGAGGGCGACCTGGGTGCGCTGGACAAGATTGTGGCTCTGAAGAAGGAGTTCAACTTCCGCATCCTGATCGACGATGCCCACGGTATGGGCGTTATGGGTCCCGAGGGCCGCGGCACGCACACGCACTTCAACTGCGAGGACGAGATTGACCTCTATTTCTGCGCTTTCGCCAAGACGATGGCCATCATCGGCGGCTTTATCGGCTGCAACGACGAGGACATCATCACCTACCTGCGCTTCAATATGCGCTCGCAAATCTATGCCAAGAGCCTGCCGATGCCTATCGTTTGGGGCGTCAAGCGCCGTCTGGAAATCATCAACCAGCATCCCGAATACCGCGAGAAGCTGTGGGAGCTGTCGACCTATCTGCAGAAGTCGCTCCAGGCCGAGGGCCTGAACACGGGCGTCACCGAGAGCCCCATCACGCCGGTCTTCTTCCCGGGCGACGTGAACCAGGGCACCAACGTGGTGGTCGACCTGCGTGAGAACTACGGCATCTTCTGCTCCATCGTGGTCTATCCCGTTGTGCCGAAGGGCCAGATTATGCTGCGCATCATCCCCACGGCGGTCCACACTATGGAGCACGCCAACCGCACGATCGAGGTGTTCCGCGAGGTGAAGAAGAAACTGGACGAGGGTGTCTACAACAAGCCGATGCCCGATATGCATATCATCAAGAAAAACTAAAAGGTTGGGAAGTTGAAGGGTTAAAAGGGATAGCTTGCGTGTCTCAGGCTCCTTTTAACCCTTCAACCTTTGAAACTTTAAAACCTGTAGTGATGAAATACCAACTCAGATGCAAGAAATGTGGCAAGGTCATCGCCGACTTTGCCACTTGGTTTCGCCAGGACCAGAAGTGCGACTGCGGCAGCGGATATGCCGAGGTGGAATACCTGGAGCCGCTGCACGCCCCTGCCGAGGAGCCTGCAACCGACTCGTACCAAGACTATTACTTCGATATGCTGCCCATCGCCGACCGCAGCAACGTGGTCAGCTTTGGCGAGGGCCTGATTCCCATCGAAAGGTGGGACAACCTGGAGGCCTATGCAAAGGGTAAAGGCGTTGACTGCAAGGTGTTTGTCTATCGCAACGACCTGAACCGCGGCAGCGGCTCGTTCAAGGACATCAGCGCGGCGCTGGCCGCCACGGTGCTGAAGGAGCAGGGCGTCAAGGAGTACTGTCTGGCGTCGACGGGCAACGCCGGCGTGGCTTTTGCCACCTACAGCGCCAAGGCAGGCATCCGCTTCACCGAGTTTGCGCCCAACTGCATCGACCCCGCCACGGTCGAGGCCATCCGCAAGGTGGGTCAGCCTGTGGTCGTCTCGGCCGGCGGCTACGGCGCTGCTAAGGAAGAGGCTGCCAACTATCACAAGACCAACAATGTGCTGATCAGCGGCGGCAACACCGATCCGCTGCGCATCGAGTCGAAGCGTCTGGTGGTGTTCGAGTGCCTGCGCCAGATGGGCCAGCTGCCCACGGTCTATATGCAGGCTGTGGCTGGCGGCACGTCGCCGCTGGCTTTCGAGAAGGGCTTCCGCGACCTGCAGGCTATGGATGGCGACAAGAAATATGAGCTGCCGCGAATGCTGCTGGTGCAGCAGGACGAGTGCGACCCGATGGTGACGGCCTGGGAGAAGGCCACGGCTGCCGGATTCCCCGCAGGATGGGAGCAGCAGTACGAGGCCAAGAAGGACATCAAGACCCGCATCGGCATCCTGACGGCTGCCAATCCGGGCAACTATCCGCTTGTGGCTCCGCTGGTTAAGCGTTCGGGCGGCACCTTTATCCGTGTCAAGGAGGCCGAGCTGCCCCGCTACGGCAAGGAGATGAAGGCCAGCCGCGGAGTGCTGATGGGTCCTGCCTCGATGGTGTGCTATGCCGGATTTTTCCAGGCTGTGGACAAAGGCGAGATCAAGAACGGCGACGTTGTGCTGCTCAACACCGGCGAGGGCTGCGACCGCGCCCAGTGGTTCAAGGAGTTGGTGGAGGGTTGAGTTTAACTTTAACCTTAACTTTAACCTTAACTTTAACCTTAACTTTAACCTTAACTTTAACCATAACCTTGACCTTAACTGGCTGCCGCTGTAGGATGCCAGGGTGTGTCTGATTAGCAATGTATTGTGACGAATCTATGGTTTGTCGCAGATAATGAATGGATTTCAATCCGCAAAACAAATGAAGAAATTCGAAAATAAAACTGTCTGGATTACAGGTGCCTCGTCGGGCATCGGCGAGGCTACGGCCTACCGCTTTGCCGAGGAGGGCGCAATGGTGATTGTCACCGCCCTGGAGGCCGACCTGCTCGAAAAGGTCGTGGCCCGCTGCAAGGAGCTCGGCGCTCCCGATGCTGCGGCGTTGCCCTTCGACCTGTCGGACAGCGACGGGCTCGATGCCCTTGCCGAGCAGGCGTGGAACCGCTTCGGCGGCATCGACGTCCTGTACAACAATGCCGGCATCAGCCAGCGCGGCACCACCGTCGAGACCGAGATGCGCGTCATCCGCAAGGTGATGGACATCGACTATTTTGCCCCCGTAATCCTGACCAAGAACATCCTGCCACGGATGATAGAACGGGGTGGGGGACAGCTGGTTGTGACCACCAGCATCGCCGGTCGCTTCGGCTTCCCGCTGCGTTGTGCCTACAGCTCGGCCAAGCACGCCCTTTACGGCTTTTTCGAGACCGTTCAGGCCGAGACCTACGACCAGAACATTCGCGTCACCATTGTGTGTCCAGGTCGCGTGCAGACCAACATTTCGAAGTACGCCCTCGAAAAGGACGGCCGCCAGCACGGCAAGATGGATGCCGGCCAGGCCGGTGGCGTCACGCCCCAGCAGGCTGCCGACAAGATTGTCAAGGCTGTCTACAAGAAGAAACGCGAGGTGATGGTGGGCCGCTACGAGCTGCTGATGGCCTACATCAAGCAGTTCCTGCCCGGACTGGCTGCCCGACTGGCAAGGAAAATCAAGCCTATGTAGCCCGTTGCAAAGGCTTTGTGCTTAAAGCAATCAAAAACACTTAATAACAGAACAACTATGAACATCAAATGCGATTTTTGTGGGTCGATGATCGACGAGCGAAGCCAGTCGTGCCCACATTGTGGCGCCCCTCTGTCGGGCGTGAACCGCACGGCGTCAGGCCAGCCTCAGACCATCGAGGAGCTGAAGGCGTGGTATGTGGCCCACAACCTGCCCCCGGAGGAGATAACGCGCTTCTTTATAGGCAAGGATATTTCTGAGCCCAAGGCGTTCGGCATCTACAAGACCGAGACGGGCGACTTTGTTGTCTACAAGAACAAGTCGACCGGCGAGCGCGCGGTGCGCTACAAGGGTGCCGACGAAGGCTATGCCGTCAACGAGCTATATCAGCGCCTCAAAGCCGAGATTGCCGACCAGAAGCACAACTCGCCAGGTGCCAAGCCCACGGCATTGAAAGATGATATCTTTAAGAAAAGAAATTGTTGTTTGGGTTGCGGATTTGTCACGCTCCTGGTTATAATGATGATCTTCTTTATCGCTTATTCGGTTTTTGACGGAGTTCCGCCAAGGGGTTATTACAAGTACAACGGCACGGAATACTACCATCAGAATTCGAAATGGTTCAGCTATGACCCCACTACCGACAAATGGCTTGAGGCGGAATCCCTGTCGGAATACATCAACGACGACAACGCCGACCAGTACAAGTACAGCGGACACGAGGGTACGGCCTTCGAGCAGACCAACTGGTACGACAATGGCTCGTCGGGTTCGAGTGACGATGATGACGACTGGGACAGCGACTCGAAGTGGAGCAGCAGCGACAGCTGGAGCTCAAGCAGCACCGACTGGGATTCGGACTGGTGATAATAACGACTATTCAAAACAATATTATTTCATAAACAAAAACAATAAACGATTATGAAAAATACTTTGATTCTGACTGCTCTTCTGTGTGTGGCTGCCGTGTGCGGCGCACAGGAATCGAAAGGCGGCTTTATGACCGAAGCCGGTCTTGGTTTCTCTAAGTTCGGTAACTATGCACCCGTGTCGGCCTTTGTCGACCCCACCGATGCCTACAGTATGATTCCTTCGGAACACATCACGCTGGGCTACCGTTTTAAGAACAACGCTTTTGTCGGCCTCAATATCGGATCGCGTGGCGGCAACACCTCGTTCCGCGCATTGGACGAGAATTTCTTCGACCTTGACATTATGGCAGACTTCCGTGACTATGTTCCTCTTGGTAACCGTTTTGAACTGGAAACTGGTGCCGCTTTGGGAGTGCTGTTCCACGGTAGTGGATACGAATTTGCCGGCAATATTGAATCTGCCGCACGTTTTGGTTTCTGCTGCAACTTCGAGATGGGCATCAACTACAAAAGCAGCGAGCATACCTTCGTGGGTTTGCACGCACAGCTGCCTTATTATGCCAACATTGGCAGCGAACCTGCGGAACTGCCTGCTGGCCTTACCGCTTTAGGCTATACTGCCACCGACGCACCGCAAATGACTGGATGCAGCATCCAGTTTACCTTCGGCATCCGCTTCTAAAAGAAACGAACATACAGTAACGAGAGAACCCTACACGGCAAGTCTGGGGTTCTTTTATTTTGTAGATTCTTGTTACTCTGTGTAATGTGCATCAATCTGGTCGAGGATGGCCTGCACCTCGTCGAGGGTGGTGACGCTGACCAGAGGGATGCGGAAGCGCTTGAAGTCGAAGAGGCCGCGGAAGTAGGCACCGTAGTGCTTGCGCATTTCGAAGATGGCCTGGCGCTCGCCCTTGAAGTCGACGGCGGCAAGTAGGTGCTCGCGGCAGACGGCGACACGGGAGGCAACGGAAAGCGGAGAGGAATTTTCCGATTGCATCAGTTCTTTAGTCTGTTCGAAAAACCAGGGGTTGCCGATGGCGGCGCGGCCAATGAGGATGCCGTCGACGCCGTAGCGTTGGCGTGCCTCGAGGGCCTGCTGCGGTGTGGTGATGTCGCCGTTGCCGAAGACGGGTATGTGCAGGCGCGGGTTGGCTTTGGTTTCGCCGATGAGCGTCCAGTCGGCCTCGCCGCGGTACATTTGCGACTTGGTGCGGCCGTGGATGCTGATGGCGGCGATGCCGACGTCCTGCAGCTGCTCGGCAAGGGTGACGATAATCTTGCTGTTTTCGTCGTAGCCCAAGCGCGTCTTGACGGTGACGGGCAGGGGCGAGCGCTTGACGAGTGCTGCGGTGATAGCTATCAGTTTTTCAGGCTCTTTCAGCATTCCCGAGCCGGCACCTTTGCCAGCCACTTTGCGCACGGGGCAGCCCCAGTTGATGTCGATGAAGTCGGGTCGGGCGTCGGCTACCACATCGATGCAGCGCAGAAGCGAGTTCTCGTCGTTGCCGAACACCTGTATGCCGATGGGCCTTTCGAATTCGGCAAAGAGCATCTTGCGGCGGCTCTTTTCGGCATCGCGGATCAGGGCCTCGCTGGCGATGAACTCGCTGATGAGCACGTCGGCCCCGTGCCGCTTGCAGAGCTGCCGGAATGGGAGGTCGGTTATGTCGTCCATCGGCGACAGAAACAGCGGGAATTCGCCCAGTTCTATGTTGCCTATTTTTGCCATCTACAATATTTTGCGTCGTTTTGCGTTAAGCGGAAACAGATGCAAAGATAGTAAAAATTATGGAAAGAACACAAACTATACATTATCAAGAGTATACCCTGAACGAGCTTGCCGCTGCCGACCGCGCCCTGATTGATGCCGCCATCGAGGCGACGGACACGGCCTATGCCCCCTATTCCAACTTCCACGTCGGCGCGGCTTTGCGCCTGGCCGACGGCACCATTGTCAAAGGCAGCAATCAGGAGAACATAGCCTATCCCAGCGGCCTTTGCGCCGAGCGCACAGCACTTTTTGCGGCATCGGCACAGCATCCGGGCGTTGCAATTGAGATGCTGGCCATAGTGGGCCGCAATCCTGAGGGTGTGCTGACGGCCGCCAGCCCCTGCGGAGCCTGCCGTCAGGTGATGGCCGAGCAGGAGAGCAGGCAGGAGAGCAAATTGCGTGTTTTGTGCTATTATTCAGCCGACAAAATATTAGTATTCGAAGGCGTCGAATCGCTTTTGCCCTTTATTTTTTCGATGTGAGGCAATGGATTTTGTTTTGCTTAAAAGATTGAAATCCAATGTTAAATAGGCAGAATGGCAAAAAGTTTTCGCACAAAAGTTTGTCATACTGATTTTTCTTTGTACTTTTGCAAACTTGTTCGAGGCATATTGTGTCTCTTTATAACTATGTAAATTTATAAAAAAACAATAACAAATGGGAATTATTGGAAACATTAGAAAACATTCGTGGATAGCAGTTACCATTGTGGGTATTGCTATCATTGCATTCATTATCGGCGACCTTCAGAAGAACCGTAACCAGGAGGCTTTTGCCAAGCTGGATGGCGAGGAAGTGACCTACAAGTACTTCAGCGACCGTCTTATGCAGCGCGAGCAAGACTACAATATGCGTGGCAACAGCAGCTATGCCTTCAAAGAGAATGTGTGGCAGGAGATCGTTCAGGAGCGTCTGCTTGACAAGGAAATGACGGCGCTTGGCGTGGTGGTCACCGATGCGGAAGTTAGCGATATGTATGTCGGTCGCTTCATCCATCCCTCGCTGCAGCAGCAGTTTACCAACCCTCAGACTGGAGCCTACGACCGTCAGGGCATCAGCAATTATGTGCGCCAGATTGAGACTATGCCCGACACGATGGAGGCAAAGATCCAGTGGCTCAAATTCCAGGAGCAGGTGCGTCAGGACCGTCAGAGAACCAAATATATATCCCTGCTGCAAAACGGTATGTATATGCCCAAGACCCTCGCCAACAAGATTTCGGAGATGGGCAGCAAGCATTCGGATGTCCGCGTTGCCGGCCTGCTCTATTCACAGGCTGCCGATGTTCAGGTCGACCTGACAGATGCCGACTATCAGAAGTATTTTGACACTCATAAGAAAGAGCTGAACCGCAGCGTCTTCGGCTTGGACAACCGCGAGCAGCGCGAGGTGGCTTATGCCGTCTTTACCGCTCAGCCTTCGCAGAACGACATTGCCGAGCTTGAGAGCGAAGTTGCCGAATGGTGGGGCGAAATGCAGCAGATGGACGAAAACAGCGTCATCGACTTCGTCAATATGCACGGTGGCTATGACTCGATGTTCGTCAGCAGCGACATCTTTGCCGCTCCGCTCGACTCGATTGTCAAGGCTTCGCACGCCGGTGCCGAGATTGCTCCCATCGTTGTGCAGAACCTGACCAAGGACGGATACAACCGTCACACTTATGGCGAATATGTTATGGGCAAGGTGCTGAAGACCGAGATGCGTCCCGACAGCCTGCGCATATCGATGATCCTTATCCCCTCGCAGAACTATCATCAGAGCATTACCCGTACCCCTGAACAGGCCGCCCATCTGCGCGACAGCGCTATGGCAAGCATCAAGGCCGGAATGCCGTTTGAGGCTGCTGTTGCCGCTTTCTCGATCGACACCACCAATGCTGGCGACCAGAACTGGCAACCCGATGGCGCCTTTGGCATTTTGAACGAGGATATCGTCCATCACAATGTCGGCGAAGTCTTTGAGAAGGAACTTCCCAACAATGCAGGCTACTTTATCGTCAAGGTGACCGGCAAAACCGCTGCCAAGATGAAATACCGTGTCGCTCTGGCCCAGAAAGTCATCACTCCCAGCACCGATACCGAGAAGGATGTCCGCGACCGTGCCAACCAGTTTGCAAGCCAGTTCTCGACTTGCCAGGCTATGATCGACGGAGCCCAGTCGCAGAACGTTCAGATGCGCAGTGCCCTGCTTATTTCGATGAGCGACTCGCTGACGGGATTCTCCAATACCCGCGACGCTGTCCGCTGGGCCTTCAATGAAAAGACCCAGTCGGGTGCCGTAAGTGGCGAAATCTACAATTCGGACTACAGCTATATTGTTGTCGGACTTCGCGAAATCTATGTCCCCAACCAGCTGACCCTCGACCAGGCACGTCCCCTTATCGAGGACCGTGTGCGCCTCGAGAAACTTGGCGAGCAGCTCGCTGCCAAGGCTGCCGAGGCCATCAAGGGTAGCAATGACATCAACGCCATCGCTGCCAAGCTGAATGTCAGCGTAGACACAGTTGCCGATGTGGCCTTCGGTGGCTATCTTGGCCGCAACGGTATGGAACCTAAAGCCACTTCGGCCATCGCTGCCAAGAACGACACCGGCATCATCGGACCCATCCAGGGTGCCAATGGCGTATATGTCATCAGCGTCGACAGCAACAACAAGGTCGAGGCCGCCGATGCAGAGGGCATCCGCCAAAGATACCAGAATGCAGGTATGAATGGTCTCAACTACATTATCCCTGTGCTGCAGAGCCGTATCAAGATTGTCGACAACAGGCTTATGTACCTCTAAACATAGCGACAGCGTTTGAGACAGCGTATTTGACAAACGTAAAACAAGGCGGTGCGGAGGTGGAGATCGAAGCACCGCTTTTTTTGACTGAACAAGTATGTCGGTAAAGGGAAAGATATCAAGCTTCTTTGCAGGTGTTAAGCGCTTCTTCCAGCGTCTCTGGAACGGGCGCCACACGATAGGCGACCTTGTGAAACACAAGCATCGCTTTGTCGTTCTCGACACCGATACCTATAAAGAAAAGATATCGTTCCAACTGTCGGGCATCAACATCTTCGTCTTCCTTGGCATAACGTCGCTGGTGCTGATTTTCCTTACTGCCCTGCTGCTTGCCTTCACTCCGCTGCGCGAGCTCATACCGGGCTATGCCAACACGGGTATGGTGGAGCAGACATACGAAAACGCTCGTATCATCGATTCGCTCGAAACCGAGCTCAAGAATCAGGAAGAAATGCTTGCCGACATACAATATATAATGTTAGGCAAAGACCCTGCCGAACGCCACGCCGTCGAGCAGCGTCGCAGCGACAGCGTCAAGGTGCAGCCTACGCCTTACGTCAAGTCCAAGGCCGACAGCCTGCTGCGCGAAGAAGTGGAATCGAGGGAGAGCAAAAACAAATGAACGGAAAGAAACATATAGCAATATTAGGATCAACCGGGTCCATAGGTACCCAGACGCTGAACGTCATACGTCGTCATCCCGACCTCTTCGAAGCCGAAGTGCTTGTGGCTGGTTCCAATGCCAGCCTGCTGATAGAGCAAGCATTGGAATTTAAGCCCAATATGGTGGTCATCGCCGACAAGGCCAAATATTCCGAAGTCAGCGAGGCCCTCAAAGCCACCGATGTCAAGGTCTTCGCCGGCGAGGGCTCGGTGTGCGATGCCGTTGCAATGGACTGCGTCGACATCGTCGTCGCCGCCATCGTGGGTTTTGCCGGCCTGAAGCCGACAATGCGCGCCATCGAAGCAGGCAAAACAATCGCCCTGGCCAACAAGGAGACTATGGTCGTCGCCGGCGAGATTGTCACCGCCGAGGCGCGTCGCCACGGTGCCGCCATCCTGCCTGTCGATTCCGAGCATTCGGCCATCTTCCAGACCCTGCAGGGCGAGATGCAAAACCGCATCGACAAGATACTGCTCACCGCCTCGGGCGGGCCGCTGCTGGGCCGCAGCCGCGACCAGCTGGCCACAGTCAGCCTTGCCGAGGTGCTGCGTCACCCCAATTGGAATATGGGCCGCAAGGTGACCATCGATTCTGCCAGCCTGATGAACAAAGGGCTTGAAGTCATTGAGGCCAAATGGCTGTTCGGTGTCGATACCGGACGCATCGAAGTGCTTGTCCATCCGCAGAGCATCGTCCATTCTATGGTGCAGTTCGAGGATGGCTCCATCAAGGCCCAGATAGGCACGCCGACGATGGAAACGCCCATCCAGTACGCCCTTTCCTATCCCCACCGCATCGAAAGCCACCTGCCGCGCTTCAGCTTCTGGGAGCATCCCGAGCTGACCTTCCTGCGTCCCGACACCGAAACGTTCCGCTGCCTCCCCTTGGCCTACAAGGCCATAGAGCGCGGCGGCAATATCCCCTGCGTCCTCAATGCCGCCAACGAAGTGGCTGTGCAGCGCTTCATCGACGGCAAGCTGCGGTTCCTCGACATCGCCGACTATGTGGCCGATGCTGTCGAGCGCGCCCATTTTATTGCAAAACCGACTTTCGACCAGCTCCTTGAATGCGATGCCGAAGTCCGTAAAGAATTGATGAACAAATAGTTTAGAAATGAAAATACTGGCTCTTATACTCAGCCTCACTCTGCTCGTGCTGACACACGAGCTTGGACACTACCTCTTTGCCCGCCTGTTCAAAACGCGCGTCCGCCGCTTCTACATCTTCTTCAACTGGAAGTTCTCTATCCTGAAAGCCAAGAAGTTCGGCGGCAAATGGCACTTCCTTTTCTTTAACGACAAGACACCCGACGAGTGGGACGAGAAAAACCTCGCCCCCGAAGACCAGGACAACACCCTGTGGGGCATCGGCTGGATTCCGCTCGGCGGCTATTGCGACATTGCCGGAATGATCGACGAGACCAAGGGCGCCGACGACCTCGAGAGCGAACCGCAATCGTGGGAGTACCGCTCCAAACCCGCCTGGCAGCGCCTCTGCATCATCAGCGGCGGCGTGCTGGTCAACTTCCTCTCGGCCCTGCTCCTCTACAGCTGCATCTTCGCCCACTGGGGCAAAAACGACCTGCCGCTCCAGAATGCCAAACTGGGCTACGACTATCACCCCGTGCTGGTGAGCGAAGGCTTCCAGTCGGGCGACATCATCTGTGCCATCGACGGCGAGGAAATGACCGATATCGTCAAGACCCAGCACAAGCTGTTGCTCGACCGTCCCAACGTCGTCTCGGTTATGCGCCACACCAGCATCGTCGACACCGTCTACGGCCCCGACAGCACCCTGTCCACCTCTTGCCGCGACACCGTCGTGCGCGTCGACCTGCCCATATCGGGCGACCTGCTGACCAAGATTGAACCGCGCGACACCAATCTGCTCTTCTCCGTCCGCGCCCCGTTCGTTGTCAAGGACTTCGGCCCCGGCTCGCGCGCCAAACGCGGTGGTATGCAGATAGGCGACAGCGTGGTCAGCATCAACGGCGAGCCGATGGCCTGCTTTACCGAGATCTCGGCCCGCCTTGCCGAACTCAAGAACACCACCGCCACTATTGGCCTGTGGCGCAACGGCCAGCTCGACAGCGTCCAGGTCGAAATCGACGGCAAAGGCAAGATCGGTGTCTACCTGGCCGACTTCCGCGACCTCTTCGAGTGCGTCCACACCGACTACACCTTCTTCCAGGCCATCCCCGTGGGCATCAGCTACGGCTGGGAACAGATGACCACCTATGCCCGCTCGTTGCGCATCCTCTTCACCAAGGACGGCTACAAGGGCCTCGGCGGTTTCGGCACCCTCGGCGGCCTCTTCCCCTCGCATTGGGACTGGTATTCGTTCTGGAACATCACGGCCCTGCTGGCCCTGATCCTGGCCTTTATGAACGTCATCCCCATCCCCGGTCTCGACGGCGGCCACATCCTCTTCACGCTGTGGGAAATCATAACCCGCCGCAAGCCGAGCGAGAAATTCCTCGAAGTGTCGCAGACCATCGGTATGTTCCTGCTCCTGGCACTTCTCGTTGTGGCCAACGGCAACGACATATTGCGCTGGCTGGGATTCTGACAATATGTTGACTCGAGGCCGGCGCTGCCCGTCGCCGCTGCCGGCCTCGGCACTAAAACTGCACAACAGATGAAGAAACTCGACAAACTGATAGTGAAATCCTATGTGGGGCCGCTGGTCCTCACTTTCGTCATCGCCGTCTTTGTCCTGCTGATGCA
Organism: Bacteroidales bacterium UBA3724; assembly: GCA_002371315.1. Lineage (GTDB taxonomy): Bacteria > Bacteroidota > Bacteroidia > Bacteroidales > P3 > Colimorpha. The sequence goes on along the minus strand of DFHL01000013.1, from coordinate 18,069 downwards.
GTTCATCTGGAAGTATGTCGACGACATTGCCGGCAAGGGCCTTTCGGTGGGCATCATCGCCGAGCTGCTGCTCGACGCCTCGGCCACCTTTGTGCCTATGGCTATGCCCATTGCCGTCCTCTTCGCCTCGATAATGACGATGGGCAACCTCGGCGAGCACTACGAACTGGTGGCCATCAAAAGCGGCGGCGTGCCCCTGTGGCGCGCAATGATGCCGATGGGCATCATCGTGCTGATGATGACCGTGGTGGCCTATCTTTTTGCCGACTATGTTATGCCGTCGGCGGTGCTCAAATACCGCACAACCCTCTACGACATAACGCGCAAGAAACCGGCCCTCAACATCCGTCCCGGCGAATACTATTCCGAAATCGACGGCTTCGTGATACGCGTCAACCAGAAAGACCCCGACGGCAAGACGCTGCACGACATCACCATCTACGACCATCGCACCTCGTCGAGCCAGCCCGACGTGGTCGTGGCCCGCCGCGGCACGATGCAGACCACCCCCGACGAGCGCTATTTGCTCTTCACCCTCTACGACGGATGCTCCTACAGCGAAAACGATGCCAACAGCAGCGCCGAGTCCAAACCCTTCACGCGCATACGCTTCGAAAAGAACGAGATGACCTTCGACCTCTCGAGCTTCGCCTTCGACAAGACCGACGAAAGCATCTTCCAGGGCGGCTACCAGATGATGAACACCAGCCAGCTCGACTCGAACATCGTCCGCCTCAAAGAGCAGCGCGACGCCAACGTCGCCAGCCAGCGTGAGAACCTGAGTAATTCGGTACCGCTGTGCTATGCCGACGGACACAAGCCGCCAAGCACCGCCGCCGGGCGCAGCCAGCGCGTGGACTGCTCCGACCTGTGCGACTCGCTCGACCTGAAAACCCTGAAGCGCGTATGCGGCGACGCCATAGCCAAGGCCGAGCGCAGCCAAAGCGACATCCGCATCCACAGCCAGGTCATCACCTCGCAGAACGAATACATCAACCGCCACTACATCGAATGGCACCGCAAATGGACCCTCAGCCTTGCCTGTATCGTGCTCTTCCTTGTCGGCGCGCCGTTTGGCTCCATTGTGCGCAAGGGCGGCCTGGGCGTGCCCCTTGTGGCATCGGTTATCTTCTTTGTACTTTATTATGTAGTGGGAATGATAGCCGAAAAGGCCGTCCGCGAGGGTGCCCTCGGAAGCATCGGTATGTGGATTTCCACCTTCGTGATGCTGCCCATAGGCCTATTCCTCACCTATAAGGCCGTCCAGCGCTGACCGCCATCGGCAGCGGAGCTGTTTTCTCCCTGCGGAACCCTGTTTCTTTTTGTTCATTGGTGCGACACATCCAGAAGCTATAAATAAAATGTTGTGATGTTTTGCACCGCCGGGAAGTGCTAATCCTCGCACCTCCGGGCAGGGCGGAAATCATAATCGAACCCCTTCCTAAAAAAATTAACTGACATTTTGTCAGTTTTTTTTGTTTCAAAAACATTTCGAAACCGCCAAAAACGGCCAAAAATCGGCATTTTTAAACGCCTGATTCCCAATACCAATTTCCTATCAAAGTTCACTCAAAGTTCTACCTTGTTTTTACCAAATTTTTCGCCAGTGGAGTATGGGTGGATTTTGGATAGGATTTCAAAGACTGACAAAATGGCAGAGGTGGCTCGGCGGCGATGTCGCCGTCGGCGGTGCGATGCCCCGAGGCGGCCAGAAGGCGCGGACGCATAGGGCGGAAGAAAAAATTTTTCATCTGTTTAGTGCTGCAAATCAGCCTTCTGAAAATATTTTCAAAATTTTTTTTCATCATTTTGTAGTTTTTGGGTTCCGCGATACGTTTTAGGGTTAAAAGCAAAACAAAAAAAATCAAATTCAAAACAATTAAATAAACAATCAAAATGAAAAAAACTTTTTTCTTCGCACTTGCTGCACTCCTTACCCTTGGTATGGCTTCCTGCTCAAAAGAGAACGTTGAACCCGCCAACCAGAACATCGAAATCAACACCAACGCCCTGAAGGCCAACAAGAGCAACAATTTTGCCAACACGCAGTGGGTCTGCAATGTGGACACCGTCCTCGACCTCGCTTCTGTCTATGGCCTCAATATCCCCAATGTCGATCTTTCGCTTCCCATCAACGCCACTTTCTCGCTCGATTTCAACTCGACGGGCGACACGCTGGCTATGTCCATCAGCGCTTTCGACAGCACGGAAGTCGTGTTTGTCACTGCCGACGGCGAGACGATGACCATCGACTTTGCCTTCGTTTTCGACCAGACCACCAACATCGGCACTATGGTTGGCACCGTCAACGAGATTTCGAACGGCGACCCTGTGACCATCACGCTCGATTTTGTCTATGACGCCGCCACCAACACGATGACTGTCAGCTCTCCGCTGCAGGGCGACCCCACCGACCCGGTCAGCTCGACGTTCCTCGGCTTCTTCGAGACGCTTGTTTTCAGCCTTGTGTAAGCCGATAGCGATTGGTTTGTAAATCCAGCTGAAATAGGCACAAATTGTTTGTGAGTATTTTGTAAATAAATAATCTGTAGAAAAGCGGGGGATCCGGAAGGGTCCCCTCTTTTTTGCGTTGATGTAGAGCGTGAAAGGGGCTCGGAACGGGTGTCGGCAGAGGCCCGGGGCGGGAAAACGTTACGGACGAGCGAAGTTTTTCTGCACTTTTAACACGTTGAAAAATAATTTTTTGCAACATTTGTCGTTTTGTGGGCAAATGAAATAAATTTTTTGGAACCGATATGGAAGATTTCTTTGTTTCAGGAATACAGCAAGTCGGCGTGGGATGTGTTGATTTTCAGGCATCCTGGCGTTGGTATATAGATATGTTCCAGATGGATGTGCGCATCCTTGAGGACGACACGGTGGCCGAGCGTATGCTGCCCTACACCGGCGGCAAGGCGCAGAAGCGCCACGCCTGTATCGCTGTCAACCTGCAGGGTGGCGGCGGATTCGAGATATGGCAGTACAGCGAGCGCAAGCCCCAGCCGGTGGATTTCGACATCCAGGTGGGCGATTTGGGCATCTTTGCGGCAAGAATCAAGAGCCGCAACGTCGAGGCTTTCCGCAAGGAGCTGCTGCTGAAGTACGACAAGATAGGGCCCCTGTGCACGGCTCCCGACGGGCGCCGCTGCTTTGTGGTCGAGGACCCGTGGGGCAACTGGTTCCAGGTGGTCGAGGACAGCTATGTGTTCATCGACCGCGGACGCCTGAGCGGCGGCATCGTGGGTGCGGCCACTGGATGCACCGACATCGAGCGCACGATTCCGCTGTATCGTGACGTGCTGGGCTACGACCGCATCGTCTACGACGTGACGGGCACGTTCGACGACCTGGCCTTTATGCGCGGCGGCAACGGCCGTTTCCGCCGTGTGCTGCTGGCTGGCAGCAAGAAGCGCAAGGGGGCTTTTGTGCCCCTGTTTGGCGAGAGCGCCATCGAGCTGGTTCAGCCGCTCGACCGCCAGCCCCGCAAGATTTACGAGGGTCGCCAGTGGGGCGATCCGGGCTTTATCCAGATCTGCTTCGATGTGACGAATATGCGTGCGCTGGAGAAGCATTGCAACGCTTTGGGCTTCCCCTTCACGGTGGACAGCTGCAAGGGCAATGAGCATTTCGATATGGGTGAGGCCAGCGGCCATTTCACATACGTCGAGGACCCCGACGGGACGCTGATAGAGCTGGTCGAGGCGCACAAGCTGACGGTGCTGAAGCGTCCGCACATCTATATCGATATGCTGAAACGCGACCGCGAGAAGGCATTCCCGAAGGTGTTTTTCCGCCTGATGGGCCTCAACAAGGTTAAATTCAACTAATGGCTATGAGCAATCTGGTAGATTATCTGAAACAGGATGTCAGGGCCGACGAGGCTCTGAAGGCGTGTATGAACTGCGGTATGTGCACTGCGGTGTGCCCTGCGGCCGAGTTTTACGACTATGACCCCCGCCGCATCTGCGACACGGTGCAGCGAGGCGACGAGAACGAGATAGAGGCTTTGCTGAAGGGCGACACGATTTGGTATTGCGGCCAGTGTATGTCGTGCAAGACCCGCTGTCCGCGCGGCAATGTGCCCGGCGAGCTTATTAGTGTGCTGCGTCGCGCGTCGCAGGAGCTGGGCTACTACTCCGAGAGTGAGAAGGGCCTGCAGCAGAAACAGTTGATGAACTCGATAGGGACCAACATTCTGGAGATTGGCTACTGTGTGCATCCCGACCGTGTGGACCCTGAGTATCATCCCGAGCAGGGCCCGATATGGGAATGGTATCGCGAGAACATAGAGGAGATTGCTCCCAAGCTTGGTGCCAACTATCACGGCAACGGTGCCGGCGCGCTGCGCACCATTCCCGAGGAGGACCTTGACGAGGTGCGCCGCATCTTTGATGTCACCGGCGGTACGGAGTTGAGGAAAAAGGTTCTTGACAATTAGGAATGACAGAGTTATGAAGAATTTTGGTTTTACGATTTCGAAAGGGAGGCAGCTCAACTTCGACGAGATGAGGTCGGAGAAGGCCGACAAGTTGCTCGAGCTGGTGCCTTCGTACAAGTTATGCATCGGCTGCGGAGGCTGCACGGCGACCTGCTCGGCAGCGGGCTTTACGGACTATAATATCCGCAAGATCCACACGTCGTTCCTTCGGGCCCAGTATGACGGCCTGGACGAGCAGCTGAAGCGCTGTATGCTGTGTGGCAAATGCCTGCTGGTGTGCCCGCGCGGCGTCAATACCCGTTCGCTTATAATCAATATGAGGAGGCTGCTTGCCAACGTGCAGCCCAACACGTTTGTGAGAAAGGGGGCTGAACAATGAAATGGCCGTTTGTGGTTTTTATGGTTGTCTATTGGCTGGCCGCGGTGGGGCTGATAGTGTGGTCGTTCTTCGAGCCGCTGTTTTCGGTCTTTGTGCTGCCGTTTGTGCTGGGTGTCATTCTGCTGCTGTTTTTCTCCATCGTCAAGTACTGGCGCTGGATTAACGGTTTCGACAAGCTTCAGCGTGCCATTATACGCAAGAATATCTGGTCGTGGCGTTTTCTGCCTGCCATTTGGGAGGCTTTCCGCGAGGGCTTGCTGCATTGGCGCATAACGAAGAAGAATGTCCTGTTGGGCTATATGCACCGCAGTCTGGCTTTCGGATGGTTTCTGCTCATTGTTGTGGGTGCGGTTCAGGCGCGTCTGGCGTTTCCTGACGGGCATCCTTTCTGGGTGGCCATTTTCTTCAATTTCTTTGAGAACGATGTGGACCTTTCGGCCTTCAGGCACGCCGAACTGTTTGCCAATCTGATGGATGCATTGCTGATCTATGTCCTCAGCGGACTTTTCCTTGCAATGTTCAAAAAGGTGTGGTCGCGCCCGATGGGTATGAAACGCACAACGCGCCACACGCTTATGGACCGCGTGGCCAAGCTGGCCTTGTGGTGCATCTTCCCGTTGAGGCTTCTGTCGGAGGGGGTCACCTCTTCGCTCTACGGCAACGGCGGTTTTATGATAGGGCCGTTGGGCGATATGATTTATGCCCTGGGCCTGTCCAACGAGGCGTTCGAGTATACCTGCTGGACGCTCTACAGCATTGCCTTGGGCGCATTCTTCTGCCTGATGCCGTTCTCGCGCTATATGCACATCTTTACGGAGGTGTTCCTCATCTATTTCCGCAACTTGGGTGTGTACGACAGCGACAAGAAGACGGGCTATACGATGTTCGAACTCAGTGCCTGCTCGCGTTGCGGCATCTGCATCGACGGGTGCCCGATGAACAAGGAGCTCGGCATTGTCAATATGCAGGGCGTGTATATGCTGCAGTCGATCCGCAATCTGGAGCTGCAGAGGAATGCCGAGCCGATTGCCGAGAACTGCCTAATGTGCGACCGCTGCGTGGCCGACTGTCCGGTGAACCTCGACCTTTCGGTCATACGCCGTCAGGTGCGAATAAAGAACAAGAAGGATATCGACAGCAAGGGTGGGTACACCTATCTGCGCGATGTCCAGCCGTTCAATTCGATAGGCCGCGTGGTGTATTTCGGCGGCTGTATGTCGCACCTCACGCCGGGCATCGGGAAGGCGATGGAGACGATTTTCAATGCCGCCGGTCAGAAGTATTGGTATATGGACCGCGACGAAACGATCTGCTGTGGACGCCCGCTGCTGCAGCAGGGCTTTGAGAACCAGGCTTTCGAGCTGCGCCGTAAGAACACGGAGCTTATCGTCAACAGCAAGGCGACGATGCTTATCACCTCGTGCCCGATTTGCTATCAGTCGTTCAAGAAGGAGTATAAGCTTTCGATACCCGTTCTGCACCACTCGGAGTATATAAATATGCTGATTGAGAGTGGCCGCCTGAACCTGCGCAAGGACGACAGGAAGGTGACCTATCACGATCCCTGCGAACTGGGCCGCGGATGTGGCATCTATGACGAGCCGCGCAATGTGCTCAAGGCTGCCACCACGCTGCTCAAAACCAAGGAAGAACGCGAGCATAGCCTATGCTGTGGCTTCAACTTGGGCAATCCGCTGCTGGACATCGAGCAGCAGACCAAAATCCGCAACGCCTCGCGCGACAATCTGCTTGCCCCGGATCCCGACGTCATTGCCACTGCCTGCCCGATGTGCAAGAAGGCCTTCACGCGAGCCGACAATGTGCCGGTCAAGGATATTGCCGAGATTGTGGCGGAAAATATAATAAAAAAATGATTTGTTTGAATTCATAAGAAATCTGTGAATATGGAAAAACGTTTTTGGAACGAATACCAGAAGGAGATTGCCGACGACCATTTCTTCTATGAGCGCAGCTGCATCCGCCAGACTTTTTTCCCTGGCTCGGAAGCGGCTTTCCTGCGCATTCTGCGCGACGAGCTTGGCAAGGATATATGCGACAATCCTCATCAGCATACCTGTACGGGCATCGGCTACCACAGCGATGTGGTGCCGTTCGAGACGACGATGACCGTCGTGGCACGCCTGTTCTCGCTGATGACAGAGTGCGGATACGAGAACTATGTGCCGTCGTGCGTCACTTCGTTTGGCGTTTTCTCGGAAGTGATTGAGAAATGGGAGAATGATCCTGCCCTGCTTGACCAGGCACGACAGTTCCTTTGGGAAGCGACTAAACGTGAATTCAAGATCCCGAAAAACATCGCCCACCCTTCGGATGTGATATACAAGTTCCGTTTCGACCTGAAACCCAAGATGAAGTATCAGCTCGTGAACCGCTTTACGGGCAAACCGTTGCGCGTGGTGGAGCATATAGGATGCCACTATGCCAAGATATTTCCCGAACGCGGCATCGGCAAGGCGGAGTTTCCTTACGTCCTGGCTGGAATGATCGAGGCCTGGGGCGGAGAGGTAATCGACTATCCCGAACGCCGCCATTGTTGCGGTTTCGGATTCCGCCAGTATCTTGTGCAGGAAAATCGTGGCTATTCGATTGCCAATACAAAGAAAAAATTCCAGTCGATGGAGCCTTATGAGCCGGACTTTATACTGACCAACTGCCCTGGATGCAATATGTTCCTGGACAAATGGCAATACACGATTGCCGAAATGGAGCACAAGACATACGACAGGCAGGGTTATGGCATTCCGGTGTTGACATACGAGGAGCTGACAGGCCTGCTGTTGGGCTACGACCCCTGGAAGCTGGGATTCCAACTGCACCAGGTGCAGAGCGAGCCGCTGTTCAACAAGATAGGCATAGCCTTTAATCCCGATGAGAAATACAAAGGCGTCAGCGGCCGTCTGCTGCCCAGGCCGGCACAGCCCGAATGCCTCAAGGTAGAACAATGAGTATTAATAGTATAACCAATATATCAGCAATGAAATCAATATCCATCATAGGCGCAGGCCCGGCGGGCATCGAGGCTGCTTCGGTGCTTGCCAAGCAGGGACTGAAAGTGTTGCTTTTTGAAAAATCGTCCTCTCCGCTGAAAAACGTGGCCGACAAAGCGTTCCTTTTCCCTAATTTTGCCGCTGCGAGCGACATCGTGGAACAGATGAACAAGAAGCTTCTGAACAACAATATTACTCTCCATTCCGACACCGAGATTGTAGATTTGCGACGCGAGGGTCAGGGCTGGAAGGTCGTGGACGGCAAGGGTTCAACCTACTATAGCGACGGTGTCCTGCTGGCCACAGGCTACACTCCGTTCGATGCCCGCCGCAAGGAGGAGCTTGGCTATGGCATATATGGCGGTGTGGTGACGTCGTTGGAGATGGAGAAGATGATACGCTACAATCAGGTTGTCAACTCGCTGGGCGAGAAGCCGAAGCGCGTCGTGTTTTTGCAGTGTGTGGGCTCGCGCGACGAAAAGTCGGGCAACCATTATTGCTCAAAGGTATGCTGCGTGACCGCCGTCAAGCAGGCTATAGAACTAAAGCGGATGATGCCTGATACGGAGGCTTATATATTCTATATGGATTTGCGTATGTGGGGTCAGCATTTCGAGGAGCTTTACCGTCAGTCGCAACAGGAGTATGGTGTGCGCTATGTGCGTGGCCGCATTTCAGAGGCTTCGGGCACTTTCGACGGCCGTGTGCAAATCAAGGCCGAAGACACCCTGATGGGTCTGCCGCTCAAGATGACTGCCGATTTGTTGGTGCTGATGGTTGGAATGGAAGCCTCGGAGGGTACGCGCTGTCTTGCCAAGGCCTGCAATATCTGTGGCGAATATGGTTTCGCGCAGTCGGCCGACCCGCATTTGGGCGACTGCCTGACAGGGCAGGAGGGCTTGTTTGTGTGTGGCTCCTGCAAGCGGCCAATGTCGATAAACGATGCCGTCAACGACGGTCGTGCCGCTGCGGTGACGATTCTTGGTGCGCAGTAGGAACGGGATTCCCTACCAGTTCCAGTGGCTTTCGTTATAGCTGGCAGCTTGGTTCTGCTCCTCGTTGGGGTCGAAAGTGAAGAAATCGAACTCGAGGGGCGAACTGACCGTGCTGCTATTCTCAAAACCTTTTTCCACCTTAAAGGTTACGACGGTTAGACTTGGGGCTATGTAGTTGCGTTTCATATTATTGTAGATTATTCTTGTTGTTTGCGTAAAACTGTTTTGGCTTCGTTCCAGTAGGTCTCCATCTCGTCAAGATTGAGGTCCTGCATATTGCGTCCGCTGGCGTGAGCTTTCGACTCTACATATTTGAAGCGTTGAGTGAATTTCAGGTTGGTGCGGGCAAGGGCATCGTCGGCGTTGAGATTCTCGAATCGGGCCCATTTGATGATTGCGAATATCAGGTCGCCAAGTTCTTCCTCTGCATCTTTTTGTGCTGTCTTGCCGTTGGCGTGGTATTTGTCGAGAGCCTCGATGAATTCGCTGTATTCTTCGTCCACTTTGGCTTTTGCCATCTCTCTGTTCGGGAATTCAAAGCCCAGTCCTGCGGCTTTTTCCTGTATGCGGATGGCCTTGATAAGTGAGGGCAAAGACTCCGGCACGCCTTCCAGTGCCGAGCGGCGGCCTTCTTTCATCTTCACCTGTTCCCATTTTGGTGTGGAGCTCTGTGTGGCGGCCTGGATATTGCCTTCACGGTCAGGCAGGGCGATGTGCGGATGGCGTGCTGTGAGTTTTTGGCAGATGCCGTCCAGAACGTCGCTGAGGCCAAAGCGTCCCTCGTCGTCGGCTATCTTTGCATAGAAGACAAGGTGCATAAACAGGTCGCCCAGTTCCTTGCGCATCTCGTCGTAGTTGCCTGCAGTGATGGCTTCCGACAGCTCGTAGACCTCCTCTATTGTAAGGTAACGCAAACTCTTGATGGTCTGGACGCTGTCCCACGGACACTCTTTTCTCAGTGTGTCCAGGATGTTGCTGAGCCATTGCAGGGATTTCTGTTCTTCCGTCATTCCGATATGGTTGTTTTCCTCTGGTTGCCACAGTCTAACGACAAATGGCTGAGTTTATTGCAAGTGTGACTTTCCTTTTTTTGATTGGTTTATGATGAGTATTGTCAGACGCGCTGCACCTGCTCTACACCGTCGATGGCGCGGATGCTCTCTATCAGCTGGTCGAGGCCGCCCAGGTTGTGGACGTAGAGCATTATCAGGCCGTGCACTACACCCTCGGACGTTTCGAGTGTTATGGCACGCATATTCAGGTCCATATCCTCGCTGATGATACGTGTGAGCTGCTGCAAAAGGCCTTTGCGGTCGATGGCGGTGATGGTGATGCCGGTAAGGAAGGCAATCTTTTCGCCGGGGCGCCAGCGCACACGCACGATGCGGTCTTCGTGGGTCGACATTTCGTGGATGGCGTTGGGGCAGTTGGTGCGGTGCACCATTATGCGGTTTTCGGTGACGATGCCTATTACGCGGTCGCCCTGAACGGGTTTGCAACAGGTGGCGGGTTGGGTTTCGAGGTTGTCGTATTGCGAGTCGGCAAGGAAAGGCGATGTGGTTATGGATTTCCTCTGGCCTTTTTGCAAGTCTTTCCGGTTCTCCTTGTCGTCGAACAGTTGCTCATAGGGCTGCAGGAAAAGCAGCTGCGGCTTTGAGCGCGACAGGTGGAAGCATTGCCTCATACCCTCTTCGGTGATGTCGCCTGTGGCTATGCGGTAGTAGAGGTCTATGTCGCTGTCCGAGTTGAAGAAGAGTTTCAATCGGGCCGTTCTTTCGGGCGTGAGGGTGAGTTTTGACTTTTCGAGGAAGGCACGCAGCTTTTGCTCGCCGTCGTCAAAGTATTGCTTCTTCTCGTTGCGCAGATAGTCTTTGATGTGGTCTTTGGCACGTTGTGTTTGGACATCTTTGAGCCATTCCTCGGCGGGGAAGGTCTTTTTCGACGTCAGCACCTGCACCTGCTCGCCGCTGTGCAGGCGGTAGCCTATGGGCACCACGCGGGCATTGACCTTGGCACCGATGCAATGGTCGCCAAGCTCGGAGTGGATGGCGTAAGCAAAGTCTAGCACGGTGCTGCGCGATGGCATTTTGATGGTCTCTCCCTTGGGGGTGAAGATGTATATTTCTTTGGTATACAGGGTTTCCTTGAATTCCTCGACAAGGTCCAAAGCGTTGCGGTTGGGGTCTTCGAGCGAGGTGCGTATTTGTCCAAGCCATTGCTCGACGGGCGACTGCTGCACGGGCTCGTCGGGATGGGCTTCCTTGTAGAGGAAGTGTGCTGCCATACCCTTCTCGGCTATTTGGTCCATACGCGTGGTGCGAATCTGCACTTCAACCCATCGGCCTATGGGGCTCATCACGGTGGTGTGCAGCGACTCGTAGCCGTTGTTCTTGGGTGTGGTAATCCAGTCGCGGAAACGTGTGGGCTGCGGCCGGAAGAGGCCTGTAATCAGGGCGTAGACCTTGAAGCACTCTTCTTTTTCAATTTTGCGCAGCTCTTCTTCCGGCATACTGTCGCCCCCTGGTATGTCAAGGATGATGCGCATAGCGTAGAGGTCGAAGATTTCGTCGAACTGAACGCCCTTGTTCTGCATCTTTTTCCAGCAGGAGTAGACCGATTTTACGCGTGTCTTTATTTTGTATTGGAATCCATTCTGGTCAAGCAGTTCGCGGATGGGTGCGGTGAAGCATTTCTTCAGTTTCTTCTCCGTGCCCACGGTCTGGCTTATTTTGTCTGCTATTTCGGCATATTTGTCAGGGTTGGTGTACTGCATCACCAGGTCGTCAAGCTCAGTCTTGATGTTGTACAGACCCAGACGGTGGGCTAAAGGTATGTATAGATACTGCGTCTCGGACGATATGGCCAGCTTCTTGGTGTCTTTCATCGATCCCAGCGTGCGCATATTGTGCAGTCTGTCGCACAGCTTGAGGAAGATGACGTATGCGTCGTCGCACATTGCCAGCAGTATCTTGCGGTAGTTTTCAGCCTGCGACGAGAAGTCGTCGTTCTGCTCGGCAATCATCGATGCCTTGTCGATTTTGGTCACGCCGTCCACTATTCTTGCCACGCGGTCGCCAAAGATGGCACGCAAGGTGTCCAGTGTTATGTCGGTGTCCTCCACCACATCGTGAAGCAGGGCGCAGACCACCGCTATGGGGCCGAGGCCCACCTCCTGGACGGCTATCATCGCCACCGCCAGGGGGTGGAATATGTACAGCTCGCCACTTTTGCGGCGCGTGTCGCTGTGTGCATTGCGGGCAATGTTGAATGCTCGGAAAATATTGCTTTCGTCGGCAGCTGTCAGCGTCTGGTTTGCACGGCAGGCAGCTATCAGTTTTTCATACGTTTGTTGGACAAGTACATCTTCTGATACTTCTTCCATAAAGTTGTCGGGTTTTGTTGACCGTAGGCTCCGGTCTGTTTATGGGATAAGGATTATACCAGTCAGCGCAATCAGGTTGACACTGAGGCCTATGGTGAAATATGAGTGCTGGTTGACAAACAGGCGGCTAAGCGATACGCTCCACCACGCAAAACGGTCCCCGTCGCTGTCGGCGTTGGGGGCAAAGCGTGTACCTATTTCAAAACCGAGCCGATTGTTGAAATATCTCGTTATCGGGGCTGCGTAGGCCAGGCCGCAAAAGACCTGCCAGTCTAGGCTGGCTATGTTTGCCAGCGGCCTTATTGCCGGGCCGAAAGTGTACATCGAGTGGCTGTTGTAGGCCGTGGCCGATGCATATCCGCCTATCCATTCGGGCAGGTAGGCCACGGTGGCTCCTGCGCCGAGTGAGCCGTACGACTCGTAGGCCAGCAGTCCCTCCACGAACAAGTGGCTGTATTCGTGCCCTTCCTGAAGGTTGGCCGATGTCTGCCTTACGGGCTGGCTTACGCTTACGTTGCGGTCAAATTCGATGTCGCCGCTGCCGCTGACCACCTCGTCGGCACTCTGCGCCTTCAAGGCTGTCAGGGGCAGCATCAACAATACTAAAATCCAAAAGTGTTTCATCCTTCGGTTTGTTCTTTCAAGGCCTGGCGTATCTGGGATTCAAGTTCTTCGCTAAGCTCTGGATTGTCGCGCAGCAGCAGCTTGACGGCTTCGCGACCCTGAGCCAGCTTGCTTTCGCCGTAGCTGAACCACGAGCCGCTCTTCTTGATGATGCCTGTTTCGACACCAAGATCCACTATTTCACCCTGCTTCGAAATGCCTTCGCCGAACATCAGGTCGAACTCGCACACGCGGAACGGAGGAGCGACCTTGTTTTTCACCACCTTCACCTTCACGCGGTTGCCGACATTCTGGTCGCCGTCCTTGATGGCCTGGATGCGGCGTATGTCGAGGCGCACCGAGGCATAGAACTTCAGCGCGTTGCCGCCCGTCGTCGTCTCGGGATTGCCGAACATAACGCCAATCTTCTCACGCAGCTGGTTGATGAAGATGCAGCAGCAGCCGGTCTTGCTGATGGTCGATGTCATCTTGCGCAGAGCCTGCGACATCAGGCGGGCGTGCAGACCCACCTTCGAATCGCCCATCTCGCCGTCAATTTCGGCCTTGGGCGTCAGCGCCGCCACCGAGTCGATGACGATGATGTCGATGGCTCCCGAGCGTATCAGGTTGTCGGCAATCTCCAGCGCCTGCTCGCCGTTGTCGGGCTGCGAGACAAGCAGGTTGTCGATGTCCACACCCAGCTTGCGGGCATAGACGGGGTCGAAAGCGTGCTCGGCATCGATGAAAGCTGCAATGCCGCCCTTTTTCTGGCTCTCGGCGATGGCGTGGATGGCCAGCGTCGTCTTGCCCGACGATTCGGGGCCGTAGATCTCGATGATTCTTCCCTTCGGGAAACCGCCGATTCCCAGCGCCGTGTCAAGGCTTATCGATCCCGTCGAGATGGCCTCGTAGGTCTCGTCCGGACGGTCGCCAAGCTTCATTATCGAGCCTTTGCCGTAGTTTTTCTCTATTTTGTCCAGTGTGCTCTGCAGGATTTTCAGTTTCTCAAGTTTCGATGCATCGGCATCGTTCATTTCTTTTGCCATAATTATCAAATGTTTATATGTTAATAATAATTGTTGGTTGACGCATTTTGCAAACTACAAATTTACAGTTTTTTTTTATATTTTTGCATTATTCTTAAAAAAAACTTCCTATTCCAAAAATAATTCGTACTTTTGCAAAATCATTCAAACAATCAAATCTATGGAAATCTTATCAAACCGCATCCTCAATATGGCCGAGTCCGAGACTCTGGCTATGACCGCCAAAGCCCGCGAACTCAAGGCCCAAGGCAAAGACGTTATCAGCCTCAGCATCGGCGAACCCGACTTCAACACCCCCGAAGTCGTCAAGGAAGCTGCCAAAAAAGCCATCGACGACAACTTTACTCACTATCCCCCAGTACCCGGCTATCCCGACCTGCGCGAAGCCGTCTGCGAGAAGTTCCGCCGCGACAATGGCCTCGACTTCAAGCCCGAACAGATTGTCGTCAGCACCGGCGCCAAGCAGAGCCTCTTCCAGGTGGTGCAGTGCCTCGTCAACCCCGGCGACGAGGTCATCATCCCCACGCCCTTCTGGGTCAGCTACAAGGAGTTCGTCCGCTTGGCCGAAGGCAAGTGCGTCTTCGTCAAAACCAAGCTCGAAAACGACTTCAAGGTGACTCCCGAACAGCTCGAAGCCGCCATCACACCGCGCACCAAGCTCATTATGTTCTCCTCGCCCAGCAACCCCACGGGTATGCTCTATACCAAGGAGGAACTCAAGGGCATCGCCGACGTTGTGGCACGCCACGAAAACCTCTTCGTCCTGGCCGACGAAATCTATGAGCACATCAACTTTGTCGGCAAGCACGAAAGCATCGCCCAGTTCGAGAATGTCCGCGACCGCGTCATCACCGTCAACGGCGTCGCCAAGGGCTTCGCAATGACCGGCTGGCGCATCGGCTTCATTGCCGCCCCCACCGTCATCGCCAAGGCTGCCAACAAGCTGCAGGGCCAGGTGACCAGCGCCACCTGCTCCATCGCCCAGAAGGCCACCGTCTGCGCTATGATGATGGACCCCAAAACCAGCGACGACATCATCAATATGCGCAACATCTTCCTTAAACGCCGCGACCTGGTCTACAAGCTGCTGTGCGAAATTCCGGGCCTCAAGGTGCGCCTGCCGCAGGGTGCCTTCTATTTCTTCCCCGATGTCAGCTCCTACTATGGCAAGTCGTTCAACGGTAAGAAGATAGAGAACAGCACCGATATGGCTTTCTATCTCCTCAACGAGGCCAACGTGGCCACCGTTATGGGCTCCGCCTTTGGCGACGACACCTGCATCCGCCTCAGCTACGCCACCAGCGAAGACCTCCTCGTCGAAGCCATCCGCCGCATCAAGGAAGCCTTGGCCAAACTGCAGTAAAACATTGTCTTTAATTTTATATATCGGAGTCTGTGCCAATACTGCCGATGCGGCGTTGCGCACAGGCTCTTTGTTTAGACGCTCACTATGAAACGACTTGCCATTGTCCTGCTCCTCTTCGCCGTGCAGGCTGTCTCGTTGACGACTGCGGCGCAGGGGGTTGACTACAACATCCTTTGCACCCTCCAGCAAAACCGTACCGAACCGATGGACGGCATTATGACCGTCGTAAGCAACAGCCTGGTTCTTACGCCGGTGGCTCCTGTGGCGATGCTCGGAGCCGGATGGGCGGCCGACAATCGCGACCTTTTCCGCGCCGGCGTTGACTGCGGACTGTCGCTGCTGCTCACGGCAGGCATCACCGAGGCGCTGAAGAATTCCGTCCGTCGGCCGAGGCCCTATCTCGGCCACCCCGACGACCTGCTGCCTCTCAAGACTGTGCGCGGATTCTCATTCCCTTCGGGCCACACCTCGCTCACCTTTGCCACGGCCACGTCGCTCTGTCTCAGCTATCCGCGCTGGTACGTCGTCGTGCCTGCCGCCCTCTGGGCCTCGGGGGTGGGCTTTTCGCGGCTCTATATGGGCGTCCACTATCCTTCCGATGTCCTTGTCGGGGCCTTGGTCGGAGTCGGTTCCGCGCTGGCGGCGCATTGGCTTGCCGACAAGGTGCGCGACGCCAACAGCCCCGTCCCGACACCCAAGGCTTTCGTCATCCCGCTGGCTGTAAGCTTCTGACAGCCAGTATAGATACAAGAAGAGGCGGCCTTGTGGCCGCCTCTGTCCCGAACAACATTAAATTTTTTCTGGGTCTGTGTGATTTGACAAGGTTTTGTTCTGCTTATGATGCTTTTTTTTTGCCCAGAAATGTTGCAGCATCGGTTTATTGTTTCATAATCATAATGTTTAGCCTTCAGTTTCAGTCTGCCTCGTATATCAGCAGCTCGCCGTCGACATAGAGGAACAGCATCGGGTCTTTGTCTCTCTTCTTGAAGATCCAGCAGCCACCGTTTTCGCGGTCGATTTCGGTCTTGATGTACCGGCTGCTGATTTGCTGCTCGGCCAGCACTTTGTCGTTCTGGTCAAAGACCTGCAGGTAGGTGTTGCCGTCCGCATCGTTCACGATGGCGTACATTATGTCGCCGCTCACGGCGTAGCTCACCAGGTCGACGTTGTAGGTCTCGCGGACGTAGCGGTTCACGACGACGACGTCAGTGACGTGATAGTCATACCAGTACGAGTTGCAGTAGACCCAGAAGCCCGGCCAGAAGATGGGGCGCGGATGGACGTGGACCCACACCACGGGGCGCATATGCATCATATGATGATGATAGGGATGGTGGAAATAGGGGGCCGGGTGCATCGGACGGTGCGACGGTGGCAGCGGGCCGGGTTTGCCGGGGCGTGCATAGCGGTCGCCGCGGTCGTGCTGCGGATGCACGGTGCCGCGTCCGCTGGTGCCGACGGTGCCGGGCTTCGAGGGCTTGTCGTTGCCGCGTCCGGCGTTGGGGCCGCTCGGATGGCGGTTGTCGCCACGGCTGTTGCTTATGTTGGACTGGCTGTTGTCGCGTCCGCTGCGAGTGTCGCGGCTCATACTCTGACGGTTAGGCGAGCTGCTGCGCGGAGCCTCGATCGAAGAGCGCGAGCTGCTGCGGTCGTTGTCGGCCGAGGTGCCGCGATATGTGGTGGAACCCCTGCGCTCGGTCGACGATGGACGCGACACCGAACTGCCGCGGCTGCTGCCCGAGAACGAGCTTCCACGCGACGACGAGCCGGAGTAGGAACTGCCGCGGCTGTTGCCCGAGAACGAGCTTCCGCGCGACGACGAGCCGGAGTAGGAACTGCTGCGGCTGCTGCCCGAGAACGAGCTTCCGCGCGACGACGAGCCGGAGTAGGAACTGCCGCGGCTGCTGCCCGAGAACGAGCTTCCGCGCGACGACGAGCCCGAATACGAGCTGCTGCTGCGCGACGATGAGCTGTGGCTGCTGCCACCGCGTGAACTTGACGACGAACTGTGGCTGCCGCCGTGCGAGCCGCCACCGCGACCCTGGGCGTAGACCGGCGTGGCGCAGAGCACTGCCCCAAGGGCCAAAATTGCTATTAACTTGTTTGTTTTCATATCGTATCCTTTCTTTTGATTGTTATCATTCGCTTTTTTCACAATGCAAAAGTACTTACACATTTGCAAGTAAAACCCGAAACAACACCCTATTTTCCCCTTTTTTCCCCGAAAAACCCGAAACAGAATGGCAAACCGCTGAAAAACAACGGTTTATAACCTATCTTTTTCTTCAACGCACTTTCAACATTCTTTGTCCACGATTGGTACGCACAAAAGTATTAAAGATATTTATTAGTAAAACTGCGAATTTATCGAATTAAGCGAATTAAAATTTTGTTTTGCAAGCAAAACGCGAATTAAGCGATTTTTTATAATTTCCCGACGCAGTCGGGAAAAGTATTTCCAAGATTTTTTCGGATTTCCAAGATTTGCCTGTACTGCTGGAGAAAAAGATTTCCAAGATTTCCAAGATTTCGCTCGCTTGCGAGCGGGAAACAAAAACCCCACAAGCGGCCTGAAAATCCAGCCTCGTAACCCGCTGTCTTCCAGCACCAATCACCTACCAAAGTTCACTGTAACCTCACCCAAACTTTTAAGAAAATTTTCGCCAGTGGGCAATAATAGGGTATTTGTCGCGTTATGGATGGCAGAAAGTGTGGCGAAAGCCCGCTTTCGGACCCTTAACCTATTAATTAACAATCTTTAAACAAAACGTACTATGGGAAAAACGGATTTTGGTTTTATGGCCGGATTTAGCGGCCGCCTGGGCAACTTGATTGGCTACCGCTGGCGCGGA
>DFHL01000104.1:1095-15799 GCA_002371315.1 Bacteroidales bacterium UBA3724 | reverse complement strand
TTTAGAACGTAAACGTCCGTGAATTGCCATAAATGTCAAATAAATTTGACCAATTACTTGCAGGCAAAACGCGAATTAAACGAAGTGTTAGAGGTGCCCTTTGGTTAGTTGTGATTAAATTTCCTCGCCGTTGGCGACTTTCTTGACCAGTTCGAAGAGTTCTTCCTCGCTGCCGTCGACATAGGATGTGTGCTGCCATACGATTTCGCCATTGCCGTTGATGAGGAAAGTGTGAGGCACGTTGACGACGTTCATAGCGCGCTTAAAGTCCTGGTTCTGGTCGAGGTAGACTTCGTATTCCCAGCCGTTGCCGTCGACGTGAGGTTTGACTTTGGAGGCCGAGCGGGTGTCGTCGATGGAAATGGCGACGAGTTTGACGCCTGTTTCTTGTTGCCAGTCATCGTAGAGTTCCTTGATGGCGTTGAGTTCACGGTTGCAGGGTTTGCACCAGGTGGCCCAGAAGCTGATGATGATGGGTTTGCCGTCGTTTTTGATAATTGACGTTTCTACGGTCTTGCCGTCGAGGGTTTTGATGGTGATGTTTTCAGGGACTTTGGCGTTTTGGGCCAATGCCAGGCTGGCGAGCAGAGTGGCGATGATGGAAAGGAATGTTTTTTTCATTGTATTTAATTGTTTTTGTTTTTGAATTAGTATCTGTTTTGTTATATTTCTTTTAGAGAGTCTACGATATCGGACATAGCGTGGCGGTAGATGTTGTCGGGCAGGTTATGCAGGAGGGTGTGTGCGTGTTGCAGGTGTTTGTATAGTTCGTTTTTGGCTAGGTCGATGTATCCGGCGTCGGTGATGAGTGTGATTGCTGCCTGCAGGTCGCTGTGGCTGATATTGTTTTTGTTGATGAGAGGGAGGAGTTTATCATTTGTTTTGGGGTTTTTGAGAGCGAGTATGATGGGCAGGGTGCATTTGTGTTCGCGGATGTCGTTGCCTTGTGGTTTGCCGGTGGTGTTGGAGGGTAGGAAGTCGATGATGTCGTCGCGGATTTGGAAGGCGATGCCGAGTTCTGTGCCGAATTGTGCGGCGGCTGTGTGGATGGAGGGGTTGTCGTTGGCGAGGATGGCGCCGGAGAGGCAGCAGGTGGAGATGAGGGTTGCGGTTTTCTTGTTGATGATGGTGAGGTAGAGGTTGATGTCGGTGTTGTAGAGTCCTGAACATTGCTGCTGGAGTAGTTCGCCTTCGCACATTTGGATGACGGTGTTGTTGATGGCGTTGGTGAGCAGGTGGTTGTCGATGGTGTTGATGGTTTTCATCACTTGAGCGAGGTAGAAGTCGCCGATGAGGACGGCGGTCTTGTTGTTCCAGAGGCTGTTGACGGTCGGGGAGTTTCGCCGGAGGTTGGAGTTGTCGATGACGTCGTCGTGGATGAGCGTGCTGGTGTGCAGCATTTCGATGGCGGCGGCGGTGCTGAAGATGGGGTGTGTGGGCTGTGCGTTGAGTGGGAGTCCGCAGCAGCAGGCGCTGATGAGTGTGAGCAGTGGTCGCAGCTGTTTTCCTTTGTTGGCCTGTATGTGTGCATTGAGTTGCTGGATTATGGCTATGTTGCTGGTGGCCATACGGTTTTGGGCATCGTGGAAATGCTGGAGGAGTGGAGCTATGGGGAGTTGGATGTCGGAGAGGTTCATAGTTTTTTTTAACAGGAATTGGACAGGATTTTTTTTTGAACAGGAATTATCAGAAATAGGCCAGGAATTAACCAGAAATTTTTTTTTGAACAGCAATTATCAGCAATTGGACGGCAATTAGTCAGCAATTTTTTTAGTGATTAGTGATTAGTGAATTGTGAATTGAGCGCGTTCGTTTCACTGGTCACTATTCACTGGTCACTATTTTTGTTCCAGAGGTGGTTACGAGGGCGACGTTGCGCTGCTGGCTGTCGGTGACATTTATTTGAATGACAGCCTGTGAGCGTCCTTGCCTGATGACCGATGTCGTTGCTGTCAGAGTGTCGCCTTTGGGTGGGGAGAGGAAATGGATGGTGGATGAGGATGATACCCACTGCAGAAGGGGTGTATCCCCCTCGGAGGACTGGGCCAGGATCGGCGCATTGGCAGCGATGGCGAAGGCGAAGTCGGCGAGGGTGAAGATGACACCACCCATAACGTTGCCTTTGGCGTTGCGGTGTGCAGCAGACAGTGGAAGGCGGCATAGGGTGCGGTTTTCGTCGACGGCAAGGATTTCGATGCCTGTGGTTTGAGTGGCATAGAGGTCGCCCGAAAAGACTTTTTTTGCAATGGCAGTGAGGTTCATAGTTAATGCGTTAGTGTGTTAGTGCGTTATTGCGTTGTGATTAGTGACCTGTGACACGAGCGCGTTCGTTTCACAGGTCACTTTTCACAGGTCACTATTCACTTGTCACTGGTTTTGGAATACCGAGTCGAGTTCGCGAAGTTTGTTGTAGAGGGTTTTGGAGACTTTGGACAGTGGCGAGCGGAGCTGGTTGGTGAGGCGGTTTTGTATCTCGAGGAGGGCTTTGATGCCGCCGGGATTGCCTTCTTCGAAGATGGCGTTCATCAGGGGCAGCAGTTTGTAATGTATGGGCAGTGCTTTCTTGAGGTCGCCTTTGAGGGCAAAATGCACCATATCCGCCATTTCTTTGGGATAGGCATTGGCGATGACGGAGATGACGCCGACGGCGCCGAGGGCGATCATAGGGAGAGTGAGGCTGTCGTCGCCGGAGATGACGTTGAAGTTGGCTGGTTTGCAGCGGAGGATTTCCATCACTTGCGGGAGGTTGCCGGAGGCTTCTTTGATGGCGATGATGTTAGGGCATTCTTCGGCGAGCTGGAGAGTGGTTTCGGCGGTCATATTGCAGGAGGTGCGTCCTGGGACGTTGTAGAGGACCACGGGAACGGGGGAAACATCGGCTATGCTTTTAAAGTGCTGTATGAGTCCTCGCTGCTGTGGTTTGTTGTAGTAGGGGGTTACGGAGAGGATGCCGCTGATGCCGTCGAAGTTGGTCTGGCTGATGGCGTCGGTGACGGCGCGGGTGTTGTTGCCGCCCATACCGAGGAGGATGGGCAGTCGGTTGTTGACGCTTTCGACGATGAATTGTAGCAGGGCAGTGCGTTCGCTTTGGGACATTGTGGCGGCTTCGCTGGTGGTGCCGAGAGCGACGATATAGTCGACGCCTGAGGAAATGACGTGGTCGATGAGTTCATCGAGTTTGCTGAAGTCTATGGTTTCCTGTTTGCGGAACGGAGTGATGAGAGCGACGCCGGTTCCAGAGAATGAATTGTTTTTTGCCATCTTTGAGAATTTTGTTGTGAATTGTGATTGGTGAATTGAGCGCGTTCGTGTCTCTGTGAATTGTGAATTGTGATTAGTGAATTGAGCGCGTTCGTGTTTCTGTGAATTGTGATTAGTGAATTGTGATTAGTGAATTGAGCGCGTTCGTGTCTCTGTGAATTGTGATTGGTGAATTGAGTGCGTTCGTTTCACAGGTCACTAATCACTGTTCACTATTTTTGTATCATATTGAGGTATTTTACGATTTGTTCGATGTAGTCTTTGAAGTCCATTTCGGCGTTGCCTTGTATGGCGAGGTCGTACATATCCATAACGCCTTCGTCCTGTTGGGATTGTGGGTTAGAGTAGCCCACTTTGAGGTTGGCGTCGGCGCTGGCGGTGATGTATTTGCCGAAGAAGTCGGGTTGGATGGTTGTGTCGATGACGAGGTCGTAGTGCCGGTTGAGGAAGGGGTCGGTGACGCCTTCTTTGGGCAGTCCGAGGTGAGTGAAATCTTCCTTTTCGTGGCAGATGGTGGTGTGAGTGTGGGAGAAGATGTAGTCGATTTCGTACTTGTTGGCTTGGAAGCCAATGAGGTATATTTCTTTGCCTTGTTTTTCCTGTGCTGCGATGAAGCGGTGAATGAGGTTCCATCGTTCAGCATTGGCAACGGTGAAGATGAGGCCTATTGTTTTGATGTTTTCCCAGTTGTCGATACGTTTGTCGCGAGGAGCGGAGAGAAGGCTGCGGAGTTGCCGCTGCTGGTATTTTTTTATTATGTAATCAATTATCATCATTGTGAATGCGTTAGTGTGTTATTGCGTTAGTGCGTTAGTGCGTTAGTGGCTGGCGCGTTGGTGTGTTATTGCGTTAGTGTGTTATTGCGTTATTGCGTTAGTGGCTGGCGTGTTCGTGTCACTATTCACTGGTCACTGGTTACTGGTCACGAATCACCGAATAGTTCCTTTTGCCTGTAAAGCGCGAAGCTGCGTCGGTGCAGTGGGGTGATGCCGTGTTTTTCGATTGCGTCGTAGTGTTTGGCGGTGGGGTATCCTTTGTTGTTGTTCCATTGGTATTGTGGATATTGCTGGTGCTGCTGCATCATAAATTCGTCGCGATAGGTCTTTGCGAGGATTGAGGCAGCGGCGATGGAGAGGTATTTGGCGTCGCCCTTTATGATGCAGAGGTGTGGAATGTCGGTTTCGTTGATGAACCGGTTTCCGTCGATGAGGAGCATCTGCGGTTTGATATTGAGTTGATTGACGGCGAGGTTCATTGCGTGAAATGATGCGCGAAGGATGTTGGTGTGGTCGATTTCCTGGTTGCTGACGGCGGCAACGGCATAGGCCAGTGCATCGTGCTCAATTTCGGCACGCAGGCGGTCGCGCTGTTTTTCGCTGAGCTGCTTGGAGTCGTTGAGAATGGGGTTAGTGTAGTCCTGAGGCAAAATGACGGCAGCGGCGTAGACGGGACCTGCAAGGCAGCCTCGTCCGGCTTCGTCGAGTCCGGCTTCGATCATTCCTTGTGTGTGGTATTGGCAGAGCATTGTGTTATTGCGTTATTGTGTTATTGGCTGACGCGTTCGTTTCACTGGTCACTATTCACTGTTCACAAAATAGGGTTTATCAGGGCGCAGACGATGAAGAGGATGATCAGGGTTTCGTTTATCCAGAGTCGCTTGCGCTGCGCCATAAGCAGGTGTGTGCCGACAAAGGCGAAAGGCAATGCAAGAGGCTGGATGTCAAAGGTTGGAGTGTGCGGATAGAGGAAGAGAATGGCTGCGGCGATGAGGGGTAGGCAGAGTACGCCGGTGTTGATACGCTGGTGTACGGTGCGGTCGTTGAGAGAGCCGAGCTGTTTGAAGAGCGCCGCGAGCAGCAGTGCCAAAAGGATGAGGGTGGGCAATGCTTCGAGGAAGGATGCCGGTTGCCATTGGAAATCAATGTTCGACAGGTCGTGCCGCACAAGGATGAGGTAGTAGTCGAGCTTGTCGGAGAGGAAGGCGTAGGTGAGCAGAAGGATAGGGGTGGCCAGCAGTCCGAGTATGCTGATGAGTAGATGTCGCCAGCGGTACATTTTGTAGATGATGAAAACAAAAAGGAAGGGGACGATGTAGCACAGGGCTGGGAGATGGAAGAGGCCGATGAGTCCGATGCAGAAGGAAGCGTTGAAGTTGCGCTCGGGTGTCAGCTGCGTGCCGCCGTCAGAAAGCAACTGGCTGGTTGCGGCAAGAAGCGGTAGGCTTGCAAGAAGCATCGGGGTGATTGTCAGCTGGCTGCTGTTCCAGCTCATTACGGTGATGTACAGGAACATCGGCATCAGGCTGTGGGCCTTTGTTATCTTGTGGTTGGTAAGTATTGCATTGATCCAAACACCCTGAGTCAGAACGAGCAGCAAAGCTAACCCGCTGGCCAGTCGCGGTACCGGGCTAAGCCAGCTGTATACCAGTTCATACAGTGGCGAAAAGAAATGGCTTGCAGGCATCGCTATGGGGACGATAAAAGCCCTCGTCCATAACGCGATGATCGTTACGGCGATGACAAGTATTTGTCCTATCGTATTTTGTTTGAATATTTTAAGCAACGCTTATTTGTAATTTGTAATTTGTTAATTCGTTAGTGAATTGTGAATTGTGAATTGTGATTAGTGAATTGTGAATTGAGCGCGTTCGTTTCACAGGTCACTATTCACAGGTCACTATTCACTATTCACTATTCACAGGTCACTATAATTTGACTATTTTCTTCATTCTGATATTGTTGCGGTCGATGACCCTTACGAAGTATACGCCTGTCGGCAACTGGCTGATGTCGACCGAAGTCTGGCCGCAGACCGTGGCCGTATGCACTGTTTTGCCGTCGGCCGACAGTATCTGCATTTCCTCGGCCCTGTCGCTTCCTGTCAGTATATCCACCCTGCCGCTTGCCGGGTTCGGGAATACCACAAGTTCGGGTTCAATCGTCGAAGCCTGCTCTATGTCGAGCTTGTCGTATGCGGCGTTTACAGCTTTGAGGGCGTCGACCTTGCCGTGTCCCCAGCGCACGCTCATACTGTCCATTTCCTGAAGCGGACCTGTCATCTCGTCATTGCGCGCCGTCGAAAACAGAATGTCCCTTATCTGGTCCACCGTAAGGTTTGGGTTCGCCTGAAGCATAAGCGCAACTATGCCCGAAACCGCAGGCGACGACATAGACGTGCCACTCATACGGCTCCAGATGTAGTGCCGTCCCGAAGAAATTGCATCATAAACCGCAGGGTAGCCGCCGTTTGTCTCATAGTACGACGACAGCGACGAAACGACGTTCACACCGGGGGCCGATATCTCCGGCTTCATCCTTCCGTCAAGGGTAGGACCGAAGCTCGAAAAACCCGCTATTTCGCCCGGATAGCAAACGTTGCCGTCGTAAAAGTCGGCAGCGTGTGCAGCCACCGTGATGGTCTTCTCGGCACACGCCGGCTCGCCGATGCCGTAGTCTGCATTACCTTCTTGGCACCCGAAAATTCCACCATTCACAAAAGCGCATCCCATATTGCCCGCGCCGTTCGACAGGTTGGCCATATTCCATACGTGGACCGTTGAGCCCTCTTCGCCGGTGCACAGCATCATCAGCTTGTAGCCATTGTTTCTGCCTACATTCAGCAGCACGTGCGGACGCCCGCTCAGGGGGTTCTGGTCTTCTACCATAATGTCGTAACGTATTGTGTCATTGTTCACAACAATGAAAGTGTCCAGAAATCCTAGGTTCTCACGCGTGTTGTACATCCTCGAATAGTGTATGCTTCCGTCCGCGTTGCTCACAAGGGCAAAACCCGCATTGAAAGCCTTCACAGCCTTCGCTCCGCCTTCTGTTCCAGTGCTTTCGCCCCAGTATATCAGACCCTGTCCTATGCCGTTGCTGTAGTACGTGGCAATGGATTTGAGCGTGTCGTCCGTACTTGTAAACGTACGCTGAAGGTGATAGTTCTCGTCGCCGTTGTTGCCGCCGCTCGTCACAAAGACAATACCCTGGTCCGAATAGCGGTTGATTGCCTGGCTCAGAAGCGAGGTGCCGTCCAGCGTGCTGAATGTGTACATACCCCAGCTGCTGTTGATCACCAGACGACGTCCCATCTCGTCGGCAACACCTTTCATCCAGGCCACCTGGTCCAGCCACGAAGCCTCGTCCAGAAACCACGAACCCATAAGGTAATGAGCACCAGGGGCCTGCCCTATAGCGTGGCCCGACGTGGTACCGTTGCCGCCGCAGATGCCAGCCACGTGCGTGCCGTGCGTACCGTAGCCGTACAGTCCGAAAGTGTCGCATTTGGCAGCACGAACCTCGGCAGGGGTGCGGTATTCCGTACCGTAGTCGAAACCATCAGGCGCAGGACCCGAAGTCTTGAAATGGTCCCACGCACGCTCAATGCGCAGATTGCTCGACTTGTTCAGGTTCGGGTGCGTATAGTCGAATCCCCAGTCCGTAATGCCTATCAGCACTCCCTCGCCGTCGAACGGCATCGGCACACCCACGCCGGCCTGGACACTGTCCGTGTGCGTGTCGGCACGGGTCTTGTCCATAAGCGGCGCCACGCGGTGAGCCACACTGAAAACCGTCACGCCCTTGCATTTCTCAATGCATTCCAGTTTCTCGATAGGTGCTCGCATAACGACAATGTCGTCGATTCGCGAAGTGATTTTAATACCCTGCGACTCCAGCTCAGCAGCCGAAAAACCGTCGTTCACCTTTGCAATAACACCGATGCTTGCACCACCCTTGCCATCGCGCAGAGGATAGCGGTCAAGAAGGGTTTTTGACATCTTGCCGACGCTTTTGGAGGCGTTGTAATTCTGCATCAGCGCACGCGTCTCAACCGTGCTTTTGTTCTGTGCCACAGCACTTAGCGAACTCAAAACAACAACTATAAGAAACAATTTCTTCATATTCGGGGATTATTTATTTAAAATGCAAAAATACGTTTTTTTTACCAATTCTTCATCCTTTATTATAAAAATGTTTTTCTCCGCCTCCTTACGGTTTGATTTGCAGTCGGAAACGCCTTCCCCCGAACAGGTTCTCCCAAATGGGAAAAAGAAAGTGGAGACAATCGCGGTTGTCTCCACTTTCCGTTTTGCTGTCGGCGCTGTAACGCCCTATGCAAGCAGTGCAGCAGCCAGAGGCGCAGCGTTGGCCAAGTCGCTCTCTTCGGGATTCCAAAGCGAGCGGACACTCTGGTCCACAACCTCGAAGCCGGCATCGCGCATACGCTCTTGCAGTATCTTCACGCTCTCGCCGCTCCATCCGTAGCAGCCAAAGGCGGCAGCTCGTTTGCCTTTGAATTTCAGCTGCTTCAGGAATTCGAGCCATCCGGCCACGCTCGACAGGATGCTGTTGCTCACCGTCGGCGAACCCACGGCAATGGCCTTCGACTTGAAGACTTCGGTCATTATCTCGTTCTTGTCGGCACGTGCAATGTTGAAGACCTTTACAACCGTCTGCGGACTTTGGCGGTGGATCTCCTCGGCGATGCGGTGTGCTATCTTGGTGGTGCCCTCCCACATCGTGTCGTAGGCTATCGTCACCTGGTCTTCCTGATAGGCATTTGCCCATTGTGCATATTTCTCAACGATTTGCATCGGACGGTCGCGCCAGATGGCACCGTGCGACGGCGCAATGATGTCGAAGGGCAGACCCAGGGCCGCAATCTCGTCCAGCTTCTTGGTAATCAGCGGCGCAAAGGGATTCAGGATATTGGTGAAGTATTTGACGGCCTCTTTGTACAGCAGGCACTGGTCGGCTTTGTCGTTGTAGAGCTCTTCGACTGCAAAGTGCTGGCCGAAAGCGTCGTTCGAAAACAGAATGTTGTCGCCGGTCATATAGGTGGCCATCGAGTCGGGCCAGTGCAGCATCTTCATCTCTATGAAGATGAGCTTCTTGCCGTTACCTACCTCGAGGGTGTCGCCGGTCTTCACTACGTTAAAGTTCCATCCGTGCTTGCCATACTGGCCTTCAAGGCTTTTCACGCACTGCGCAGTGCAGTAGATGGGCGTGTCAGGAATCTCGGCCATCAGGGCCGTCAGGGCGCCGCTGTGGTCGCATTCGCCGTGGTTGGCAATAATGTAGTCTATCTTTTTCAGATCGATTTCCTTTTTCAGATTCTCCACAAAATCAAAGCGGTGCGGAGTCCAAATAGTGTCGATGAGGACAGTCTTTTCCTCTTCGACAAGGTATGCGTTCTGGCTTGAGCCGTTGAAGATTGAGTAGTCGTCGCCGTGGAAGGTCTGAAGTTCCCAGTCGATATAGCCTATCCAGCTGACGTTGTTCTTGATTTGTTTTTTCATATCTTTTCTTTATAAGTATTTGTTATCAGTGATTAGTGAATGGTGATTAGTGAATGGTGATTAGTGAAAAGTGAATAGTGAATGGTGAAACGAATGCGCTCGTGTCGCAATTCACAATTCACTAATCACTATTCACAATTCACTTTTCCGCGTCTGTACACGACAAACAGCGCTGCGCCCATCGCAACGAGCATCAGGATTGAGACAACGAGGGTTATGTTGTCGAGCTTGTGCAGGGTAGGGGCTTCGTTGACGAACTGGATCGTGTGGTCGCCGGCAGGGATGACCAAGCCGCGGAGTATGTAGTCCACGCGTATGTGGTCGACGGGTTTGCCGTCGATATAGGCGCGCCAGTCGGGTGCATAATAGACCTCCGAGAACACGGCCAGACGCTCCTGGCTGGTGTGCGAACGATAGGTGAGGCTGTCGGGCGTCTGCGGATAGGTGTGGACGCGGGTGATGTACTCGCTGCTGTCGCGCGGCACAAACTTGACATCGATGTTGAATTTCGATTTGTCGACGATGGCGGTGCTGTAGGGGTCGAAGTCGTTCAGGGCCAGTATTTCCTCATTGGCATCGCCCACAAATTCAGCCTTCTCGACCAGCCAGCAGCTGCCCAGTGCCGCAGTCCTGCGGACCGGCAGCATCTGTCCCTCGCCGAAGCTGCGCATAATGTAGCGGCAGTTGAGCATATCGAGCACAGGGTAGGGGGCATCCACGGCCAGCAGCGGGGTGCTGCCAAGGTTGCCGCCGACATTTATCTGGGCCTCGTTCACATAGTCGTAGAACTTCTTGCTGCCCAGATAAAAGTCTATAAGGTCCTGATAGCGGCGCAGTTTGGCTGCGCTGTAGCCGCCTATCTGGTTGTGGAAAGCGCTGGGGCGCGAATCGTTGAAGGTGTTGACAGTCAGGTCGTATATGCGATAGTCGCTGTCGCCGTTGGCGGCGGCTATCTGGTCGGTCAGCTGCTCGGCGGGGGTGCGGTGCAGCGTCGCGCGTTCGGGGGCAATGAAGTTTTCGTCGTTCAGATAGCGGCGGTCAACACCCCACAGGTCGATGACTGTCAGCACACCGACGATGGCCAGCACTATGCCGCTCTTTTTCAGCTTGTCGTTGGCATAAAGCCACAGGGTGACGAAAGCCAGCGCGACAAACAGCAGCGAACGCAGCGAGTCGCGGACAAACAGCGCACGGCGCTCGTCGACAAGCAGGCTCTCGAACATAGGCCACTGGTCGCCAAGCTGGCTGCGGTACTGCTCGTCGGCGCCGCCGGCAAATCCAAGCTTCGACTTGGCCAGCACGATTCCGATAAGGAGTATGCCACCCACGATGCCGCCAGCCCAATAAAGCGCCTTGTTCAGCTTCTCGCGCTCTCCCTTCTCCGCTTTCGTTGAGGTTTTCGTTTTCGTTTTCGTTAAAACGTTCAGCGTCAGCGCCGCCATTATGGCCATCGCCGCATTGGCCAGCACAAGGCTCATCGAGGGGGTGCGGAATTTGTTGTAGAGCGGTAGGTGGTTGAACAGAAACTCGTTGACAAACAGGCAGTGGCGTCCCCACGACATAACGATGGCTACCAGCGTGGCGATGACCAGCCACCAGCGTTCGGGACCTCTCACTATGAAGCAGCCCAGCACGAACAGGAATATGACAATGGCGCCGAAATAGACGGGCCCCGACGTGAAGGGTTGGTCGCCCCAGTAGAGGGGTGCCTGCTTCTGGCCCGTGCGGCGTGCCCATTCGCTGTCGTCGGCAACGCGCTCGCCCGAGCCACCGCCCATAGCGCCGGGCACAAGGAGCGTGTAGGTCTCGCCGATGCCGTAGCTCCAGCTGAAGGCATAGTTGATGTCGAGTCCGCCGCCGCTGTTGGCTTCGGCCTCGGCCTTGTCCTCGAGGCCTATGTCGTGCGGCTTGACGCTAATCTCGCTGCCGCCGCGCATCGTAACCTTCGAATACTCCTGATTGACAGCAAGGTGGCGATAGTTGCCGCCCAAGGCAAAGGCGCATCCGGCAAGCAGGATGCCAACAATGGCCAAAAACGGCTTGAACCATTTGTCTTTCAGCGCATAGACCATATATGTCAGACCCATAATGACACCGCCGATGGCAGTGTAGAATGTAATCTGTATGTGGTTGAAGGTGATCTGCAGTCCCAGCGCCAGCGTGAACAGTATGGCGCCCCAAACGACGGGCTTCCAGTTGATGGATTTGTTAATACGTGAATCTTTTAATTCGTCAGTGGCTGACGCGGTAGCCTCGCTTTCCGCCTTCCGCTTTTCGCTTCCCGCTCTGAAAGCCAGCGCCATACCTGCCAGGACGGGGGCAATCATCGCTATGGCCCAGGCTTTGGTGATGTGGCCGGCTTCGATAATGATGATGTTGTACGACCCCAGTCCGAAGGCCAGCGCCGTCAGCAGCGAAATCAGGGGGCTGCAGCCCAGGGCAATCATAGCCACATAAAAACCAATGAGATAGAGCCACAGCACGCCGATGTTGCGTTCCACGCCGAAGGGGCGCATAATGAGCAGCGCCTTGAGGGGCGTGAACACCGAGCTTTGCGGTTCGGCGGTGACTTGATAGCCGGGCATACCGCTGAACATTCCGGGGTTCCAGTTGGGAATGGTGCCCGTCGAGTCGGCGGCGGCGCGTTGCTGGTGGGCCATAGCGTCGGCCTTCTGCATATCGCCCTGATAGACGATGTCGCCGCCCAATGCCGGCGAAAAATAGATGCACGCCGCCATCAGCATAACGGCGACAGCAGCGATGTGGATGAGGATTTGTTTCGTTCTCGGTTTCATTATGTTTTCGTTTTCGTCTTAGTTTTCGTTCTTAACCTTAACTGGTTGACGCAGTTGGATTGCTGTAGTCATTCTGAAGTTAACGTTAAGGTTAAAGTTAATGTTTCTATTTCACAGGATACTCCACTCTGACGTGATAGATGCTCATCATCCTGTCCTTGATGTACGAGCGTATGCGGGTGATGTCCTGCAGCGTCAACGGACAGTTGTTCAACTGGTTGTGCTTTATCTTGTCGTCGATGATGTTGTCCACCATACGGCTTATGGATTCCTTGTCGTGGCTCTTGAGGCTCTTGCAGGCGGCCTCCACCGAGTCGACGATCATCACCACCGCCGTCTCGCGGCTGAAGGGGGTTGGACCCAGATAGCGGAAGTCGGCGATGTTGATTTCGCCGTCGCCCTTGTGCTGCAATGCCTGGGCGTAGAAGTAGCCCGTCACCGTCGTGCCGTGGTGGGTGCGGATGAAGTCCATCACCTCGCTGGGCAGGTGGTACTTCTTGGCCAGCGTGATGCCGTCCTTGACGTGCTGGGTTATGATGTGCGCACTTTCCTCATAGTCAATGTTGTCGTGCGGGTTGAAGCCGTTGTTCTGGTTCTCGGTGAAATAGAGGGGCGCCATAATCTTGCCGATGTCGTGATAGAGTGCTCCGACCTTGGCCAGCAGGGCGTTGCCGCCGATTTCGTTGATGAGGTCCTCGGCTATGTTGGCCACCTGCATCGAGTGCTGGAACGTGCCGGGCGCTTTCTGCGACAGCTCGCGCAGGGCCGGCGTGTTGGTGCTCGAAATTTCCATCAGCGTCAGGTTGGTGGTCATACCGAACATCCTCTCGAACAGGAAGATGAGCGGGTAGGCGAGGAGGGTGAGCAGCGCGTTGACAAAGAAAATTAGGAACCGCTCGGGCTGCAGGCCGGCCAGGCTGGCGTCGGTGCTCAGCACGCCGGCGATGTAGATGAGCGAGTAGGTGCCGAAGATGACCAGCGCCACGGCGAAGAAGCTGCTGCGCTTCTCGAAGTTGCGCACGGTGATAATGCTCATCATTCCCGATACCAGCTGGTAGAAGATGAACTCATAGCTGTTGGGCACCATATTGCCGATGATGATGACGGCCACGATGTGGATATAGAGTGCCACGCGCATATCGAAGAATATGTGCATCAGTATCGGCACCACGCACATCGGCACGATGAGCACCATCGAGGCGTCGGCGCGCACCACCATCGCCACGGCGGCCGAGATGAAGATGACGATGAAGAAGGCGAAGGTCACCTTCTTGATGTCGTCGAGCATCGGATGGCGTATGTTTTTCAGGAAGATATAGAGCGCCACGAAGGCTATGACGCACAGCAGGGCCTGGCCCAGATAGTGCAGCAGCAGGTTGTAGTCGCCTATGCTGCGGCGGCTCTGCTCCTGCTCCAGCGAGGCCAGCACCAGCGCCGTCTCGTCGTCCACGCGCTGCCCCTTCGACACAATGAGCTCGTCCTTCTGCACCATCCGCGACGAGTAGGAGAGCTGCGACAGGCGCGAGTCGAGCTCCAGGTGGGTGCGCGTCTCGTCGTACACCAGCGTGGGCGCCAGCACCGAGTCGGTCAGCAGGCGCGTCAGCCGCAGAGCCGCCGCCGAGTCGGCAACAGCCTCGTCCACAAAGCGTTCGATGTCGACAGGCGTCAGCACGGCACCCGTGTCGAGCTCGCGGCCCACATTGCCCGTCAGCACCACCAGCGGATGGCCGCCGATGCCCCCGATGCCGCTGCAGTAGCCCGCCGAGCCGTAGACCAGCGTCATCGCCTCGCGCGCCAGCTCGGCCTCGCGCGGCGAAAGGCGCAGGCGGGCCGCATTGGCGACGGCCTTGTCGCGCGCGGCGCTGTCAAAGTAGAAGTAGAGGGGCGACGTCGCCCTGATGCGGCTCGTCTCCTGGCCGCTCTCCTTCTCGTTCTTCACAATCGTGAAGTCGAAGGGCGCATACAGGTCGTCGCCGTGCCAGTAGGAGCCGACGGCATAGCTGTACTGCTCGCGCACCGTGTTGTCGGGAAACATAACGAGGATCAGCGCCACCGTGACGGCCAGAATCGACACCAGGTACAGTATGCGCAGGTTCGATATTATGTGGGATGTGAACTTCTTCATCTTCCTATCTTTCAACGTTTGAATTAAATATGGACTATTTGCCGCTTTTATTGAAACTGCAAAGATAGGAATTTTTTTTTATTTGGGGCCTGCTGGCGCAACAAAAAATTATTTCCGCCTCCGCGTGGCAGAAAACCTGACACGACAGCCGCCCGTCAGCCGCCAAAAACGGCCGCTGTAACCCACTGGTTTTCACCACCCGCACTGCCCGTTGTACAGTATATG
>DFHL01000104.1:0-969 GCA_002371315.1 Bacteroidales bacterium UBA3724 | reverse complement strand
TATACTGTACAACGGGCGGAGAAAGTGGCCGCTTTCAGGCACTTGCGGCGGCCGGAAATGCGACACGCGGGGCAGCGGGGACTGACAAAATGTCAGTTTGTCTGACAAAATGGCATTTTGGCACGCTTTTGGATGTCATCCCTATGCCGCGCCAAGGATGGCGCAAGGCAGTGAACAAACAGGAATAATTAATCAATAAAAACTTTAAGATATGAACATCAAACCGTTAGCAGACAGAGTTCTGGTCGAACCAGCTGAAGCAGAACAGAAAACAGCATCGGGCATCATCATCCCCGACACAGCAAAGGAAAAACCGCAGCGCGGCAAAGTCGTCGCCGTGGGCAAAGGCACCAAGGACCACGAAATGACCGTCAAGGTCGGCGACCAGGTGCTCTATGGCAAATACAGCGGCACCGAAATCAACATCGACGGCACCGCCTATATGATTATGAAAGAGAGCGATATCTACGCGATAATCTAAGTTGGGTGAATTGTGAAAAGTGAATAGAGCGGATACGCTGCACATTTAATGATTCACATCAATTCACAATTCGCTAATTACAAATCACAACAAAAAAAACAATTAACAGGATTAGTGATACACGTTCAATTCACAATTCACTAATCACAATTCACAAAAAAGATAAAGAAATGGCAAAAGAGATAATTTTCAATAATGATGCTCGTGAGCAGCTGCGCAAAGGCGTCGACGCTCTGGCAAATGCAGTTAAAGTAACCCTTGGACCTAAAGGTCGCAATGTCGTCATCGACAAGAAGTTCGGTGCTCCGCAGGTGACCAAGGACGGTGTCACCGTGGCCAAGGAAATCGAACTTGAGAACGGCATCGAGAATATGGGTGCCCAGATGGTCAAAGAGGTCGCCTCGAAGACCAACGACCAGGCCGGCGACGGCACCACCACCGCCACCGTGCTGGCACAGTCGATCGTCAACACCGGCCTGAAGAACGTC
>DFHL01000030.1 GCA_002371315.1 Bacteroidales bacterium UBA3724 | reverse complement strand
CACCGGCAACCTCGACAGCAAGAATGGCCGCGAGGTGATGAGCCTCCTCACCGAACTCAACGCCGAAGGCACCACCATCGTTATGGTCACCCACAGCCCCAAGGACGCCGCCATCGCCCAGCGCACCATCGACCTCTTCGACGGCCAGATAGTCAACGACTTGAAGAACGAACTGTAGCGGTGATGAGTGACCAGTGATGAGTGACCAGTGACATAAATGCACTCGTTTCACAGGTCACAGGTCACCAATCACTAATAACCAATCACCATTCACTAATCACTAACAAAATGAAAAGTTATCTCAAATTCCTCTCGCGCAACAAACTCTATGCCTCTATTCAGGCCTTGGGACTTATACTTTCGCTGGCGTTTGTCATCATTCTGGGCAGCTATGCCTGGCAGCAGTTCGGCGCTGCCCACAGTACCCCCGACGGCGATCGGGTTTATGCCTTGGGAATGCCCGATTATCTGGGACTCACATACGGTATGCCAGCCTTGATTGAGGAGCGTATTCCGGAGGTGGAGGCGGTGGGTATTTATTGTCCCGGCCTTGTTATGCAATTGAAGGGGCAAGAGGAGGTGGAAGAGGTTTCGCTGTCGGCCGTCAATCAAGATTTTTTCAAAATCTTCAGCAATATCCATTTCGAAGAAGGAAGCCCTGCCGTGTTGGAGTCGACCGACAACGCTATTGTTAGCCACAGTTTTGCCTTGCGCCACGACCTGAAAATTGGAAGCGTTGTGGAACTGGGTGGTAATATTGTGGTTGGAGCCATCATCAGCGACATC
Source organism: Bacteroidales bacterium UBA3724 (assembly GCA_002371315.1). GTDB lineage: Bacteria > Bacteroidota > Bacteroidia > Bacteroidales > P3 > Colimorpha. The sequence goes on along the minus strand of DFHL01000030.1, from coordinate 6,672 downwards.
GAAGGTTCCATTCTCCCCAATGTTGATATGTATATCAGCGACCACCATAAGTGGAACCACTTTGCCACCGAGATGCCTTTTGACCACTATGGCAGCACCATCCCTTTCCTCAAGGTAGTGCCTGGCACCGATACCAAAGCGCTCTATGCCAAATTGGAATCGCTCTGCAAGGAGGCCTACCCAGACTTTTATGGCCAGTATTTCTTCGAGAAACTCAATATGCCCTGTTCGAATGAACTGTTCTTCTATGAGGGCAATACCAACCTTAACCACGGCGACGCCAAGAGTATTCGCACCTTGCTGCTGGTTGGTCTGTTGCTGCTTTTGTCGGCAGTGTTCAACTACCTCAACCTTAATTTTGCCTTGTCGGGCAAACGCACCAAGGAGATGGCTGTCCGTCGTCTGGTAGGAGCCACCCGAAACAATATTCGCCTTAAGTATTGGGCAGAATCGCTATTGTTTACCGCCACCTGTTTCGCTATGGCTTTGGTAGTTGCCTATGCTTTGACTCCAGAAATCAACGCATTGCTCAACGATCCGAATGTGCCTATCCGCATTTCTCTGACGCCAAAATATGTTGTGACTTATCTTATGTTTGTTGTCATCTTGGCCACTTTGGCGGGTTTGTTGCCAGCCCGAATGGCAGCAAGTTTCCAACCTGTAGATGTTATCAAAGGGAGCTTTAGGCAGGCAAGCAAGATGCGTTTCAACAAGGTGTTTATCATCTTACAAAATACATTGGCCGTATTCTTGATTGCGATGGCTATCGTGATGGAATGTCAGTACCGCCAATCGCTCCATCGCCCACAACACGCCCGCACTGCCGACCTCTATTATCTGCACGCTCCGGCTGGTGCAGAAGTCCGGCAGACTTTGCACGACGTTTTGGCCGAATTGCCTTGCGTGAAGCGCATCGGCTTTTGCTACGGCGCTCCTGGAGTGAGTGTGGGAGAACAATGGGGCGCTACGGCGGGTGGTGATGAAATACTGTACCGTCTCTATCGTGCCGACAGCGCAGCATTCTCTATGCTGGAACCTGAGATTGTGGCAGATTTCCACGCTCCTCTTTACAACTCGGTATGGTTCGGAAGGAAAGCTTTTGATGCCACTGGGTTTACAGCCAAACAACACGATGTCTCGCAGACATTGTCGCAGAGAACTAACGGTTGCGAACAAGTGGCAGGTGTTATCGAAGATTGGGCCACTAATGGAGAAAACCGGGGCGAGGAGGACCTGATGATCCTTGCCGTTCAGCGGACGGAAGACATCGGATGGGGCGGTTGGCTCATAGAGACTATCGGCGACCATTCCGAAGCTGTAAAATCCATTGCCGAGGTGTTGAAGAAAGAGGCAAACAACAAACAGATTGTGCTGAACTATTCAGGCTATCTGGACGACCTGATAGCAGAAAACTTGCGTCCGCAGCACAATGCTATGCGACTGATGGAAATCTTTATGTTGCTTGCCATCCTCATTTCTATCCTTGGGCTTGTGGCTATGAGCACCTACTACGCCGGACAGCAGTCCAAAAGCATTGCCATTCGCAAGGTGTTCGGTGGCACCGTAACAGGCGAGACGCGTCGCAACATCGGCCAGTATATGATGATGTCCCTGGTGGCCTGTGCTATAGGTATTCCCATCGCGGTGGTGGCTGCAAGAGACTACCTGCAGGACTATATCTGCCGCATACACGACTACGGTTGGATCTTCGTCCTTGCCGTGGTCATCAACTTGGTTACCGCCTTCCTCTCTGTGCTATGGCAAACCCTCCGTAGCGCCTGCACCAATCCCGCAACAGAACTAAAAAAAGAATAATTGTAATTGAATTCTGATTAACAACCCCAGTCGGGGCGGATAACCCGCCCCGACTAATTTTAGATGATTGTTGCACCACAAAAAGTAGACACGGCAGGCCGGACGACCAGAACATTTGGCGGAAAACGACAAAAACGACTTGAAAAATTTGGCGGAATTTGATAAAAATAGCGAAAAAAATTTCGGGGTACGATTTTTTTTCATATCTTTGCAGGTGCTAAATAATGGTATTATGGTGTTTAAACGAAAGATATATAGCAAGATGCAGGAGTGGAAGGCTCGTTGGGACGGCAAAAGGGCATTGATGATTCAGGGCGCAAGGCGAATTGGTAAGTCTACCATTGTGGAGGAATTCGCAAAAAACGAATATGAATCATACATACTTATAGATTTTTCCGTCGCCCCTAAAGAGGTGCACCAACTTTTCCACGACATATCCGACTTGAACTACATCTTTATGAGGCTCCAGCTTATATTTCACGTCAATCTGGTGGAACGTAAGTCGCTGATTATTTTTGACGAAGTGCAGATGGAGCCACTTGCACGACAAGCAATAAAGCATCTTGTCAAAGATCGTCGTTACGATTATATCGAGACGGGTTCACTTATTTCTGTTCGGAAGAAAACAACGAACATCGTCATTCCGAGCGAGGAAGAAAAACTGGATATGTATCCTATGGATTATGAAGAGTTTAGATGGGCTATGGGTGACACTGCAACCATCCCCTTGCTCCGTCAGTTTTTTGAAAGCAAGACCCCTCTTGGCGATGCCGTACACCGCAGAATGATGAGGGATTTCCGACTGTATATGCTTGTCGGCGGTATGCCACAGGCTGTGGAAGAGTACTTGGAGTCGAACAATATGAGTTCGGTGGACCTGACCAAGAGGTCGATTCTTTCCTTGTATGAGGAAGATTTTATGAAACTGGACGCGGATGGTCGGGCAGCAGCGCTGTTCGATGCCGTTCCGTCGCAGTTGAGCAAGAACGCGTCACGATACAAAGTGTCGGAGATTTTCCCTAACGAGAGGGCGGACAGGATGGGCGATATAGTGAATCTCTTATGTTCATCGATGACAACTAATGTGTGCTATCATAGCAACGACCCAAACATAGGACTTGCCCTCACCTGCAACAAGGATCGCTACAAGCTGTATATGGCAGATACAGGACTGTTTGTAACGCTCGCCTTTAAGGATAAGGATGTTACTGAGAACATCATTTACAACAAGTTGCTGAACGACAAGCTGAATACAAATATGGGCTATGTGTATGAGAACGTGATTGCACAAATGCTGAAGGTGAGCGGCAAGAGTCTGTATTATCATACAATGCCGACAGAGGACGGGAAGAAGTATTATGAGGTCGATTTTGTTTTGTCAGACGGGTTTAAGGTTTCCCCTGTAGAGGTGAAGTCTTCGGGGTACAGGACTCATACGTCACTTGATGCTTTTGTCAAGAAATTCTCCGACAGGATTCAGAACAAATATGTTGTTTATACAAAGGATTTGCATCGCGAGAACGGAATCGACTATATACCTGTGTATATGACAATGTTTTTGTAGGCATGGCTCAGAAAAAGTTGTTTGCCCCTATAATTATTACTGTTTATAACTAAATTACCTATGACCAAGAAACAAGGCAAGATATTAGTAGTAGACGACAATGCCGCTGTCCGCAAGGCGCTGCAGTTGCTGCTGACTCCCCGCTTTGCCGAGGTGGAACTGCTTCCGTCGCCAGCCACATTGCCGGCGGCGATGGAGAGGCTGAACCCCGACGTGGTACTGCTGGATATGAACTTTTCCATAGGCCGAACGCAGAGGGAGCTTGCTCACTATGCTGAGGCGGGGAAAAGTGGGATGGAATCCAACTTTAAAACTGACATCAACAGCGGCAACGAGGGCCTTTTCTGGACCGACGAGATCCTTCGCCGCTGGCCAGGGACGCAGGTGGTGCTCTTCACCGCCTACGCCGACATCAATCTGGCTGTTGAGGGTATGAAACGTGGCGCTTTCGACTTCGTCGTGAAGCCCTGGGACAACGACAATCTGGTGGCCATTCTCGAAGCCGCCGCAGGGAAGCGGAAAACGGAAAACGGAAAGCGGAGAACGGAAATCGTATCACTGGTCACAGGTCACAGTTCACCAACCCTCACATCTCCATTATTCTACTGGGGCGACAGCCTGCAGATGTCGCAGATGCGACGCGTAGTGGAGAAGGTGGCCCCAACCGATGCCACTGTGCTCATCACCGGCGAGAACGGCACCGGCAAGGATGTGCTGGCGCACGAGATCCACGCCCTTGGCAGCCGTCGCGACAAGCCCCTCGTCTGCGTCGATGCCGGTGCCATTGTGGAGAGCTTGTTCGAAAGCGAGCTCTTCGGCCACGTCAAGGGGGCCTTCACCGATGCCCACAGCGACCACAAGGGGAAGTTTGAGATGGCAGACGGCGGCACCCTCTTCCTCGACGAGATAGGCAACCTGCCGCTGCACCTGCAGGCCAAGCTGCTGCGCGCATTGCAGGAGCGAAAGGTGGTGCCGGTGGGCAGCGAAAACGCCGTGTCCGTCGACATCCGCCTCATCTGCGCCACCAATCGCGACCTCGAGGCAATGGTCCGCGAGGGTACCTTCCGCCAGGACCTGTACTTTCGCATCAACGTCTTCCACCTGCATATTCCGGCCTTGCGCGAACGGAAAGAGGACCTTCTGCCGCTGGCCGAGATGTTTGTCGCCAGTTTTGCAGAGCGCTACCACCGTCAGGTCAAGGGACTTTCATCCGCCGCCGTCGAAAAGTTGCGGCAGCATCGGTGGAGCGGCAACGTCAGGGAACTGCAGAACGTCATCGAACGGGCCGTCATCTTGTGCGACGGCGACCAGCTTGAACCCAGCGACTTGGAAATCAATACCACAAATACAACTGTCGCCACCACACCCTTGGAAGATGCCGAAGAGCAGACCATCCGCGCCGCCCTGCAGCGGCTCGGCGGCAACCTCTCGCTGGTGGCAAAAGAGCTGGGCATCAGCCGACCGACGCTCTACGCCAAACTGAAAAGGTATAATATTTGAGTTTTAAACCTTAACCTTAACCTTAACCCTAACCCTAACCTTAACGTTAACCTTAACTGGCTGACGCATCACGGACTGCTGGAATCATTCTGAAGTTAAAGTTAAGGTTAACGTTAACGTCAACATCAATTAAATAATAAAAGCCAATGTTCATATTTTTCGTTTTCGTTATCGTTTTCGTTATCATTGCAATAGCAGCCACCGCCATCATTGTCCGCGAGCGCGACCGCCGCAAGGTGGAATATATGCTCGACGCCTTCGAGGACGGCGAATACAACTTCCGCTTCGACGACAAAAGTCGCTTCAACCGCACCCTTAACCGCATCAAATGGATTGTTGACCGGCGGCGAAGCCAGAACGAAACCGAGTCGTGGACCAAGCTCATCCGCGTGCTGACACACGAAATTATGAACACTGTCGGACCCATCGCCTCGCTCAGCGACACCCTCAGCCGCTACACCAGCGACGAGATGCCGAAACACCAGGACGACATAGCCGCCGGATTGGAGACAATTGGCAGCAGCAGCCGCGGACTTATCGAATTCGTGCAGAACTACCGCGAACTGGCCGGCGTGGCACGCCCCATAAAGAAACCGCTGATGGTGCGCGACCTCATCGCGGACGTCATTGACCTGACGCGTGAACAATGCCGCAATGCCAATGCACAATGCACCTTCAGCGAACTCAGCAGCGACACTCTCATCTACGCCGACCAGGCCCAGCTCAGCCGCGTCCTCATCAACCTCGTCAGCAACGCCATCGAAGCCGGCGCTTCACAAATAACCATCACCGCCGAACTCACCGCCGACAGCCAGACTGTCATCCGTGTGCGCAACAACGGCACCCCCATCCCCCTCAGCAGCCAGCAGCAGATATTCATCCCATTCTACACAACAAAGCAGCAAGGCAACGGCATCGGCCTCAGCCTTTCGCGCCAAATCCTGCAAGCCCACAACGGCTCCATCGAACTGGCCTCCAGCGACGCCACATCCACCGAATTCGAGCTCACGTTCCGTTAGCTGCAATACACGCTACGCGTGGATATTTCACAAATTGAAAACAAATCATACAAATATGTATAATTTGAGCAAAATTTGTGAAATTTCTCGACAAAAGCGATTCTTTGCTAAGTTCTAACCTGACAGTGATTGTCCGCGCGTACAACAAACAAAGTCCCCGAGAAACCATTAGGCTTTCCGGGGACTGTTTGTAGTTTATTCACTATTATTTATCTAATCACTACCACCTTGCGGGTTGGATAGTTGCCTATCTTGATTATGTATGTGCCACTGGCGGGAGCATCAAAGCGCAGCAGTGCATACTCGTCGCGCTTGGTGGCGAGCACGCGCCCGTTCACGTCGTAGAGCGTCACCCTATTGCCGTTGGCTCCATCGACTACAATTTGCCCTTTGCTTGCATACACCTTGGCGGCCATCGCTTCCACATCGCCGATGCCCTCGTTGGTGATATATATGGTGTCGTGGATGATGACTGTGTCGTGCAGCCATACGGTGTCAAACTGCGTCAGCCACAGCGTATCTGTCACTGTCACCGTGTCGTAAATGTAATTGTCGACGGTGTCGAACACGGTGTTTGTGATGGTGTCGTATTGTGTCACTGTCACAGTGTCGTAAATGTAATTGTCAATGGTGTCGAACACGGTGTTTGTGATGGTGTCGTATTGCGTCACTGTCACCGTGTCGTAAATGTAATTGTCGACGGTGTCGAACACGGTGTTTGTGATGGTGTCGTATTGCGTCACTGTCACCGTGTCGTAAATGTAATTGTCGACG
>DFHL01000098.1 GCA_002371315.1 Bacteroidales bacterium UBA3724 | reverse complement strand
CTGTACAACGGGCGGAGAAGGTGCTGTGAAGTGTTGGTTTTCAGTGGTTTGAGTGGTCTGTTGTGTCGCAGTGTGCCACGCTGTGCCACGGTGGTTCACGGCGGTTCGCGGCGGCGCAGGCGGTGCCATCGTCGGCGGCAATGGCAAAAAAAGCGCAAATTCTGCGATTTTCTTTGCTTTCAATCGGAAAAATTTCGTAATTTTGCATCAGAAATATAATATACAAAATTATGGGAAAGGGAAGAATACTTTTTGTTAATCAGGAGATTATGCCTTTTGTGCCCGAAACGGAAAACTCCTATTTCGGCCGCTATATGCCTGCCTATGCCCAGGAAAAGGGCCGCGAAATCAGGGTTTTTATGCCCCGTTTCAACAATGTCAACGAGCGAAAAAACCAGCTTCACGAGGTTATACGCCTTTCCGGTATGAACCTCATCGTCAACAATGCCGACCATCAGCTCATCATCAAGGTGGGCTCCATCCCGTCGGCAAGGATGCAGGTCTATTTTATTGATAATGACGAGTATTTCACTCACCACAAGGGCTTTTTCGACGAGAAGGGCAAGTTCAGCACCGACAACGACGAGCGTATTCTTTTCTATGGGCGCGGCACGCTCGAGGCGGTGCGCAAGCTGGCCTGGCAGCCGCACCTGATCCATTTCACGGGCTGGTTCTCCTGTATGATTCCGTTCTATCTGCGCCGCATCAACAAGGAGAATGCCTTCTTCTCGGGCACCAAGACGGTCTTCACGCTCACCAACGACGGCTTCAAGGGCGACTTCGGCCCCGATATGGAGCGCAAGCTGAAGGCCGACGGGGCTACGGCCAAGGACCTGCGGATGTTTGAGAATCTGGACTATATGACGCTGACCAAGGCGGCCATCACCTACGCCCACGGCATCGTCATCGCCTCGCCCGACGCCGACCCGGAGCTGGTGGCCTTCGCCCGCGAAAACAAGCGCAACATCGTCGAATACAACCCCGACCGCGCGCTCTTCTACGAGCAAATCAACAAGTTGTACGACTCCATCATCGGCAGCAGCATCAACAACTGACCCCGCGCACGGGCCGTGCCTGGACGCGAGGCGGGGGCCGTCGATGGGGCCCGGAAGTCAACCGTAAATTACATATTACGAACAGTAAACCAAGCTTTTAATGAGAAATAGATTTTTGTTAGTTCTTTCACTGTGTGCAGCCGCCCTGTTCGGGGCGTGCGACGAAAAGGAGTCCGACCTCGGCATCGAGCTGCAGGACCCGGCGACGCTCTACAACGGCATCGCCGCGACGGCCTACGGCTCGGCCTGCACGGTTTTCGACGACACGCTGCTCACCTCGGGACAGTCCAACGCCCTGGTGGGCTGCTACAGCGACGATGTTTTCGGCACCTCGGAGGGCATCCTCTTCACGCAGATTTCGACGGCCAACAACAGCGGTGTCGAGTTCGACGAGTATTCGTTCATCGATTCGGCTGTGCTGACGTTCTCGCTGGCCAATGTCTATCCCGACGCCGAGGCGAAGTCGTACCGCGACCTGCACTTTGAGGTCTACCAGCTGGCCGAGCAGGTGATGCGCGACACGGCCTACTATGCTGCCGACGAGCTGGCGGTTTCGGGCACCTGCTTTTTCGACGACGTTGTGCGCGTCGGGCAAAGCGACAGTATGGTCGTGGCTATGAAGCTGAACGACAACTTCCTGTCGCTGATCCGCAACCGCCGCTACGAGTCGGCCGAAAGCTTTGAGTCGACCGTCAAGGGTGTGCGCGTCCGCCTTGTCAACGACGGCACGCCGCTGATGGCTACCGTCAACCTGGCGGCCAAGCCCACCAAGCTGACCACCTACTACAAGTACATCAACGGCAGCGACACCATCAGCCGCACCTATGATTTCGAGGTGTCGGAAAAGGTGGCGCATTTCAACCAGTTCAAGAACAACTACAACGGCGTTCTGGCCACCTTCAACAGCAACCGCACCGACTCGGTCGACGGCAGCCGCTACCTCTACCTCAGCCCTATGGGCGGCACCAACATCAAGGTGAATTTCAACAGCTTTGTGCAGCAGTTCCGCCAGCAGCACCCCTATGCCGTTATCCACTATGCCGAGCTGCTGCTGCCTGTGGCCGACATCGCCCTGGCCGACAAGCCGGATATGGTGGTGGCTTTCAAGTGCTTCAACGACGGCAGCGTGGCCAGCGTCCCCGACCTGTTCGACACCTATACCTATTCGGGCTTCGACGGTCGCTATAGCGCCGACAAGGGCTGCTACCGCCTGCGCATCACTCAGCATTTCCAGAAGCTTGTCAAGAGCGGTATGGACTTGGGTACGCTGCTGGTCCTCAACGGACGCCGCTCGTCGGCTCTGCGCACCGTGGTCAACGGCTCGGACACCACGGCCACTTCGGGCAATCCCATCCGTATCGAATTTGTTTACAGCGAATAGTCATTATGAAAAAAATAGTCTTCCTTTCCTTTGTCCTCTGTGCCGCTATTCCTTTGCAGGCGCAGATACGCTACCAGAAGTTCTACGACGAGGCCCGCACCGTCCCCGCCGTCGAGGGTATGATGACCGACGACAGTGTGCGCACGGGCGACTGGACCTTCTGGCACCGCAACGGGCGCGTCTATGAACAGGGCCGCTACAACGAGCGCGGCGAGAAGACGGGCCTGTGGCGCGTGTTCTACGACGACGGCTCGAAGTGCGCCGAGGAGTGCTTCGACAACGGCATTTCGCGCGAGTGGCACCGCGACGGCAGCCTCAAAAGCGAGGTGGCCATCGTTGACGGACGCAAGCACGGCGTCTACAAGTCGTTCTACGCCAACGGGCGGCAGAAGGACGAGATACGCTTCGAACACGGCGTAAAGCAGGGTGCCACCAGCGAATGGCACGACAACGGCAAGCTGAAGTTCAAGGGCACATATAAGGACAATGAGCTCAACGGGCCGGCGGAATGGTACACCGAGAGGGGCACCGTCGATATGAAGGGACGCCTGGAAAACGGCGAACAGCAGGGCGAGTGGCTCTTCTACTGGCGCACCAACGGCAAGCTGGGCATCCGCGGCAGCTATGACCACGGCGTCGAGACGGGCACCTGGACCTACTATTATGAGACCGGCGAGAAGTGGCGCGAAGGGGCTTTCGTGGGCGGCAACAAGTCGGGCAAGTGGACCACCTGGTACGAGTCGGGCCGCAAGCTGCACGAGGGCAACTATGTGATGAACAAGGAGGAAGGCGTGTGGACCTCGTGGTACGAGGATGGCCATATCGACTATACGGGCTCGTTCAGCCGCGGAATGAAGGACGGCGAGTGGAAGGGCTTCTACGACGACGGTCGCCCGCGCTATGTTATGCACTATGCCGCCGACGAAAAGGACGGCGAGGAGGTGCGCTATTTCCCTAACGGCAAAATCGAGAGCCGCGCCAACTACAAGAATGGACGCTGGCACGGCCGCTATGAGCGCTACAACAGCGCCGGCAAGCCTGAGGAGACGGGCTCGTTCAGCAACGGCGAGAAGGATGGCCGCTGGGTGATGTACGACGAGACGGGCAAGGTGGCCCGCGAGATGACTTTCAAGGCCGGCAAGCAGGAGTCGGACAAAACCAAGGTGAAAGGCAGCGGCCGCGCAGGCGATTTTTGATGATGCAGACTCTGTTGCTTGCTTCCAAGTCGCCCAGACGCAGGCAGTTGCTTGTGCAGCTGGGCTTTCCTGTGAGGATTGTCGATGTCGATGTCGACGAGGTTGTCGAACCGTGCACTCCGGTCGAATATGTTGCTGCTTCGCTGGCGCTGCTCAAGGCCAAGGGCTATGGGACGGCGTTGGCGGACGACGAAATCCTTGTCACTGCCGATACCATCGTGGCTCATCGCGGCGAAGTGCTGGGCAAGCCCCAGGGCCGCGAACAGGCCATCGCGATGCTGCGCTCGCTGTCGGGCGACAGGCATACGGTCTATACCGGCGTGTGCCTGAAGAGCGCTGACCGTCAGGTTGTTTTCACCGAAAAGAGTGATGTCTGTTTCCGCCGCCTCGACGACGAGACGATTCTGCACTATGTCGACCAGGGCACCTGCTTCGACAAGGCTGGGGCTTATGGCATTCAGGAGTGGATCGGTATGGTGGGGGTTGAGCGCATCGAGGGATGCTATTATAATGTTATGGGGCTCCCGCTGTCGCGTCTCTATTTTGAGCTGCAGCAGCTTATGCGGAAGTCTTGATCGGCGGTCAGCAATCCGCGGTCCAGCATTCGGCGCAATGTTTCGGCAAGTGTTTCCTTGTCGATGGTTGGCAGTTTTGCGGCCAGTTGCTTGACGGTCTGCGGCTCGTTTCCTAAAGCACGGAGTATCTCTTCTTCTGCTGTGTGGCGTTTGCTTTTGCGGCGCGCCAGGCATACGTCGCATACGCCGCAGTCGGGGCTTTCCTCTTCGCCGAAATAGCGCAGCAGCTGGCGACTGCGGCATTCGTCGCTGTTGGTCACATAGTCGGTCATTGCCTTGCGGCGTCGCAGGGCGGCCTCTTTCAGCTGCTTGTAGTTGCGGTCGCTGACGTAGATGTCGTTGATGTCGACGCGTGGCGTGGTGAAGATTATCTGCGGTTTGAGGGTCTTGGGCAGGTATTCGGCAATCTGCAGGCGCTGCAGCTCTTTGAGCATATTGGCCACTTGCGTCTCGCTTTTGCCGCAGCGCTGGGCGATGAGGCTTTCGCTGATGGGTGTATAGTCGGTGAAGAGTCCGCCGTAGAGGCGCAGGATGGCGGTGAGCATATCGCCGGCGTCGCGGTTGGAGAGTTGGAAGCGGTACAGCTCTTCTTTGCCGATGGTGATGAACAGGCGCGACTGCAGCTCGCTGTGCTCGGGCAGGCTGATGACGCCTTCGCGCTCAAGGAATTTCAGCGCGCTGAAGAAGGTGTAGGCATCAAGGTTGTAGCTGCTGCAGATGCGCTCCATATCGAAGTCGAAATGGCTGTCCTGGCCTGCTCCGACGGGTATCTGGTAGTAGTTGCAGATGGCGCGGTAGACGTTGCGGATGTAGTTCAGCGAGGGGAAGTCGCGCTCCAGGTTCTCGTCCATCCGCACGATGTCGGCTTGCTGATAGAGCAGCACGGCGTAGGCCTGGCGGCCGTCGCGTCCGGCGCGTCCGGCTTCCTGGAAGTAGGCTTCGGGCGAGTCGGGCAGGTCGAAGTGGACCACAAAGCGCACGTCGGGTTTGTCGATGCCCATACCGAAGGCGTTGGTGGCAACCATCACGCCGTTGTTTGAGGCTTGCCATTCTTTCTGCCGCTTGTCGCGTTCCCTGATGGGGATGCCGGCGTGGTAGGCGGCGGCGGGAATATCGTTGTCGTTGAGCAGGTTGGCTATCTCGATGGTGCGACGGCGGTTGCGGACGTAGACTATGCCGCTGCCGCCGACGTTGCGGATGATGCGAAGGAGCTTGCCCAGCTTGTCCTCTTCTTCGAAAACGCTGTAGGAGAGGCGCGGACGCATAAAACTGGTCTGGAACAGGCGCCAGTTGCGGAACTGAAGGCTCTCGGTGATGTCCTGCACCACTGCCGGTGTGGCGGTGGCCGTAAGGGCTATTACGGGTGCTGCGGGATGGTACTGCCTTATGCGGGCTATTTCGCAATAGGGGGGCCTGAAATCGTAGCCCCATTGCGAGATGCAGTGGGCTTCGTCGACGGCGATGAGGCTCACTTTCATCTGGCGCAGATGGTCGATGAAGGTGCGGCTCAGCAGGCGCTCGGGCGAGACGTAGAGCAGCTTGACGCTGTTGTGGATGCAGTTGTTGAGGGTGGTCTCTATCTCGTGCCTTGGCATACCGGCAATGATGTAGCGTGCTTTGATGCGCTTCCCGGCAAGCTGGTGCACCTGGTCTTTCATCAGTGCCACCAACGGCGAAATCACAATGGTTATCCCTTCCATCGCCAGTGCTGGGATCTGGTAGCACAGCGACTTGCCGCCGCCAGTAGGCAGCAGGGCCAGCGTGTCGTTGCCTGCCAGCACGGAATCGACAATCTCTTCCTGCATTGGGCGGAAGCTGTCGAAATGCCAATATTTTGCCAGTATTTCCTTTGGTGTCATCGTCGTTTCAGAAACGCGGAGAAATGCTTTTTATTGTTGCAGGTGCAATGTTATTGTAGCGCATACAAAAAAAGCCGTCGCGATGGACGGCTTTTGGATGGTGGTGCGACCGGCGGTCAGCGCAGCAGGGTCAGGGTGCCTCGGCGGGTCACAATGTCGGTGGTGCCCGGACGGCGGAAGGTGCAGGTGTAGACATAAACCCCTTGCGGACATTTGTGCCCGTTGTAGGTGCCGTCCCAGGAGAAGTTCTGGTCGGTCGAGCTCATTATCAGGCTGCCTTGGCGGTCGTAGATGAAGATGTTGAAGTATTCAAGCTGGTTGTGGGTGAAGAGTGAGAACTTGTTGTTGGTGCTCTCTTCGGGTGTGAAGGCGTTGGGGAACCACAGGGCGAAGATTTCGACAGGCACGAAGAACGCCGTGTCGCTGTTGCAGGCAAGCTCGCCACCCGAGCCGGTTGTCAGCTTCACCTCGATCGAGTCCTCGCTCAGGTCGGTGAAGGTGTAGCGTATCTGGGGCTCGTTCGACGTGTTGCCGTTGCCAAAGTTCCACAGGGTGTAGGTCGACTCGGGCGAAACGTCGCGGAAGGTCACCACAGGCTCTTCCGAATCGATGAACTTGGGTGTCATCTCGAACGTCGGCACGGGGTGGTGGAACACCGTGATGGTCTGCGTAAGTGGCGTTGCCGAGCAGTCGTTCATACCGTGGCCCACCAGGGTGTAGGTGGTTGTATGGTGCGGCGATACGACCAGGGTGTCGTTGGTGGTTTGGCCTGCCATCGACGGGTCGTCGGGCATCGAGGTCCAGGTGTAGCTGTAGGCGTTCGAGGCATAGAGCATAACCTTGTCGTCTTCGCACATCTTGACAACGGGCACGTCCAGATGCGGGTCGACGATGTAGATCTTGATGCTGTCCCAACTGGTGCAGCCGAACGGGCTGCGGGCCTTGACGAAGTAGCGCTCGTCGTGGGTCGGCATTGTAGTCAGCCGGTTGGTGTTGCTTTGCAGCGCGTTGGTGCTGTTCATCGACAGGTACCAGTCGTAGGTGGTCGAGGGGTTTTGCGATGTCACATCCACAATGGCCTGGGTGCCGTTGCACACTATCGTGTCGCCGGTCACCACCAGATCGGGATACTCATCCACGTGGACGGTGATGCTGGTGTCGACGAAGCAGTAGACCGGGTCGAGGACGCCGTCGCTGTTGGTGTCCTGCATATAGTGGATGTTGTTGCGTGTGCGCAGAAGCACCGTCGAGGTGGTGTCGAAAACAAATCGCGATGCCGTTGTGGGCGACACTTGGTTCAGCGTGTCGCCGGCACGTCCCAGGATGGTCCATTCGGTATAGGCATTGGTGGCTCCCTGTGTGGTGTTGAAAATCACGATGGTGTCGCCTTCGCACAGGCTGTCGCGCTCCAGCCGGATCGACGGTACCGGGGGCTTGATGACGCGTATTTTCACGGTCTTCTCGTTCCAGCAGGTGCTGTCGTCGGCCAGATAGGTGCGCACCTTCACAGAGTAGGTGTTGTTGCTGCCCGGCTGGGCGTTGGCGAAGGTGTGCGAGGCTGTTCCGCCGTTGTAGGTTCCCTCAAGCGTCTGGTCGGTGGGTGTTTCGCTGTGATAGAATTTCCATTCGGTGGCATCCTGGTCGATCAAGTCGCTGTTGCCGGGGTTGATGGGCGAATAGCTGTGGTTGCTCATCGTGATGCCGGCGCCGCAGTCCAGCGCGCTGTCCACCACGATGTAGGGCTTGGTGTTGCTCACGTCGGCATATAGCTTCGACACGATGGGGTAGTCCTCGTTCATCTTGGTGGTCATTTTGCACATAAAGGTGGTCTGCGCATACATCGTGTCCAGACCTATGGGGCGGAAATGGTCGGCCGTGCAGCCCAGGCTGTCGTCGGTGGCGCCATCGATGGCCACATAGCTGTTGTCGCTTTCGCGCGCTTCGCCGGTCAGCTTGCCGGTCTTGCTGCGGTACCACTGATAGCTTATGGCACCTTTGGGGGCCTTGATGGTGGTCACGGCGTTCGACTCGCCTGCGGCGCATCCCGACGTGATCAGCTTCATCGGCTGGCAGTCGCCGGCTATGTAGCACAGCGCATAATGGGCAGAAGCGGAACAGTCGCCAGAAGTGATTTGTATGCGTATTCTATCATAAATGTAATCATAAAGGTTTATCATAACCTTTTGCCAAGGCAGGTAAACGTTGCAAGCGTAAGATGCTCCGGTGTGTGTGCCGGTTGAGCCTACATAGAATGGATCAACGTTGGAATTAGAACCTGCTGGAGTCGGACGGAAATATGTCAGTTTTTGGCAGTCGACGAGTACCCAATCCGACCCTTGCTGCTTTTTGACAACGATAGTGAATTCAGGATTGGCGGTACCGCCGCCGCTAGAAGTAGGTCCATTGTGTTGCCCATTCTGTAGCGACAGGGCGTAGTAGATAGTCAGTAGGGCATTGTCGTAGTTGATGTCAAGGTCGTAGGTCAGCTTTTCGGCACCAGCATTGCCACAGTAGTTGCCTAAGCGAATGGAACGCACTATGGTCGAGTCGAACTCCGTAGGCAGATAACTCAGGTGTCCGTGGGTCTCGGGGTCGGTGCCAGGTCCTTTGATGACGAATTGCCTGGAGTAGTCCAGCTGGTTGTTCACGTCCCTCGATGTCGTACTTGCCGCTCCTTCGTATGACACGCTGGTGCAGCCGTTAGTGTTGTTGTAGCTTGCTAGGTCCGCCGCTTGGATAGGTGTTGGCACGTAAGTTGCTGCTTCGTGAGTGCAGTTGGAGTACTGTGTACAGCCATTCATCGAACCGTTGTATCCTGTCCAAATCTCGCTGTGTCCGCCGGACAAAGTGAAGTTGACGGGGTTCTTCAGGCCCACGCAGGCGGTGTCCGAACCCAGGCCGCTTTGCGCCTTTGCCTCGACAGCGAAGAGGCATATCAGCGCCAGTACTGCTGCGATTGATTTGTGTGTTTTCATAGTTCTTGTAGTTTTTATGTTTCTCAACCCTGCTGCCCCGGCGTGCGGAAGCCCGATGGCCGGGGCGGCAGGGAGACAGTCTTTATTTTACCTCAACAGCGTTACGGTGCCTTTCTGCGACATCAGGCGTTCCACACCCTGACGGCGATAGGTGGCAATGTAGACGTAGGAGCCCTGCGGGCAGTCGTGGCCCTTGTAGGTGCCGTCCCAGCCCTCTTCGATGTCGGTGGTGGTGAACACCAGGTTGCCGCCGCGGTCGAAGATGTGCAGTTCATAGTCCTGAAGTGTATTGGCTGTGAAGGGTTTGAAGAAGTTGTTGGTCTCCAGTTTGGGTGTGAAGGCGTTGGGGAACCACACGGCGAAGATGCCCACGGGGACAAAGAACGACGTGTCGCTGTAGCACCCTATGGCGTTGTAGGTCCGCAGTTTGATTTCCAGCGAATCCTGGCTCAGGTCGGTGAAGGTGAACACCACGGTGCGGATGGTCGACGTGTTGCCGCCGCCGAAATCCCACAGCGACGAGGTGCCGTACTCGGACAGGTCGGAGAATTGCACCGACGGGTTCTCCGAGTCGATATAGTCGGGCGTCAGCTGCCACTGCTGCACGGGGTAGGGGTAGACGTTGATTTTGTGTGTCAGGGCTGTGGCTCCGCAGCCGTTGGTGCCGTGGCCGATGACGCTGTAGGTCGTTGTCACCTCGGGCGACACGATGATGACCGTGTCGGTGTCGTGGCCCACCAGGGCGGGGTCGGGCGGCGTCGAGGTCCATTCAAAGTAGGCTGCACGGCCTGCCGTAAGCGTGGCGGTGTCGCCCGAGCAGATCTTGTCGCGGTCCACCTCAAGGCTGGGCTTGACCAGATAGAGGTTGATGCTGTCCCACGAGACGCAGCCGTAGGTGGTCGTGGCCTTGACATAGTAGCGGCGGTCTTCCGAGATGGTGGTCACCAGGTTGCTGTTGTTGACCACCACGGGCGTGGTGCCGTTCAGAATCTGATACCAGTCGTAGGACTGCATCTCCACGTTGTCGCATCCCACGGTGACGTTCGACTGGTCGCCGTTGCACACTATCGTGTCGCCCATCACGGTCAGGATGGGATAGGGCTGCACGCGGATCACGAAGCTGGTGTCCGAGTAGCAGTACACCTGCTCCACAATGCCGTCGCCTGTCGTGTCGGCCATAAAGTGTGCTGCGCTGCGTGTGCGAAGCCGTACCGTCGTGGTGGTGTCGAAGATGCGCTGCGTTACGGGCATCGTCGTGATGTAGGTGGTGTCGGGATACGACAGTTGCCACTCGTGGAATTGCGAGCCGGTGGTCTGGTCCTGGATGGTGATGGTGTCGCCCTCGCACAGGTCGTTGCGCTGCACCATAACACGGGGCACGGGGCTCTTGATGACGCGGATTTTCACGGGCTTCTCGTTCCAGCAGGTGCTGTCGTCGGCCAGATAGGTGCGCACCTTGACGCTGTAGGTGCCGGGAGTGCTGAAGGTGTGGTGCGCCGTCGGGCCGGTATAGGTTCCCACGAGCGTCTGGTCGGTGGGGTTCTCAGTGCTGTAGAAGAGCCACTGGGTGGCATCCTGGTCAATCAAGTCGCTGTTGCCGGGGTTGACGGGCGAATAGCTGTGGTTGCTCATCGTGATGCCGGCGCCGCAGTCCAGCGCGCTGTCCACCACGATGTAGGGCTTGGTGTTGCTCACGTCGGCATACAGCTTCGACACGATGGGGAAGGTCTCGTTCATCTTGGTGGTGATTTTGCACATAAAGGTGGTCTGCGCATACATCGTGTCCAGACCTATGGGGCGGAAATGGTCGGCCGTGCAGCCCAGGCTGTCGTCGGTGGCGCCATCGATGGCCACATAGCTGTTGTCGCTCTCGCGCGATTCGCCGGTCAGCTTGCCGGTCTTGCTGCGGTACCACTGATAGCTTATGGCACCCCGAGGGGCCTTGATGGTGGTCACGGCGTTCGACTCGCCGGCGGCGCATCCCGACGTAATAAGTTTCATCGGCTGGCAGTCGCCGGCTATGTAGCACAGCGCATAGTGGGCACTCATACTGCAGTCGCCAGCGGTGATCTTGATGCGGATGCGCTGGTACATATAATCGTAGAGGTTGATCAGAACCTTCTGCCAAGGCAGGTAAATGTTGCAACCGTTGGATGCTCCAGTTTGTGTGCCGCTTGTGCCTACATAGAATGGCGAAACGTTAGGATCATAACCTACTGGAGTCGGTCGGAAATAGCTCAGCTTCTGGCAGTCGACGGGCACCCAGTCAGAGCCTTGCTGTTTTTGTATAAGGATGGTGAACTCAGGGTTCTCGGCAGCCGAATGCTGTCCGTTCTGCAGCGACAGGGCATAGTAGATGGTCAGCAGGGCATTGTCGGCGCTGACATCGATGTCGTAGGTCAGCTTCTCGGCACCGTGGTTGCCGCAGTAGTTGCCCAAGCGGATGGAACGCACTATGGTCGAGTCGTACTCCGTAGGCAGATAGCTCAGGTGGCCGTGGGTCTCGGGGTCGGTGCCGGCACCTTTGATTACAAACTGTTTGGTTGGATCATACTGGCCGTTAACATCATATGAGTTTGCGTTGGGCACTCCATATCCAGATTGACAACCATAAGTATTGTTGTAGCTACCCAGGTCCGAGGCTTGCACAGTGACGGTGAACGTTCCTCCTTCACCGGTGCACGATGTAACTACTGCATTCTTCGTACCTGTATATCCGGTCCAAAGCTCGTTGTGTCCGCCGGACATAGTGAAGTTGACGGGGTTCTTCAGGCCCACGCAGGCGGTGTCCGAACCCTGGCCGCTTTGCGCCTTTGCCTCGACAGCGAAGAGGCATATCAGCGCGATGCTCAATAATAACGATTTTTTCATATCTGTAGATTTTATTTGTTTTTATCTTCTTTATTTTTCAACTGATGACATTTTACTTTTCAACGCAAAACAATAACGCAAAGTTTCGCCTTTCATTATATATAGTCACAAAAAATGGCAAAAACGCTGCAAAGAAATGAAAATTTTTTTTCAAAAAAAAGAGGGAATTGTTGTAATGTGTTGTGCAGCAATGGGTAAGCGTTTGGTTTTTTTTCACTTTTTTTGCCGCCCGCCGGCAGCACCCGCTCCGCCCGTTCAACCATCGTTCGACCATTGTTCAACCATCGTTCAACCATCGTTTAACCATTTTAAATGGTAGAACAATGGTCGAACGATGGTTGAACGATGGTCGAAATGCCCTTGCCGGTGGCAGGGGGGTGCAGCACCGCCAAGCGAAACCATCCCCCTGTCAAGGAAACAGGCGCAAAAAAAGAAGGCTGCCAACGGGCAGCCTTCTTTTCGCATTATGAAGGAAGTGGATTATTTGTCGCCTTCGTCGGCTTTCTCCAGCTCTTCTTTCAGGTTGGCCAGCACGTCGAGGTCGCCAAGGGTGGTCTTTTCGAGGGTGTCGTTGATCTTCTTGACGGTCTTCTTGGTGGCGCGTTCTTTCTTGGCCTCGCTGTCGTCGACGCGGTTGTCGTCGACGCCGTCCTGGTTGACGCGGGTGTGCGAGACGATGATCTTCTTGTTCTCTTTGGAGAATTCGATGACCTTGAAATCAAGCGTTTCGCCGTTCTTGGCCTTGCTCTTGTCGGCCTTCTCGAGGTGGCGCATCGGGGCGAAGCCTTCGACGCCGTAGGGCAGGGTGACGGTGGCGCCCTTGTCGTTCATCTGGCTGATGGTGCCCTGATGGACGGAGCCGACGGTGAAGATGCTTTCGTAGACATCCCACGGGTTCTCTTCGAGCTGCTTGTGGCCCAGGCTGAGGCGGCGGTTCTCGGCATCGACTTCGAGGACGATGACGTCAATCTTGTCGCCAATCTTGGTGAACTCGGCGGGGTGCTTGATTTTCTTGCTCCAGCTGAGG
>DFHL01000045.1 GCA_002371315.1 Bacteroidales bacterium UBA3724 | reverse complement strand
TGCAATTTGACCTATACGCCTAATCTTAAGCATTCCGATGGTGCCGTTTTCGATAGTCCAACTTCTGTAACCACCTTCGCAAGTATCGCATACGCGTGTCTGTAAATCGACAGTTGTTCTTGCAACATAGATATGTCCGCTATTGTCAATGCCGAACAATTCGTTTGAGAGAACAGATGTACTGAGCTTTTCGGAGTTCGAACGGCCTAAAACCCTCGGAGTGATAGGTTGTCCGAAGTTGTCGAGGTAGCCTAATTCGACAAAGTGCTGTTCGACAACATTGCCGTTAAAATCGAACGTGATAAAAATATTCTTAGTGTTGCTGGTGCAACTATCGAAAGAGACAAGGTAATTGTCATTTCCTGTCAGCAGTGTGTCAAGGTAATAGAGGTCGTTCAATTCGCCGTAACCGTGGTCATAAGGCAAACTGACAATCGCCATAACTATTAATCTATTGCCACCTATTGGTTTCATACAATAACCATAACTACTGGTCCGGCTAGAATAAATCGACTTGTGCCATGCGAGATTTCCGTCGGCGGTCAGTTTGGCAATAACAATGCTGGTGTTGTTTGGATTCGCATTGGGCAGAGGAAGCAAGTCCACACCGTTTATTTGCGCACCACGAGTGAAATGTCCCAAGATGTACAAATTGCCATCGTTGTCCGCAAAAGATGAAATGACCTCATTGGTTTCTCCTTGTCCAGAGTAGGTCTTCACCCAGTCGAAATGCTGGGCGTGGGATGTGATTGCCATCAGCGCGAGAAGCGCAAAGGTGAGAGTCTTTCTTGCCATAGTTGTGTTTTTTTTTGCATTTATAAATCCGTTTTCTTAACCGAGCCCATTGGGGGCTTCTATATATAAGTCACAGAAGTGCCGTTTTTTGCTCACACTTTTAACATTATTTATGTTTTTTTAACATTATGAAGGACTATCTTCGTCGAAAGGTCACCGAAGAATCATAGAAGGGAGGAAGAAGGGGCGGGGTCACATCAGCTGCTCCCAATGGCCACCTTTGTCGGGGCCGACGCGGCGCAGGCGTCCGTCGGTTTTGAGGCGGTCGAGATGCTTGGAAACGGCGCTGCGGTTGATGCCGAGGGCAGAGGCCATCTGTGTGGTGGTGACGGTGGGGTCGTCGGCAATCATTTGCAGCAGGACTTCGCGGGTTTTCTGTCCACCTTTTCTGTCCACCTCGGCAGTTTTCTGTCCACCTGTTTGACGCGTGTACTCCGCCATCTCACGCTCCAAGTTAGAGATGTGCTCATTGAGCATAAAGCGACGGAAGGTATCTGGCGAATCGGCTTCGCGCGAAGCGACAAGGGCAGCGATATACTCTGCCCGGCTCTCCTTGTTGACCCTCACAGGCACAAGTCCATACTCGAACTGCAGGTGGTTCATCACCAGACGCGACATACGTCCGTTGCCGTCCACCCAGGGATGGATGGTGACCAGTCGCAGGTGTGCATCGAAACTAAGGTTATACTGCGCCACCATATCATCCCCCACGGCACGGCGACGTTCGTTGAGCCATTGGCAAAAACCCTCCAATGCGGCGGGCACCTTGTGGAAATCCATATAGGAGCTGCCGCCAAAGCCTGCGCTGACGTTGACCAGCCGCAAGTCGCCCTGCGATGCGTCGAATGAGCCAAGTACCGTGTTGTAGGATGAACCGGTGTTTTTCATCACGATGGCAGAGAGGCCGCGCAGCATCTCCACAGAGAAAGGCGTATGCTCCTTTGCCAAGCGAATGCTGTGTTCGTATGCTCGTTTGAGGTCGAGGTTCATCATCTGCTCCTGCATCGTCCGGCCCTTGGCGGTGATGCCTTCGTCGAAGAGTAGCTGGTTCTCAATCTCGGTGACCGTGGAGCCTTCGATGGCGGTGGAATGGGTAATGAGCGAGTAGAGATAGAACTTGTCGTAGTCTATCTGCTCGGCGATTCCCAACCGCTTGTACTCATCCAGAACCTTTGTCAGACTGTCGTTCATCGTTTTCCGTTTTGATCAATAACGTGAAATTCGCCAGTTTATTGCCCGAAGATGTCCGACTGCTTCAGCAGGCGGACGGTGTGCTGGTGGCCGTCGGCGGTGGTGAGGGTGAGGAGGTAAGTGGCTTGGGGGCGGGAGGTTAAATCCAACGAGTACTGCCCGGGGCCGTCTGGGGTGAGGCGCACTTGCTCGCGGCGGCCAGTGAGGTCGGTGAGCCAGGCGGTGGCAACGCCGTTTTCAACTTTCAACGCTCCACTTTCAACTCTTATCTTCACGCTCTGCCGGAATGGATTTGGGTAGGCCACGAAAGCGTTTCCACCCTCCACCAGCGTGATGTTCACCTCGCCGGGGTCTTCTGAGTGGACGTAGGGGGACATAAACGCCGTGTCGGTGTAGTGGGCAATGTATGCGTGGCTGTTGTTGGCGGCGTTAATGTGGATACTGCCAAAGTCCGCATTAGCAGCAAGAGTACCAATGAGCCACAGCGAGCTGTCCTTAAGATGAATGTTTCTATGTTTATTGTAATAACTGTTGGTATTGTAGTCTATGTAAGCCAACTCGTGGCCCTCATAGTCCCAAATAAAAAGGCCCATACCTCTCATATTATTTGTCTCTGTCCCTTGAAAAAGGATGCCGCCAAGATACTTTACCTGCATAAATACTCTGTTGCCCGCCACTGACAACGAGCCTGTATTAGCCCTAGGCCAATCGTAATTCAGATAAGTATGGTACGACGGTTGATTGCCGGGACGTGCTTTGCCATAAGAAATGAGGTTTAGGTTATCGGCGTCGAGCCGCAGCCAACAGGCGTTTCTCATAAGGTTGAGCGTGTCTCCATTATAGTTCAATGTGCTGTATTGTGGTTCTCTTACAGATGTTCCCCGCAGAAACAGGGTATTTGTCGCATAATCATACGATGTGCTAAATATATGTACACCTCCGCCTATGTGCCCGTCTGGTGTGAAAGACCCAGTTACCTGCGCAATGCCTGTCGGCGTTAGGTCTGACGAATATCGCACCATACAGGATATCCACCTCATATACAATGAGTCTGAATTTTTTACGAGCAGCGGATCATTGCGCATTTTTTGATCTCGTGTAAGGCTGATATAGATATTGTCGTTATTATCTCTATCAAATGAATTGAGGTAGATTGCCATTCCATCCTCGAAAGTGTAATGCCAAGTGGAATCAAAAATATATGTACTAGCAATAACACTGTCAAAATGAGGAGACATTTTGATAATTTGATAGTTAACATCAAATGACGGTTCTAATGGAACAGCTAATTGTGATTCTCCACCATCAATCAAAAGTTTTGCAGATATGATATTACCATTTGAGGGGGAATATATTGTGTCATAATGTCCAACGAAATCGGAGGTTCTGCGAATTAAGTATACATTGCCTTCATTGTCAAGATTGAAAGAAATGATTCCCCCATGCGTTTCTACAAGACCGCTAGTCTCACTCCGTAATAACGTGCCATCATTTTTTACATAGGCTTGTTTCAAGAAATGCTCCTCAATTACCTTCCCGTTTTCAAGGCTCATCGTAAAAAAGGCACTTGCTCCGTCAATACCCGTAGTATGAAGGCTGTCGGGTTCCTCCGGGAAACGCTCAGCTGATGTTAGAAGCGTGTCAAAGTAATACAACTTGTTAGTGTAGTTATAGCCATAGTCAAAAGGATACACAATGTCAACATACACCATAATGGCAGTATCGCCCATCATTCTGATAGTCCAAGCATCTAAATCAGAATAAGTACAGTATAATTCTTTGTGCCAAGCTAATTCACCGTTTGGTGAAAATCTGGCGATGACAGCACTGCGGTTGCGGTGTGCTGAAAAAGGAAGAATACCTGTATCGTCGTCCCATCTGGCACTACCGATGAATTGACCGAGAATGTAGACATTCCCTTTGCTGTCCATCACCGAGCCGAGGACTTCATTCGCCGGGGTACCGTCATTGTTGTCGGGACCAAAGTAGGATTTCACCCACTCGAAGTGCTGGGCGTGGGCGGTGATTGCCAGCAGCGCAAAGAGCGCAAAGGTGAGGGTCTTTCTTGCCATAGTTGTGTTGTTTTTTGCATTTGTAAATCTGTTTTCTTAACCGAGCCCATTAGGGGCTTCTATGACAAGGAACGCTGAAAAACTTTTCTTGTCACACCTATAAGTAGCATAATGCCCCAAAAAAGTTTATTTTTTAACACTATTTATATATTTTTAACATTTCAGGCTCGCATTATCGCCAAGTCGCAGCCGTGGTGTGCCGTAGGCTTGGCCGACAAGGGAGGAAGCAGTAATTACCATATATTGGCCAGGAATTAACCACAAATCATATATAGAATGCGAATGCCCACAAATGTCCGTGAATTGCCATAACTGTCAAATAAATTTGACTAGTTACTTAGTTTTTAGCAGCCAGTCGACGGCATTGACCTTGCGGATGCCGTCAATGTCCGATATAAAATCACGGTCGAGAGTGATGAGATATCGGCTGTAGTGGTCGCTAAGTATGCCGAAGGGTCTAATCTCGCGGGCAAGGGTTTCTGGCGCGTTGTTCACAGTATACGAAACCTGATAGTACTCAATTGTGTCCTGCCTGCGGGCAATGAAATCTATCTCGGTATCGTTCAACTTGCCGATGTCCACCTTATAGCCTCGACGCAGCAATTCGAGGTAGACGATATTTTCCAATGCGTGTGAGGGTTCAATCTGACGATAGCCAAGCACATTGTTGCGCAGCCCGAGGTCGGTGACGTAGTATTTGTTCAGCGTCTTAAGGTAGGCTTTGCCTTTGATGTCATAGCGGACAGCCTTGTTGAGAATGAAGGCGTTGCAGAACATATCCAGATAACGTTCCACGGTCTCGTTGCTCACCTGACGGCCTTCGCTGCGCAGACTCCCGGTTATGGAAGCAGGCGACACCACACTACCAATGGAAGAGAGAACCATTTTCAGCACATTTTCCAACAATGTGATGTCACGGATGGCATTGCGTTTGATGATGTCCTTCAGCACCACGGTGTTGTAGATGCCGTCAAGGTAACTGTTGATGACATTCTCGTCACTTTCACCAGCCAGGAATGGGAACCCTCCATATTTCATATACTGTTGGAATAGACGGTCGGGGTTCCCGTTGGGCCATACGGTACAGTATTCGGCAAACGACAGTGGTAGCATAGCCACCTCCACATATCGGCCTGAGAGAAGTGTCGCCAACTCGGACGAAAGCATATAGGCGTTGGAACCCGTAATGTAAATATCTACATCATAATCTATTGTCAGACTCTCAATGGCACGCTCGAACCCATCGACATTCTGCACTTCATCCAGTAGGATATAGTGTTTCCCATTTGCTTTGATTTTCGAAGCCACTTCGTCATAGAGAGCCTTGTGGTCTTTTAAGTTGTCGTAGCGAGCCGATTCGAGATTGATGCTGATAATCCTTCCTGACGGGATGCCCTCATCCTTGAGCCAATTGGCATAGAGCATCAGCAATGTAGACTTGCCACACCGACGGATGCCCGTGATGACTTTCACAACTTGTTTGTCTTTGAAAGCGATAAGTCGATTCAGATATTCCTTCCTTGCTATCATTTTTCCCGTGTTTCTTTTTCGGCTATAAACGCAGAAAAATAATTATTATTGTATTTTTACGCATATATCCGTAAAATTATTTTACAAAGATATCCGATTGCTTCAGCAGGCGGACGGTGTGCTGCTTGCCGTCGGTGGTGGTGAGGAGGTAGGCGGCTTGGGGCGATAAGATAAAGCCGCCCAAATTTGGGCGGCTTTATCTGGTTTTTGTTTAGGGCTGTTTGTCGCTACCGTATGACGACTTTTCTGACGGAAGCGTCCGACTGCGTGCTGACGCGGATGAAGTAGACGCCTTTGGGGAAGGCTCCGAGTTCGATCTGGCGGCCGCAGTCGCCATCGCAGACAAAGTTGATATTGCGTATTGTGCGGCCGTTAAGGTCGGTCATCAGCAGGTGTATTTCACCGTGAGCACCTGTCAGCGACACTGTTATGTGGTCGGTGGCTGGGTTGGGGTAGACCTCGAAACCTATGGCATCGTCGGTAACATCAATGCCCACAGGACGGATGGTGACGGCCTGGCTCCAGTTGCTGGTTACGTCAGCTGCGCAATGCGAGCGGATGAAGATGTCATAGCTTGCATCCGAGGGAATACTGTCGATGTGGTATTCGGTTGCCGTGATGCCGGTCACGGTCGTGCCCATTCCGACGTTGAAGTGCTCGGGGCCATACTGCAGCTCATAGCTTTCGGCATCGCCTTCCCAACGCAGGTTGACTCCGGTGTATCCGCTGTGACTTATCGCCTCGTAAGTAATGTTTGTCACGGGGTTGCACTTTTGCGTGTGGAAGTTTATGGTCGGGCTCCACTGGCCGGGCGCGCCATAGCAGACGGAACGGATCTTGGCGCTATAGCCTACATCCTGTGCCAGTCCTTCGACTGTGAAGGGATGCTCGGTAATGGTGTAGGTCTGATTGAATGCGGTATTGAAGACGTTGATTTCCCATACGCTGGCTTCGCCGTCGGCATTCCAGTCGAATGTGGCGCTGCGGTAACTTGCGTCGTTCAGCACAAAGCCTTCCGGAGCGGGACAGCCGACTGTAGCGGTACGGACATTGCGAACCACCCATTCCGACTGCAGGCCGTTGCTGCAACGGTTGCGGAAACCGATGGTGTACTGCGTGTTTGGCGTCAGCCCGTCGAATGTGTATTCGTCAACGTTGCCAACCACGGTGCCGTTGAGTCCGTCGCTCCAGGCGCCATCGGTGATGCGGACTTCAAGATTGCTCACACCACTGAGCTGGGCGGTGATGCTCACTGGGCCTTCGTCAATGTTGACGATGGTTGGCGTTTGGCAGTCGGCAGTGGGCACGACGCTGATTTTGAGACTGTCGATGTAGGCATTGTAGCGGAACACCGACAGGTAGTCAATGGCCACATAGTGTGCCGTGGGTGGAAAATCGTTTTCGTAGAGCAACCACGGTGTGCCTGCGGTGACGATGGTGTCGGTCCATACGAAGTCCTGCGGTGAGTTGCCTGTGGTGGAGTAGCCCACACGCATCGTCTCGTTGCCGAACATCATATCGCTGTAGCGGAAACGCAGGCGTATGCTGTCGTTGGCGCTGAAGGCCGGCGAGATAAGTGTCTGGCGATAGTTTGACGAACTGTGGTAGGAGCTGAAGCTGAAGCTGCGTGTGCCGGACCAGGCTGCCGACTGGTCGTGCTGCATCAGGTTGGTGGGGTTGGGGTCGGCATAGACCATAGTGAAGCAGTTGGCTGGTGCCGTGGGACTTTCGAAGTCCTCTTCGATCGGGGTCGACGGGGTGATGGTCACCGGAACGCAAGTGGTGGTGAACAGCACAACGGTGCTCATCTCCGAAAGGTCGCCGCCGTTGCAGACACCCTGCACCTTGACTTCGTAGGTCGAGCTTTCCGTCAGGCCCGTGATGGTGATACTGTTGCTTGGCGAGGACAGCACAGTCCACGAGCTGATGCCCTGCTCGCGATAGAATACGTTGTAGCTCAGTGCGCTGCCGGTCCAACTGACCTGTGTGCTGTTGGCGCTCACGGCCGAAACCGTCACATTGCGTGGACGCAGACAGGAGGGTAGAGGTGCGCAGCCGGTGAAGAGTTCATAGCCTGCTGCCACATCGTAGAAGTCGGTGACGAACAGGAACGTCATCGGTCCCAGTTCGGAGACTATCAGCGTGTCGATGGTCATCGTGCCACCGGTGTAGGTGCAGCTGAAAAGTGGCGTGCCGCCTGTGGTGTCGCCTTCATAGATGTAGAGAGCGTCGTTGCTCCATTGCGACAGGTCGATGGTGCCGCCACGGAATGTCACGGCGTTGCCTTGTCCCGAGGGATTGACAACCAGCTTCGAGACGCTGCTGGAGCTGTAGATGCCGGCGGGGCCGCCGTTGTCGTATATGGCCAGGCCGCATCCCGTAACGGTGGTGTCGCCATTGGTGCGCATAATGATGGTGCCTGCGGCAAAATCGATCGAACGCCAGGTGCTCTGCTCGTCGGGGCAGACTGCGCTGACATAGAAGCTGTATTTGGCTCCCGACACAAGCTGCGGCAGGGTGTAGAAGGTGTCGGCGACGGTTGCAGTGTTGGCGGCAAGCGAAAGAGGCGTTCCTATAGTGTCCCAGGCTATCTGGAACTGTGCGGCCTGTGCAGGGTTGTTCCATCTGACGGTCACGGCCGACGCGTCGCTGATGTTGCTGATGGCGAACTCCGTCACTGCCGGACAGCTGGAGATGGGCGAAACGGTGATGTCGTCGATGATGGCACTGACGCCGTAGAGGGTGTTGTAGGGGGCGAGGAACGAGAGGGCTATACGGCCGCCGTCGCCGTCATAGTCGGCAAAGCTGTAGTTGAACCAGCGGTAGTCGTCCATCGACTGGTTGGCCACCGTCAGGGTGTCGAGCCAGCTGATGTTCTCGCCATTGTTGTCGGCCACGCCAATCAGGATGCCGTTGCCTTGGCTGGCATCGCCAAGACGGGCGCGGAAGTTGATTTCGAGGGTATAGAGGTCGGCGGCAAGCGGCGGCAGGACGGCGGCGCGTGTCGAGGGCGAATGGGTGGCATACTGCGCGCTGTAGCTGATGCCGCCATAGAGGTGGTCCACTCGCTCGGGGTTGTAGGTCCAGCAGGGAGGCATAACGCGCTCGGCATACGAGTCGAAATCCTCGCTGTAGGGCGTTGCCAGCGGGCCGCAGTTGGTGGTTTGGCTGACATAGTTCCACAGCGTGTCGTCGTCGCAGATGGTGCCGACGCGGATGCTGTAGCTGGTTGCCGGATTGAGGCCTGTGATGGTGCAGGTGGTGTCGTAGAGGGGGCTGTAGGCCGTCTGGTAGGTGGCGGCGTAGGCCGAACGGTACTGTACGATGAAGGGGTTGTCGTCGCCTTCGGCTACCCAAGTGACGCTAATGCTGGTCGAGTCGGCATCGGTGCGGCAGATGAATGGCGGCAGGCAGCCCGAAACGGTACAGTTGGTGATGAAACGCACGTCGGCGGCACCGTATGACGAGCCGGTGAAATAGGACGACGGGGCGGCGGGGTCGATGGCTCCGAAGTTGTTCCACTGGAAGGTCTGGATGGCGCCGGTGGAGTGGTAGCGCCAACTGATGGGGTTAAGATAGAACACGCCAGAATGATTGTGTGTCGCTATGACCAGATTCTGGTTTGTATCGTACGCGAACGGTGTTGCGAAGGGTATGATGTGCCATCCGGCTGCCGATACAGGCACGGTGTAGGACGAAGCCATCAGCGTCAGGTTGCTGAGGGGGACATAAGCGTTGGCACTCAGTGCAGCAAGGCTGGTGTTGCCGACGTAGAGGTCGAAGGTCAGTGCCTGTGCTACGTCGCTTCCGGTGCGGAAGGCAACGCCATAGATGGTGTCGACTGCCGGCATCTCGGTGCGAGTATAGATGCTTTGGGTGTAGGAGTGGGTCATCGAGGTGCCCACCAGGTATTCCGAACTGCTATAGCTGTTCTGGTCTTCGACCGAACTGCACGACTCGGTCATAAAGTCGAGCCATACGGCATTGGCTGTATCGACGTCGTCGCCAATCTGGCAGGTGTTGCGAATGTAGACCCTGTAGGCGTGGCCGGGTAGCAGGCCGGTGAAATAGGCGTTGTCCGACGTCGTATAGGTGCTTTGCAGCATCTGCGTCAGGTCGGTCAGGTCGTAGAGCATAGCCTGTGCTCCTACCGACGGGAAGCCGTAGTAGGTATCGTAGTGCCACGTGAGGGCCGCTGCCGTGTGGGTGACATTGAAGAGCTGGAGGTCCGACACCGTGGCGCACGACAGGCCTGTGGTGAAGGACTGCACGGCTTTGTAGTCGGCATAGACGCTGTCGCATTCGGTGCGCACCCAGGTGTAGTAGGTGGTGCTTTGCAGCAGACCGTCAATGATGCAGAAGGTGTCCTGCACGGTGGTGAAATAGGTCGAGGTCTGCGGGTTGTTTTCGGTGCTGATATAGACGGCGTAGCCTGTGGCGTTGTCGCAGGCGTTGTTCCACGAAATCAGGGCAGTGTTGGCACCCACCGAGTTGACGAAGGTCAGCAGCGGACGGTTGCAGCCGTTGTAGTGGGTGATGGAGATGTCGTCGACAGCGGCGTTGCCCCACATCAGGTCGTCGCCATAGAAACGGAAGGCCACATAGTATTGTTGACCAGCCGACAGCGACGAGGTATTGAACTCATATTCGTGCCAGTTGTTGTCCATCGTGTCGACATTGACCAGAGGAATGAAGGTCGAGGTGTCGCTGAGGTCGCTTATCACGCCGGCTTGCAGCCACGAGTTAATGAGGCTGATGTCGCCTATGACCAGGCCGTTTTCAATGAAGCCCTGGAAGTTGACGGCAATCTCGTTGCCAGGCAGCGGCACCAGCGGGGTGGCCACGATGTTGTAGCCGTGTGTGGCGCCAAACAGAAGGGCCAGTGAGTCGGAATAGGCCATCTCGTCGTATACCCTGGGCATATCGCCAAACATCGCTACGCCGTTCCAGCAATGGGGTATTTCGTCCGGCTCCTCGCCGTCGAAGTTGTTGAAATAAGGGATGGCTATCGGTTCGCAGGCGGTTCGGAAGCTGATGTGGGCAGCGTTCGAGGTGTCGCCTTGGCCGCACAGCGCGCGGACGCTGACGATGTGTTGGCTTGATTGTGCAAGGTTGTAGAATGTATGGAAGGGCGCGTTGACCGTCAGGGCGGCACCGCCGTCGAGCGACACGAGCCAGCTGCTTTCGTTTCCCATCGGGGTCCACGACACCAGGGCCGACGTGCTGTCGGCTGTGGCGCTCAGGTTTTGCGGCCTGATGCAGCTGGGGCAGGTGGGCCAGATTCTGGTTATCGTCTGGCCATTGTGCAGGTCGGAACCGAAAATGCCCGAAACGACAACCGTGCCGTCGCCGTTGGCGATACTGAAATAAGCCTCGTTGTCCAGCTGGCCGCTCTGCCATTCGAAGCGCACCGAGTCGTCGCTGCAGATGTTGATTTCCACCTCGCCATAGCTGCCCGAGGTGAGGGTGGCCGTTCCGCGTAGTGTAGTCCCTTGCCACACCTTGATGGCGGCGCCGTTCCAGCCGTCGCCGTACACGTCTCCGCAGGCTATCGTTACTGCGCATTGTGTCGCTCCGTCGGGACACTGGGCGTTGGAGTTTCTCGGCTGTCCTATGAAGAAAGACAGCATAATAGCGAGTAAAGTGATTCTTGTTTTCATAGTTTTGATTGTTTTTGGAAGTTCTGTAATGATTTATTTTTGTTGACTTCTATATTTCGTTTTGATTTGCGTTTTTGCTTGCAAAACGGTATTCGTTTCAATTTGCGCGCAAAATAAATTAGTTCTATTCGTGTAATTCGGTGAGGTGTGATTCGTTGAGGTTATGGCAGTCGTATCAGTGTTGAACCAGTGGTGAACTTGCTGTCGGTTATCAGTTGCACGGCATATACGCCTTTGGGCAGACGACTGAGGTCGATGTCGGCGCGTCCGCTTTGATTCATCACTTGGCGTCCGTCGATGGTGTAGATATTGAAAATCATTCGTTTGGGATGTTGGTTGCCGAAGTCGGCATAGAGGTGGCGGTTCTCGACGCGGAAGGTCACGCCCTTGGGCTGTTCGCTGCTCAGTTCGGGGATGGCGACGGGCAGGTTCAGCACTTCAAGCAGGCCGCGATAGGCGTCGATCTGGCCGTGGCCGTAGGTGTTGTTGGGGTAGGTGAGGTCGCTCTCGGGGTGGGTCGATGTGCGGCTGATGATGTCGAGAGCCTGTTGCGGTGTCAGGTCGGGCTTGGCCTGTAGCCACAGGGCTATGACGCCAGCCACGACGGGCGACGACATCGAGGTGCCCGACTCGGCCAGGTAGTAGTAGTCCTTGCCGCCGTAGGTGATCCGGTCGGTGATGCTCTTCTTGATGCCGTCGAAGTTTTCATAGAAGCTGCAGTAGGGTGCGATGATGTTGAATCCTGGTGCCACCACGTCGGGCTTGATACGGCCGTCGAAGGTTGGCCCACACGACGAGAATTTGGCCAGATGGCCCGGCTGGTCGGGTTCGAACATCACGAAGTCGTAGTTGGTCTCGCCGTCGATGCTGGTGACGGTCGACTTGTAGCCCGTGGCGCCAACGGCGATGATGCCAGGCAGGCAAGCGGGCCACGACACAGAGTAGCCAGGCAAGGCATAGGCGTATTGAGGCACGTTCTCCAAGTTGGCGAAGGGACTGAAACTGATGTCGCTGTACATCCACGCCGCGTTGTTGCCCGACAGCAGCACCGTGGCGCCGCACAGGTAGAGGTAGGCAATGTTAGGCAGCGTCGCGCCGATGTGGTAGACTGTGCCACGCGGGTCGCTGTAGGGGCTCAGGGTGACGTCCATCGTCACCTCGCCCAGGCTGACGGTGGTGGTGAAATGGCTGCCGTTCTGCGTGTCGATGCTGTCGGTGTTGAAGGTGATTGTACCTTCGATTCCGCCGCCCGACAGGGCCATCCCGAAGAAGTCGAAACGCACCGTCTGGTTACCGGCGGTCACCAGGTCGATGTCGATGCTGCCACCGCTGTACAGGCCGTTTACGATGCCCGTGCCGGCCTGCTGAACGTCGGCCGCTTTCTCCAGATAGCAGGCGCGCGTGCCGTCGTTGCCGGCTCCGGCCACGATGATGCGGCCCGGACCCACCAGCGCCTGCAGCGCTTCGCCCTCAAGCTGGCGCTGGCGCACCAGGGTGATGCTCTCGCAGCTGCTGAAGTTGATGACGCACGGCTTGCCGTCGGCAGCGGCGCGTTCGAATATGTACTTGAAACCCAGTACCGCCGTGGCCGAAGTGTGCTCGTCGGGATTCTCAAACTGGTTGCGGTCGCTGTTGAAGTCGGCCAGGTAGATGTCGGCGTCGGGAGCCATACCGGCATAGCGTCCGTTGACGGGCGAGGCGGCCATAATGCCGGTCACGTGCGTGCCGTGTACGCCGTTGTAGGTGTAGAGTGAATGCTGCTGCGCCTCGATTTCAGAAGGCGACTCCAGCGCGTGACCCATTGTGCCGTCGGTGTTGGGCCAGTGGAAATCGTAGTAGTATTTGATACGCAGGTTGCCGTTGGCGTCGCGGAAGGCGGGATGCGTGAAGTCGTAGTAGCTGTCGAACACGCCGGCAGCCACGCCGGTTCCGGTGTAGGCCTGCGGCAAGCCCGTGCCGCTGTATACGCCGTTGGCGTTCACCTGACCTGGCGTCACGTCCATTGCTGGACGCGGCATTCGCTCGGCCTCAATTCGTTGCAGCGTGTCGTTCTCCGAAAGGGCAGGCACCGCATCAAGCGGAACGTGGACGATATAGATCCTGCCGATGCTGTCAATCAGGCGGCATCCGTAGCGCACAAAAAACTTGGCAGCGTCGCAGCGCACCTGCAATGTCGCCAGCGCGTCGACCGACTTGGTGCCACCCTTGGCGCTGCCCGCGGCCGTGCTGTTCGACAGCCGCGCAAGGTTGGCCGACACCTTGGCGCTGTTTATCCGCGCGGTTGCGCTTGCTGCGGTTCGTGCTCTGTCTCCGTTGTTTTGGGCAAAGGCTGTCGTGCAAAGCATCGTAGCCAGAATTATTGTGAGATGGGCTTTTTTGAACATATTGTTTTGTGTTTAAATTAGTTATTATTATTGTTGCTGTTGAAAAGGCCGACACAATTTTTTTCGCTGCATTTTCATTCAATAATATATAACGTAATTCGAACGGAAAAAACTACACCTTGTTTTGAATTTATGTAAAAAATTTTTCTTCAATTACTTAAATATAAAAACTCGTTTCTTCTGAAACTGAGATTGCCATTGTTGTGCGATTGTCCATAAATCGTCAGCACTTTGGCGTCGCTGTTCCCATTTTATTCTTTGCAAATTAAAAGCAGTTATACCGAATGTTGGAATTAATTTGTAACTTTGCACGCAATATTGGCTATCATTATTTATGAAAAACAGACTTATAATATTGGTTTTGATAATATTGTCGATGTTGGCCAGTTGCAATCGAAGTCCCCAAATAGGCTTCGATTGGGATAACCAGGACAAGATAGAATACATTGTTGACTTTTCGGTTAGCTTCGGCGGTGACCACGACAGCACGATGCAGCTGTCAGCAACGAGCAACCACGGCGCGGCGAAGGTCGTCAGCGTGCCCTCCGAGAATTTGTTGGATGCCGACGACCGACCCGTAAAGAACACATTCATCATACTCGAAGACTCCGTGCCTATGGGCAAGAGCATCACCCTGCAGAGAGGTGACCTGTCCTATACTGGCGGAAAACCGGAGTTTATTCATAATCAGGTTGTAGGTAGCGATGACCTTGTTGAGCTCCGCATCCTTGGTACCGACACATTGACGCATTCGCGTCCCACCCTCTATTCCATCCGCGACAATATGTTCTACGACCCCTACGATGCCCAGTCCTTCACCATCCCCGGCAGCCATCGCTTCTCCGTCATCCTGCCTGTTGTTACCGAAGAACGGTATCCCAAGGCTGTGGAGAACCACAGCATTAAGATCGAATTCTCGATAGCCGCCAATGGCGCAAAGTAGTCTGCAACGCCAGCTGCATAAAGGCTTGTAATCCGCCCTCTATTGTTGGGAAAAATGCGCCGACAGTCAGTTAGTTTTACAATAATATTTGTTTGATTCAAATATAATTCGTATCTTTGCAAACAAAAAATAGCTAACAACTATCTAATGGCAGACAGCATAACTATACAGAATAACAATATTATGCCGTTGGTTGACGACCTGCGGCAGATAATCAACCAGACACGCAGTCGTGTTGCAGTAAATGTCAATGCTGAACTCACTCTGATGTATTGGCATATCGGCGAACGTATCAATCGAGAAGTGCTTGGGAACGAGCGTGCCACCTATGGAAAGCAAATTGTCGCGCAGGTGGCGCGACAATTGCAGGAAGAATTTGGAGCAAAGGGATTTGATGAGAAAAGTATCCGTCGGATGATGCAATTCGCAGCTTGTCTCCCCGATTTCCAAATTGTCGCGCAGCTTGCGACACAATTGTCTTGGTCTCATTTTGTGGAAGTTATCCCGTTAAAGAATGACCTTCAAAGAGAATTCTATTTAACGTTAGCAGCTTCCGAGAAATGGGGACGCAACCAGCTACGCAAGGAGATTGACGGTATGCTCTACGAGCGTACTGCCATTGCGACGAAACCAGACGAACTAATCAAACAGGAGCTGTCGGAATTGCGGGAAAACAACGTTCTCTCCCCGGACCTTGTCTTCAAAAGCCCTTATTTCTTGGAGTTCACAGGGTTGAAAGGGATGTATAGTGAAAAGAGTCTCGAGGACAGCCTTGTGGCGCATCTGGAACAGTTTATACTGGAGTTGGGCAATGGCTTCACTTTCGTCGAGCGGCAGAAGCGGATGATTATCGACGGCGAGGACTTCTATCTCGACCTGCTTTTCTATCATCGCAGGCTGCACCGGCTGATAGCCATCGATTTGAAACTCGGCAAATTCAAGGCGCAGTACAAAGGACAAATGGAGCTGTACCTGCGCTGGCTCGAAGCCAACGAGATGGAGCCCAGCGAGGAGCAACCCCTCGGCCTATTGCTCTGCACCGAAGGTGGCGACGAGCAGATAGAGTTGCTGCAACTCGACAAGTCCGGCATCAAGGTGGCGCAGTATATGACCGAACTCCCCTCCAAAGAACTCCTGCAACGCCAGCTGCACAAAGGTCTGGAGGCCGCCCGCCAGCGCTGGGAGAATTGCGCTGACAATCAATTTGTTTTGGAATAAGATTTGTTTGATCCAAAAATAATCCGTATCTTTGCAGCCAAAATATAAAACTAAAAACAACATATAGAAACAGAAAAATAGAAGATAACTAACATGTTATAAAGCGTTTTCGCTCTAACTGTCCTCTTGAAGTTCCACAAATCAAGTTCCGACAATGTAAAGCGGTAAACGCTCACGAGAATATCGTGGGCTTTACTTAATTGTCGGGCAGGTCGTGGAACACCTAAGAGGACATAAGCAAAGTTCCACGATTTTCTTATGCCCGACAACGAAAACACAAAATCACAGATTAAGAGCCGCCAGCGGGTGGCTCAACACGGCGAGGTGTTCACCAATCCGCGCGAGGTGAACGCTATGCTCGACTTGGTGCGCGATGAGTCGTTTCGGCTCGACAGCCGTTTCCTCGAGCCTGCCTGTGGCGACGGGAATTTCCTTATCGAAATACTGCGTCGCAAGCTTTCACTACTTTCTTCTGTAAAGTCTTCTACGGAATGGGAGTTCAAAAGCCTTATTGCCGTAGGGTCGTGCTATGGTATTGAACTGTTGGAGGACAATGCCGAGGCTTGTCGACAACGGCTGTTTGCAGAAGTCGTTGAAACGCAGGCGTCTTGCCTGCGAAATGCTGTCGCAAGCAAATGCTCATCGTCTCCAATTGCAGGCGAGGCGCCTGCGTACCAGCGAAGTCTCCGCTATATGCTGCAGAAGAACATCGTCTGCGGGGATGCGCTGACCTATCGAACTGCGGACGGCAAGCCGATTACTTTCTGCGAATGGACACCTATTGCGGGCAGTATGCAGTTTGCGCGGCGAGACTTTCAGTTTGACTTCCTGGTCAACCAGACACACCAGTATTCTCTCTTCGACGAGCAGGGCGAGGCGCAGGGCTTCGACGAACCTGTGCGGTCGTATCCTCCGTTGCATTACACTCAACTCTATAAATATGGCGATTAATCAATACTCCTTGCCCTGCGGGCAGAAATCTTGTAAATCTTATAAATTAATGCGCTTCGCGTAACCGCCGCAGGCGGAATAAATCTACGAGATTTACAAGATTTCGTGAGCACGTAGTGCGAGCAGGAGAACATAAAAGATATAACGAAATGAAACAAGATTATTCACCGGACATATTGAACTGCCTTGCCAACCTGAGCAGCGACGAGGTCTTCACTTCGCCGGAGCTGGCCAACAGGATGCTGGATCTGCTGCCACAGGAGTTGTTCCGTAGTCCGAAAACACGCTTTCTCGACCCCTGTGCGAAGAGTGGCGTCTTCCT
>DFHL01000135.1 GCA_002371315.1 Bacteroidales bacterium UBA3724 | reverse complement strand
TGCCGTTTTCTTCAAATAGCTGCAACAGTTCATCGAAAGTAATGACGGCATCTATGGCGTGTTCATCGGCCTCGCGTTTTTTAGCTATACAAGGACCGACGAAGACTATTTTCAAGTTTGGGTCGTTGCGGCGCAACATTTTTGCATGTGCCACCATCGGCGAGTCGACAGGGGCCAGATAGGGCAGAGCTTTGGGATAGTACATCTGTATCAGGCGACAGGCTGCCGGACAAGCCGACGTGATAAAGTTGCGCATTTCGCCTTTGGCAAGCACTCGTTTGTACTCTTCGGTGACGGCTTGTGCGCCGATGGCCGTCTCTTCGGCTATGGCAAAACCTAGTTTGGCAAGCGCTATGCGTAATACCGAGAAGTCATCCTGTACAAGACTGCTGATAAACGACGGCGCCACCGTAGCAGCCATACGGGCACCACTCTTGAGCAACTCGCGCACCACAGGTAGCTCGCTATGCTCTATCTTGGCATGCTGGGGGCATACCTTGGTGCAATGGCCACATAGGATGCAGTGTTCCTCGATGATTTGCGCGTGATGGTCCTTGATGTTAATGGCCTTCACCGGGCATTCGCGTAGACAACGGTAGCAGTCTTTACATTGTACCGTCTTAAATTCCAAATACTCGGACATTATTTTTTATTTAGTTGTTGTGTTAGTTTAGAAATAGTTTCGGGTAGATTTCTTTGGCAAACAGTTCCTCTACATTGCCAGCGTTGACGCTGTGCAGGATGAAGCCCTCCTCTGTCTGCTCCACCTGAGGACCCTTTTCGGCGGCCTCCATGCCCTCGCAGCTCACCGTCACACCTTTGGCGCAGTGACCCAGACAGAAACTGGCTTGCAGATCCACCACATCCTCCACGTCGTATTTCTTCAACACTGCCTTGAATGCCTCGATGACGTCGTACGAACCCTTTAAATGGCACGAACTGCCTACACATACCTTAATATTCATATCTATTCCTTTTAATTATTAGTGATTTCTTTTCCTTTATCCACTAACTCTCAGTTTCTTAGCACATATTTCCCCCTCACTTGGATTTTGCAAAGATACAAAATAAAATTTAATTGAATCAAACTTTTTTTATCGAACACAAAAAATCAAAAACAAAACCGCCGCAAAGGCCCGAAAAACCTTGCGGCGGTAATTGTCTTTTTTCGTCCACCCTCTCACCGTCTCCGGCGCAGCTCCGCGCTCAGCGCGGCGAGCGAGGCGGCGAGGTTCTCGTTCTTCACGAGGATGCCCGCGGGCAGGTTCAGCGTCGTGGGCGCGAAATTCCAGATGGCCCGTACTCCACCGGCCACCAGCATGTCCGCCACCCCCTGCGCCTCGCTGGCGGGCACAGTGATGATGCCGATGTTGACATGCGTGCGCTTCAGGAACGGCACCAGCTTCGCGATGGGCAGCACCGTTTTGTCGCCCACCTTCTTCTCCTTGGGCTCCGAGTCGAATCCGGCCACAATATCAAGGCCGTATTTAGCAAAACCGCCATAATGCAGCAGCACATGCCCCAAAGCACCCACACCCACCAGCACGGCCTCGTCATATTGGTCGTAACCCAGGTAGACCTTCAAATCCTCCAGCAGCGTCTTCACACGGAACCCCACATTCGGACGTCCCGGCTCCGAACTGATGCTCGCCAAATCCTTGCGCACCTGAATCGGGTTGATGCTCAGGCTCTCGGCAATGGCGGTGGCGGAGACGAACTCCTCCCCGCGGGCAGCCCGGTTCTCGATCTCGCAGTAGTAGGACGGAAGTCTACCCAGGGTGGACTTCAATATTATCAATGAGCTCTGTCTACTCCTCATCCCTTATTCTCACGGGCTTCCTTGATGGCGGCCTGGGCGGCGGCGAGGCGGGCCACGGGCACGCGGAAGGGCGAGCAGCTGACGTAGTTCATGCCGGCCTTGTAGAAGAACTCGGCAGCCGTCGGGTCACCGCCGTGCTCACCGCAGACGCCGCACTTCAGGGCGGCGCGGGTGCTACGGCCACGCTCGATGCCGATCTTCACCAGTTCACCGACACACTCGGTGTCGAAGCTGTTGAACGGGTCGGCCGGGATGATATTCTCGTCGACATACTCCTTGACGATGGCATTGACGTCGTCGCGGCTGAATCCGAAGGTCATCTGCGTCAGGTCGTTGGTGCCGAAGCTGAAGAACTCGGCCACCTCGGCAATCTGGTTGGCAACCAGTGCGGCACGCGGAATCTCGATCATGGTGCCGAACTTGTAGTCGAACTTGATGCCGTACTTCTTCTCCACCTCGTCCTTCACCGCGGTGGCTATGGCCTTCTGGTGACGGAGCTCGGCAGCGTTGATGGTCAGCGGCACCATGATTTCGAGCATCGGCTTGTAGCCTTCCTTCATCAGCTCGCAGGTGGCGCTGAAGAGGGCGCGGAACTGCACGCGGGTAATCTCCGGGTAGATGATGCCCAGACGCACGCCACGCAGACCCATCATGGGGTTGACCTCATGCAGGCCTTCGACGCGCTTCTTCACATCCTCGTAGCTGATGCCAAGGCGCTTGGCGGCCTCGCGCATCTTCTCCTCGCCCTGAGGTGCGAACTCGTGCAGCGGGGGATCCATCAGGCGGAAGGTCAGGGGTTTGCCGTCCATCACCTTCAGCGTGCCCTTAGCACTCTCACGGATGTAGGGTTCCAGCTCGTCGAGGGCAGCGATGCGCTCCTCGCTGGTGTTGGCCAGAATCATATTGCGCAGCTTCTCAAGGGGTTTCTCGCTGTTCTCGCCGTAGAACATGTGTTCGATGCGGAACAGGCCGATGCCCTCGGCACCGAAGTCGATAGCCTTCTGGGCGTCGGCGGGATTGTCGGCATTGGTGCGGACACCCATCTTGCGGTGCTTGTCGACAATCTTCATGAACTGCTGGAACAGGGGGTTCTCGGTAGCGTTGATCATCTTGACTTCCTCGTCATAGACCCAGCCCTTCGAGCCGTTGAGGCTCAGCAGGTCGCCCTCTTTGAAGGTCTTGCCGTTGATAATCACGGTGCCACATTCTTCCACGTTCACTTTCTTCTTACCGAATTGGTCGGTCTTTACGCTGGTCTTCTCTAACTCAATCTTCACGGCGTCGCAGCCCACGATGCAGCACTTGCCCCAGCCACGGGCCACGAGGGCGGCGTGCGAGGTCATACCGCCACGGGCGGTAAGGATACCGTCGGCGGCACGCATGCCCTCGACGTCCTCGGGGTTGGTCTCCTCGCGGACGAGGATATTCTTGATACCGGCAGCCTGGTACTCTTTGGCTTTCTCGCTGGTGAGGGCTATGACACCCACGGCACCGCCGGGGCCGGCGGGCAGACCCTTGGCCAGCACTGTATGCTTCTTCTCGTCGGCGGCATCCAGAATCGGGTGCAGCAACTCGTCGAGCTGGGCGGGGCTTATGCGCATCACCACCTCGCTGTCGTCGATCAGGCCTTCCTTCAGCATATCCATGGCCATGGTGAGGGCGGCCACACCAGTACGCTTGCCCACGCGGCACTGCAGCATGTACAGCTTGCCGTCCTGGATGGTGAACTCGATGTCGAGCATGTCGTGGTAGTTCTTCTCAAGGATGCTGCGGATGTCGCACAGTTCCTTGTATGTCTCGGGCATCAGCTCCTGCATCGAGTGCATGTGCTTGTTCTGCTCGTTCTTGGTGTCGTCGTTCAGCGGGTTGGGAGTCCGGATACCAGCGACGACATCTTCGCCCTGAGCGTTGATAAGCCATTCGCCGTAGAACTGGTTGTCGCCGGTGGCGGGGTTGCGAGTGAAAGCGACGCCGGTTGCTGAGGTATCGCCCATGTTGCCGAACACCATGGCCTGTACGTTGACAGCTGTTCCCCAGTCGTCGGGGATGCCTTCGATCTTGCGGTAGCTTACAGCTTTCTTGCCGTTCCAGGATTTGAAGACGGCCTTGATGCCACCTTCCATCTGGGCTTTAGCATCGTCGGGGAATTCGGCACCGAGCACTTCTTTCACCTTTTTCTTGAAGTCCTCGGCCAGCTGCTTCAGCTCGTCGGCGGTGATTTCGGTATCGCTCTTGTAGCCGCGTTTAGCCTTGAACTCGTCGAGCATATCGTCGAGTTGCTTGCGGATACCTTTCCCGTCGGCGGGTTCGATTCCCTCTGATTTTTCCATAACAACGTCGGCATACATCATGATGAGACGGCGGTAGGAGTCGTATACGAAACGTGGGTTGTTGGTTTTCTTGAGCATACCAGGAATGGTTTTGCTGGAGAGACCGATGTTGAGGACGGTGTCCATCATGCCGGGCATAGAGCTACGGGCGCCGGAGCGGCAAGAGACGAGCAGCGGGTTCTCGGGGTCGTCATAACGCATACCCATGATGTTCTCAACATTTTTCATTCCGTTCCACACTTCATCCATAAGGCCTGAAGGCAGCTGGCAGTTGTTGTCATAATATGCGGTGCAGCATTCTGTGGTTATTGTCAGTCCTGCGGGAACAGGGAGTCCGAGCAGACACATTTCTGCAAGATTGGCACCTTTGCCGCCGAGAAGGTTTTTCATATCGGCTTTACCTTCGGCTTTTTTGCCTCCAAAAGTGTATACGTATTTTGTCATAGAATTAAATAGATTGTTGATTTATAAAAATTTAATTTGTTTTTCTCTGAATTTTGAAAATGCAAAGATAATCAAAAAAAGGCAAACTTTGTACGAAAACGAAGAGGAAAACGAAAAAACTTTAACGTTAACCTTAACCTTAACTTTAACTTCAGATACGAAAAACGAAAACAAAACTTTAACGTTAACCTTAACTTTAACTTCAGATACAAAAAACGAAAACTAAAACAACTTAGGCAAGCTTTTCGAGTTTTTTTGAACACGAATTGCACGAATACACGGATTGCACGAATAATACGAATATGATTCTGCAAACCAGTAAAAAAGGAAAGAGGGAATTATTCAAATCTGAGCCAACAGAATATTGGCGTTGGATTGGTTGCTGTAGAGCGTGCCCAAAAGGGTGCGACGGTGTTCGATGTCGCTTTCTGTAAAGGGAGT
>DFHL01000062.1 GCA_002371315.1 Bacteroidales bacterium UBA3724 | reverse complement strand
TATTATTAAAGGCAATGATGTTACAATGTTTGACCTATACATCTACGCCCGCAATGGAGTAATGGTTTGGCATAGCGATAATCCCTTAGAGGGATGGGACGGTACGCTTAAAGATGGGACTCCTTGTCCCCAAGCTTCATACACTTGGATATTGCGATACAGCCGTAAAGACCAGCCAAAAATAATACAGAAGGCTGTGGGTACGGTAACCTTGTTGCGATAAAGTTGGATATCCGTTGCGGCGGATCCGTTGCGGCGGATTTGCAATCCGACGCTGCTTAATATAAGGATTTGCAATCCGCAAAACACAAAACACCTGCAAAAGTGTTAATGTTGGCGGATTGAAAATCCGATACAACCCACAAAGCCGAAACCCGGGGCGGGAGGCTGTCGTTTTATTTGGCAAATCGTTTTTAGGCAGTTTTGGAATATCCGAGCGGAAGGTGCAAAATAATTATTCTCATCCCGAAGAAAATGTGTAATTTTGCAACTTCCAAATAGAAACAATTATGAAACACATATTTGCAATGGCCTTGTTTGCAGCGATGTTGGTCGGCTGCGGAAGCAACAGGAATGCCGTGCAGAGCCCGACGGGAACGGTAACGACCATCAGTGTGGACGAATTTGCCAAAACAATAGGCAAAAAGAGCGTTCGCCTTATCGACGTCCGGACACCAAAGGAATACACCGAAGGGCATATCGCCAAAGCTGAAAACATCGACGTAAAAGCCGCCGACTTTGCCAGCCGCATCCAGGATGCCAAAGGCAAAGTGGCCGTCTACTGCCGCAGCGGCAGGCGCAGTCTTATGGCCGCCGAGCAGCTCGCCGCAAAGGGCTGCACCGTCTACAACCTCGACGGTGGCATCATCGCCTGGCAAAAAGCCGGCAAGCCTGTGGAAAAATAACAAAACAACATTCCGCAAGACCGCACGATGACCGACAAAAACCATAATCCGCTGGGCATCCTCTGGCTCCTCGCCTTGGTGCTTTTCACTCCAACCGCAGGCCTCGTGCTCAACAGCAACGCCATTACGGCAAGGAGCATCCTCCTGCCGCTGATGTGGACAGCGGTGTTGCTGATGCCCTACGTCCTGACGCGCAAGCGGTGGCTCTACGTCACGACCGCAAGTCTGCTGTTTGCCGACGGTTTTGTCAACCTATTCCACTGGACCGTGCTGAAATGCCCACTCAACGCCTCGTCCATCTTCGTATTCCTCAACACCAACTGGAGCGAGGCGTCGGAGTTTATGGCCATCAAGACAACACCGCTGCTACTGCTCTACATTCCCTACATAGCTCTGTTTATCCTGACATTGAGGCACATACCACAACTCGCATTCCGAAAGAAAGGCCCAATAGCCGTCTGGCTGACGCTGTGGCTCACCGTTGCTGTATATTTTGCCGACAACATCATCCACCAGCGTTTCCTGCGCCTCGCCGTGCCCGACGTGGAACGCGCCGTCGTCTCGTTCTTCGAAGAATCAAAGGAATACAAAAGCCTGAAGACCCGCGAGCTGTACAACGTCGACACCCGACTGACAACCAGCGACTCAACCCTTGTCGTCGTGATAATCGGCGAATCGTGCAACCGCAACCACCTGTCGCTCTACGGCTACCACCGCCAAACCTCGCCGCGACTCGCAAAGAGGAACGACATCCTGGTCTTCGACAACGTAATCAGCGCCAACTCCAACACCCTGCGTTCCGTGATGAACTTCCTTACCGAAAACAACACCGACAACAGCCGCCCGCTCGACAGCTGCATACACATCTTCGACATACTCCATTCCTCGCCATACAAAAGCTTCTGGCTATCTAACCAATCGCCTATCGGCCTGTGGGACAACGGTGTGACCAGCCTGGCACAAAATGCCGATGCCCTGACTTTTGTCAACATCACCGCCAATTCGTCGAAAGAGAGCACGATGACCGTATCGCTCGACCAACGCCTCTTCGACCCCCTGCACTCAGCACTCGACGACAATGCCAAGAACAAGGTCGTATTCCTGCACTTGATGGGCTGCCACACGCAGTACAACAAGCGCTACCCTGCCCCATTTGCACAATACGAAGACCGGGGCGACAAGCGCACACGCACCATCAACACCTACGACAACGCCGTGCTGTACAACGATTTCATCGTCGACAGCATACTCACAATGCTCGACACCTACGCAGCGGCGCACCGCGCGGTGCGCATCACCGCCATCTACCTCTCCGACCACGGCGAGAATGTATACGACGAGGGCGACTATTCCGGCCACGACTACTCCGACCGCATCCCCAACGCCAATGTCGAAATACCGTTCATTATGTGGTTCTCACACTCACAAAAGGAGTATCTGCAAAGCCGCAATCCCCTCCTCGCGCAGCAGACGCATACGCCGTATATGATCGACGACCTTTTCCACACCATAATCGACGTCGCCGACATAGCCACCGAAGTGCTTGACGAAAGGCGAAGCTTTGTCAATGCAAGCTACGACTCCACACGTGTACGCCACCTCGAGGACGGCAGCATTTACACCCGACGGTAATAGCGGCAAAACATCAGAGGCACCAGTCGACTCCCCACAAGATAAAGGGCAAAAGGGGACAGGTCCGTTGCGGCGGATTTGCAATCCGACGCTGCTTAATATAAGGATTTACAATCCGCAAATCAATGAAGGGCAAAAGGGGACAGGTCATTTTTGCCCTTTCTGATGGGGGTGAACTTAAACTATTTGTCATAACGCTTTTGGATTTGTTTTGTGGTTAGTCCTGTGTGGCTCACAGCCTGTCGGACCGAGGCCCCGGCATCAAGGATTGATCTGACGGCCATATCTTGCACGTCGCGCGGCAGCAGTTGAAACTCGGGAATATTCCCGTTGCGGCGGATTTGTGAACCACCGCATATTTTTAATCGCATCGGATTGCAAATCCTTA
Source organism: Bacteroidales bacterium UBA3724 (assembly GCA_002371315.1). Taxonomy (GTDB): domain Bacteria; phylum Bacteroidota; class Bacteroidia; order Bacteroidales; family P3; genus Colimorpha. Next base: position 1,679 of record DFHL01000062.1, on the reverse strand, counting down.
TATTAAATTGTGTCGGATTGCAAATCCGACACAACGGAGCTAACCATAAATCGTTTTTCTATAATTTTTGCAAGAATTTGCATCCTTGTTCGTCTATATATGCAGGACAAGGAGGCGACCGCATTCTGCGGTCGTAAGAATAAATGAAATGCAGATAATCATTTAAATATTGTAAATAAAATGAAAAGATTGACGATAGTTATGTTTACGGCTGTGCTTTTTGCGGGCTGCATGATGGAAAAGCCCACGGCGAGGAACTACCGCAAGGTATTGCAGATGGAGGAACTCACCCCAATTACCGTAGCGCAACTGAAGCAGATTATTGCTGCCGACACGACGCACTACAAGGTAGTGGTGCTGACCAGCTCGTGCTGTGGGCCTTGCCACATCAGCATGCGCGATGTATACCCGCGCAAGATGGCTGAATGCGACAGCAACCGCGTGCGCTGGTATTTCATCGAAGAGCGCTATAGCACGGCGCAGTATATGGACAAAGTGTTCGCCAACTACCACATCGACGCACCCCGCTACTGGATCAACGACACCCTGCCGCAGTATCGGCCCCTGATGGTGAAAAAAAAGAGGACACTGTTGTGGAACGTAATGCGACATCGCTGTGCCAGCTACGAAGAACTGGGATGGGACGTGGCCGACAACCGGATGAACAACATTGTCAACGACATTGCTCCGCAGGCGCAGACCATCACAGGCCCTAACGGTACACCGACCACAATGCTCTTAGACCCGCAAAACCGCATGAAATGCACCTATGTCGTCGACGCAAACGGCAACGCCACATTTGAACCTACCGACATACGTGACGTCACAGTTCCTGTGACCGACCTCGACTACACAGTCGTCGATACCCTTCGGTATGTCCCTCAGGTCTGCACTCCCGACGGCCGATGCGAATAAAAAAAAACGGGCAGAAGTGCCCGCTTATCGTTTTGGTACGCAAGCATCCCTGCTTGCGAAAATATGATTAAGTCTTGTTATGCGAATCTCTCCTGTATCTCCTGCTTCATAAATTCGATAGCCTCGTCGGTGGGAATCTTGCTCTTGGCGCAGCTTTCGAAGATGGCGCCGGCCAAGCTCGACGGGTCGGCGTCGTCAGGCAACTTGACGGCGCTGCCGTTGATGAGGTTGATCATCTCCTCCTTGGCCTCGCGGATGCGGTTCCAGCTCTCGGCGCTGAGGTACACCTGCTGGCTGAGGTTATGTTCCCACTCGTCGCGGATATTCTTGGTCATTGCCACTTGCAGCGCCTTGATGTCCATTCCGGGGCGGAAGGTGCGGAGGATAAGGCTGTTGGGCGAGATGCGTTCCAAGTAGAGGGCCATACGCTCGTAGGCCTGCAGGCGGATGGGGGTGACGACCTTGAGCGACTCCTTGTGCTCGTCGATCTTCATCTGCAGCATCTGCGTCTTCTGCTGGTTGTCGAAATAGGTCTGGGCGACCTTGTAGAATATGAGTCCCGTCACGCCGACGCTGAGCAGGGCCGTGAGGACGATGATGATTGCTATTGCGGTTGTGGACATGGGTGGGTGAACGGTGATTGGTGATGAGTGATTAGTGATGAGTGATTAGTGATTGGTGATTAGTGATTGGTGATTAGTGATTGGTGATTAGTGATTGGTGATTGGTGATGAGTGATTAGTGATGAGTGATTGGTGATGAGT
>DFHL01000065.1:20695-40196 GCA_002371315.1 Bacteroidales bacterium UBA3724 | reverse complement strand
CATATACTGTACAACGGGCGGAGCGGGTGCCTTAAAATGCTGGTTTTCAATACCCGTTTTTCAGCCCTTTCCGTCCCCGTTGCGCACCCCCGCCCGCATCGGTGCCGGGGGTCCCCCACCCCGGTGCGGCAGCGGCGCGGGGGGAATATTAAATTTTCAAAAAAAATGTTTTCCCTACAATTTTTCACACGCGCAAGCGTTTTACGGAATGTGGATTTCAAAAAAACGGACTTCCACACCCTGCTTTTTTCGAAAACATAAAAATCAAACTATATGAACGAGCCTGTAAATATCAAGGAATTGAACGAACGCATCGAACGCGAGAGCGCCGTGGTCGACGCACTGACGATGGAGATGCGCAAGAACATTGTGGGTCAGAAACATATGATCGACAGCCTGATGATCGGCCTGCTTTCGGACGGCCACGTGCTGCTCGAGGGTGTGCCCGGACTGGCCAAGACGCTGACCATCACCACGCTGGCCAAGGCCATCGACGCCAAGTTCAGCCGCATCCAGTTCACGCCCGACCTGCTGCCCGCCGACCTCATCGGCACAATGATCTACAGCCAGAAGAGCGAGACCTTCCAGGTCAAGAAGGGCCCCATCTTCTCCAACTTCATCCTGGCCGACGAAATCAACCGCGCCCCGGCCAAGGTGCAGAGCGCCCTGCTCGAGGCTATGCAGGAGCGCCAGGTGACCATCGGCGAGAACACCTACCGCCTCGAGGAGCCCTTCCTCGTGATGGCCACCCAGAACCCCATTGAGCAAGAGGGCACCTACCCACTGCCCGAGGCACAGGTGGACCGCTTTATGCTGAAGGTGGTCATCAGCTATCCCGACAAGGCCGAGGAGCGCCAGATACTGCACCAGAGCCTCAGCGACGGCTTCAACCGCCAGACGGCAATGATGAAGCCCGACGACATCCTGAAGGCGCGCCGCCTGGTGAGGGAGGTCTATATGGACGAGAAGATTGAGAGCTACATCACCGACATCATCTTTGCCACACGCTATCCCGAGCAGTACCAGCTCGAGAAGCTGCGCCCGATGATCAGCTACGGCGCCTCGCCGCGCGGCTCCATCAGCCTGGCCATAGCGTCGAAGAGCTACGCCTTTATGAAGCGCCGCGGATACGTCATCCCCGAGGATGTGCGCGCCGTGGCTATGGACGTCCTGCGCCACCGCGTCGGCCTGACCTACGAGGCCGAAGCCGAAAACGTCAAGAGCGAGGAAATCGTCAACGAGATACTGAACCGCGTAGATGTGCCGTGATGTGTGACAAGTGATAAGTGACCTGTGACCAGTGACCTGTGAAACGAGCGCGTTCGTTTCGCTGGTCACGTTTCACTGGTCACTGGTCACGTTTCACTGGTCACAGGTCACGTTTCACTGGTCACAGGTCACTCAAAAACCAACAAAATGACTGAAAACGAGATAATAAAACAGGTAAGACGGATTGAGATACGTGCGCGGGGCTTGTCGCAGCAGATGTTCTCGGGCGAATACCACAGCGCCTTCAAGGGGCGCGGTATGGCCTTCAGCGAAGTGCGCGAGTACCAGTACGGCGACGACGTGAGGAACATCGACTGGAACGTCACCGCACGCCTCAACCACCCCTACGTCAAGGTGTTCGAGGAGGAGCGCGAACTGACGGTGATGCTGCTGGTCGACGTCAGCGGCTCGCAGCTGTTCGGCACCCGCAGCGAGCTGAAGTCGCAGCTGACCGCCGAGATTGCCGCCACGCTGGCCTTTTCGGCCATACACAACAACGACAAGGTGGGCGTGGTGATGTTCAGCGACCGCATCGAGAAATTCATACCGCCCAAGAAGGGCAGCAGCCACATTCTGCGCATCATACGCGAGCTAATCGGCTTCCGCCCCACGGGACGCGGCACCGACATCAGCGAGGCGCTGCGCTATTTCACCAACGTGACCAAGAAGCGGTCGACGGCCTTCCTGCTCAGCGACCTGTGCGACGACGGCTACGAGAACGCGCTGAAGATTGCCGCCAGCAAGCACGACCTGGTGGTGCTGCGCATCGATGACGAGCGCGAGCGCGAGCTGCCACGGATGGGACTGGTGTCGTTCGAAGACCTCGAGACCGGCCAGACGCGATGGATCGACACCTCGTCGGCACCCGTGCGCGAAGCCTATGCCGACTTCCACCGGCGCTATGTCCAGCGCGGCGACACCCTGATGCAGAAATACGGCATCGACAGTGCCACCATCACCACCGGCCAGGATTTCGTGAAGCCCCTGATTGGAGTCTTCAAACGTCGCGGAGCGTGATGAGTGATGAGTGACCAGTGACCAGTGACCTGTGACACGAACGCGCACGGATCACAGGTCACACATCACAGGTCACAATTCACTATTCACCATTCACTATTCACCAACAAAAACAACGAATCATAATGAAAACGATAATAAAAGCAGCTGTATTCTTAGCCTTGTCGACCTGGGCGTTTGCCGCCTCGGCCCAAAACGACGGCAAGGGCCTTGTGGACCGCCGCGTGACGCTCGACAGCAAGACGCCGACAAGTGAGCAGGCCGACGCCCAGGCTCCGGCCGCAGCCCCCAGGGCGCAAGCCGTCCCGAGAGCGCAGGCTCCCCAGGCTGCAACCGCCCCTGCTCCAAGGCCGCAACTGCCGTCGAGCGACGGGACGATGAAAGTGTCGGCGCACCTCGATGCCGACACCATCACAATTGGCGACCAGACGGTGCTGCACATACGGCTGGACGGCATCGGCGGCAAGCGCGTGCAGATGCCGAGCCCCGAGGAGCTGCTGCAGCCTGGCATCGAAGCCCTTGAAAGCGAGAACGACACCCTGCGCGACGCCAACGGCAAGCCCACCGGCATCGAGCAGAAGGTGACGGTGACCTCGTTCGACGCCGGGGTGCAGACCATCGGCGGTATCGTCGTGAAGATAGCCGACGGCGGAAGGCTGGTGATGCTGTCGCCGTCCGACACGCTGCAGCTGACGGTGCTTTACGCTGCCGACGCCGACACGGTGAAGTGCGAAATGAAGGCCGATGTCGACTACATCAGCGAGCCTCTGACCTTCTGGGAGGTGGCGCGCTGGGTGGTGCTGGCGCTGGTGGCCGCCCTGATTGTCGCTGTCCTGATTTGGATTGTCAAGCGGCGCAAGGAGCACAAGCCCATCATCGCCCTGCCGGGAGCCAAGCCCACGCCTGCCGACAAGAAGGCCCTGTCGGAGCTTGAGGCCCTGAGACGCAAGGAGTTGTGGCAGAAAGGCAGAATCAAGAAATACTATACCGACATCACCGATATCGTCCGCCGTTTTCTGCGCAATATGTACGGAATTTTGGCCGCCGAGATGACCACGCGCCAGACGCTCAAGGCCTTCCACGGCATCGCCGACTGGAGCGAGGATAGCGAGGCCCTGCTGCGCAAGCTGCTGCAGAAGGCCGATATGGTGAAGTTCGCCAAAATGCAGCCCGAGAGCTACGAGCACGACGAGGCGATGCAATGCGCCGTCGACTTTGTGCGCAAGGTTGCCGAGACACACAGAATCAACAATCCTGAAAACGAGGGAGGGAAATAAATGTTTGGAAATATTAGTTTTGCCCATCCGTGGCTGTTGCTTTTGCTGGCGCTGGTGCCGCTGATGATTGTGTGGTACGCGCTGCGCTACAAGCGCATAAAGGCCCCGATCCACATTCCCGACATCAAGATGTTCGGCGAGGGTGGCCGCACGGTGAGGCACACGCTCTACCACGCCCGCTTCGCGCTGCGATGCATCGCCGTGACGCTGCTGGTGGTGGCGCTGGCACGCCCCCAAAGCAAGCTGAGCCGCGAGGAGATGGAGATTGAAGGCATCGACATCGTGCTGACCATTGACGTGTCGGGCAGTATGAAAGGCGAGGATTTCAAGCCCAACCGTCTGGAAGCCGCCAAGGATGTGGCCCAGAAGTTTATCGACGGCCGCAAGAGCGACCGCATCGCCCTGGTGGAATTTGCCGGCGAAGCCTTCACCCAGACGCCACTGACAATCGACCACAACGTACTGCAACGCCAGCTGGCAGCGATGCGCACCGGCCTGCTTGAGGACGGCACCGCCATCGGCGACGGCCTGGCTACCGCCGTGAACCGCATCAAGGACAGCAAGGCCGTCAGCAAGGTCATCATCCTGCTGACCGACGGCGTGAACAACCGCGGCTCGATCGACCCCGAGACGGCCGCCGAGCTGAGCGGCGAATACGGCATCCGCCTGTACACCATCGGTGTGGGCAGCCGCGGCGATGTGCTCTACCACGACGAGTACGGGCGCCCGTTCTATGCCAAAGCCGACCTCGACGAGCCACTGCTTACGCGTATGGCCGAGAGCACCGACGGCGGACACTACTACCGCGCCACGGACAAGAACTCGCTGAAGGAGATCTTCGACCAGATAGACAAAATCGAAAAGACACGCATCGACGTGACCCAATACCAGCAGACCAAGGAGGAATTCAAGATTTTCCTGCTGCTGGCCCTGCTGGCTCTGGGGCTGGAAATGCTGCTGAGAGGCTTTGAAGGCTGACCACCGTCCCGTGAGATGTGTCATTTTTTTAAACAACGATTCAATAAACCACCGATAGAAAATGAACTTTGAAAATATAAAGATACTGTGGCTGCTGGCCGTAATACCACTTATGGTCATTGCCTTCATCCTGCGGCAGCGGCGGAAGAAACGTATGCTGGCGCAGTTTGCCGAAGAGGCGATGATGGGAAAGCTTCAGCCCGACGCCTCGTGGCGCAGGCCCATCGTCAAGCTTGCACTGCTGTGTGCAGGTATAGGACTGCTGATTGTGGCCCTTGCCAACCCGCGCATAGGCAGCAGCATCGCCGAAGGCGAGCAGCGGGGCATCGATATGGCCGTATGCATCGACGTGTCGAACAGTATGCTAGCGCAGGATATGAAGCCCAGCCGAATGGAAAAAAGCAAGCAGACGGTGCGCAACCTGATGAACCAGCTGGGCGGCGACCGCGTGTCGCTGGTGGTCTTTGCCGGAAGGGCATTCATCGAGATGCCGCTGACCAACGACTACGGTGCCACCAAGATGTTTCTTGACCAGATAGGCACCGACCTCATCAACGAGCAGGGCACCGCCATTGGCGACGCCATCGACAAAGGTATGGCGACGCTGGGATACGGCAACGAGGGCGACGACTCGGAGCCGCAGTGGGAACCCAACAAAAGCCGTGCCATCGTTATCCTCAGCGACGGCGAGAACCACGAGGACGATGCCGTCGAGGCTGCCAAAAACGCTGCCGACCAAGGCATTATGGTATGCACTATCGGTATCGGTTCGACGACAGGCAGCCAAATACCCATAATGGGCCGCAACGGGCAGATAACCGACTGGCGCAGAGACAGCGAAGGCAACGTCGTCACGACGCGCCTGAACGAGGATATGCTGCGCGACATAGCCAAGGCTGGCAACGGCATCTATGTCCATTCGGCCAACGGCAACGCCGCCATTGACGAGCTGGTGAAACAGCTGTCGAAGCTGGACAGCCAGAAATTCGGCGCCGCGCAGTTCACCTCCTACAAGTCGCAGTTCCAGTATCCGCTTGCGGCTGGCCTTTTGCTGATTTTGCTCGAAGTGTTTATCTTCGAACGCAAAAACCCAAGAATCAACTTCAACAAGATGATACGGAGAAAATGAATCTTTTTATTGTCGACAGAAATACACTGATCACTATTTGACTATGGAATTATGAAAAAATATTTGTCGCTGATATTATTGACAGTTATGTGTTCGGCAGGTGCCGTTGCGCAACAGGCCGAACCTCAAGCAAAAAACGGGCAGGACAACAGCGTCCTGGGCCAATACCGCAGGGAAAAAGCCACAACGCTCTACAAAGTGGACCGCAAAACGTCCAAGGGCCGGCGCGTTGCGACACGGAAGGGCAACAACGAGCTTAAAAAAGAGAGCTTCACCAGCGCCCTAAACAACTACCGCACAGCCCTGAAGGCCGACAGCAACTATGCCAAAGCCCAGTACAACCGCGCTTTGGCCCACAGCCGGCTCGGGCAGAACGACACCGCCCTTGCCTACTACGACAAAGTGTGCCAGAACAGCAGCGCCACCCGCGAGCAGCGGACAATGGCCCACTACAACGCCGGCAACATACACCTGCGCAAGGCACTTGCCGCACGCGACACTGGCGGATATGACGCCCAAAGCCTGCAACAGGCCATCAAGGAATACCAGTCGGCACTGCGGCTGGACAGCAAAAACAGCGACGCCAAGCACAACCTGTCGCTGGCCAAGCAACTGCTGCGCCCGGAACAGCAAGGCGGCAGTGGCGGTCAAGGACAGCAAAACGAGAACCAAGACCAGAACCAGCAGAACCAACAAAACCAACAAAACCAGCAAGACCAGCAGAACCAGCAGAACCAGCAGAACCAACAGAATCAACAGAACCAACAAAACCAGCAGGACCAGCAGAGGGACAAAAAAGACGGCAAGCAGCAAGAGCAACGTCGGCGCGAGGCCGAGCAGATGCTCAATGCAATGAAAAACAACGAACAGCAGACAATGAAATCCGTAAGGATGAAAGAAGCTTCCAAAGAACGACGTCAAGGTTCGCCAACAAAGATAGAAAAAGACTGGTAAACAAAGGATAACACGATGAGAATGATTAAGAAAAGAACTATAGCATTATTAAGCCTGATGCTGCTGACGGCATCGGTGGTGGCACAGAACGCCGTGATGAATGTCCGCACACGCAACACCGTGGCTGAAGGACAGGCCTTCCAAATCACGTTCGAAGTCAATGCCCGCGCTCAGAATTTCAAAATGCCCACATTGAAAGGTCTTACACTTTTGGGTGGCCCAAACACAGGCTTCAGCAGTTCGAGTTCGTACATCAACGGCAAGGTGTCGCGGTCGGTGTCCAACACCTTTACAATCATTGTCCAAGCCGACGAGGAAGGTACCGCAAATGTCGGTGCCGCCAGTTGCACCGTCGACGGCAAGACAGTGAGCAGCAAGCCGTTCAGCATAAAAGTGGAGAAAGCCGACCCCAATGCCAATGCCAATCGCCAGCAGCAGAACCAAGGCGGCTGGGGCTGGGGGCAGCCGTCGCGCCCCAGCCAACAGCAGCGACAGCAGCAGGCTCCGCAGCCGGCAACGACCATCGACAACAACACCCTCTTTGCCCGCGCATCCATCAACAAGAACAGCCTCTATCAGGGCGAAGAAGCCATTATTGTCTACAAAATCTACACCCAAGTGCCGCTGACGCAGTTCCAGATAGACAAGCTGCCGCGCAACAAAGGCTTCTGGAGCGAGGATTTGAGCGAAAATATGACCCAAGTCAAACAGTACACCGAGACCTACAACGGCCGCCAATACCAAGTGGCCGAGATACGCCGCGGAGCGCTCTATCCGCAGGAGACAGGCAAACTGAACATCGCCCCGCTCAAGACCGACGTCGTAGCCATCATACAGACACAGGTGCAGCACCAGCGCACAGGCACCATCTTCGACTTCTTCATCGACGACCCCTTCTTCAACTTCACTCAGCAGCAGTCTGTTGTGCGTTCGCTGACAAGCAACTCCATCAACGTCAAAGTCAAGCCGTTGCCCGAAGCGCCCGAAGGCTTTGCCGGTGGCGTAGGACGCTTTGACGTCAAGGCCAAGACAGACCTCACCGAACTGCGTGCCAACGAGGCCTTCACCTACAGCGTCACCGTCAGCGGCCGCGGCAACCTGAGCCTGCTGGAGCCGCCAGCCATCAACTTCCCGAAGGGTATGGAAGTCTACGAGCCTCGCATTGTGGACGAAATCAACAAGGGCGACAACGGCCTCAGCGGCAGCCGCACCTTTGAATGGATAGTCACGCCGCAGACACAAGGCGAATACGATTTGCCCGACTTCGACTACGTCTACTTCGACCCGTCGACAGGCCAGTACGTCACGAAGAAGTGCAACAAAATACACATCAAAGTGGGCAAACCCCTGCCCGGAACGGCAGCAAAAAGCGACGTCAAGATGCTCAACAGCGACATACACCACATACGCAAGAGCACACACCTGCGCCCCGTCGGCAACGAAGGCAAGGCCCCCCTCGCCTTCTTCCTGATGCTGATACTGGGCTTCGTCGCCGCAACAGCAGTCATCACCATCGCACGCCGCCGTCAGGACATAGCCTCCGACGAGGCATCTATGCGTCTGCAGCGTGCCACCAAGCTGGCCCGCAAGCGTCTGCGCAATGCCGAACGGCACCTCAACGACGGCAATGACGAGCTTTTCTACGAAGAAATCTACAAAGCCCTCTGGGGCGGCATTGCCGACAAATTCAACATCCAGCAGTCGCTCCTCTCTTCCGACACCATACGCCAGCATCTGGCCGACAAGCAGGTGGACGAAGCCCTGCAGAAACAGATACTCGACACGCTCGCCGACGTGGACTTTGCACGCTTCGCCCCTGGCGACAGCAGCACCAAAAAGCAAAACATCTACAACGAGGCGATGGATACAATAACAAAAATCGCCGCCATCAAGACTAAAGTTGAACGATAAAGAACCGATATATGCACAACATAATTAAAATACTGGTATTTGCAGCAGCATTGCTGTCGGCCACGTCGGCATCGGCAATCTCGCGCACAAACTTGAAAGAAAAACACTTTGCCGAAGGCAACGAAGCCTACGAAAAAGGCGATTATCAGCAGGCCGTCGACATCTACAGCCAAATCCTCAACGACGGCTTAGCCAGCTGGGAGCTGTACTACAACCTTGGCAACGCCTACTACCGTCTCGAACAGACAGGCAACGCAATACTGAACTACCATCGCGCCCTGCGGCTGGCTCCGAACAAACAGATTATCCGCGACAACCTCGACCTGGCAAACAGCAAGACCGTCGACAACATCGAGCAGCTGCCGCGTATGTTCCTCGTCCAGTGGGCTCACTCCATTGCACGCATCACCACGCCCCGAGGCTGGCGCATCCTTCTCATCATCGCATTCTTCCTGACCGCCGCAGCAGCCTGCATCTTCTTCATTGCCAAAGAATACCGCATTCGACGCACCTTCTTCGTCACCGGCATAGCGACACTTGTCCTCACACTTTTTTTCACTTTCTTTGCAGCGTTTTCGTCAAAAATTGTGACTAATAATAATGAAGCCATAGTCATCGAGCCAATGATCGTTGTCAAAGGATCGCCAGACCCCAAAAGCATCGACAAGTTCATTGTCCACGAAGGCACCCTGCTCACCATCACCGACAAACAGGACCAATGGTGGCAGATAAGCATCGCCGATGGCAAAAGCGGATGGATAAACAGCGGAGCTGAAATAATATAGGAAGTGACCAGTGAACAGTGACCTGTGAATAGTGAAAAGTGACCAGTGACCAGTGAAACGAGCGTGTCCGAAGCACTATTCACAATTCACCAATCACTATTCACAATTCACCAATCACCAATCACAATTCACTATTCACAATTCACTATTCACAATTCACAAACCCAAAACACCCAATATGAACAGAATCGTCATACTACTTGCAGCACTTCTGGCTCCCATAGCCTTGGCCGCACAGGAAAAGGAAAAAGTCGTCATCGTCGACGACGAAGACTGCGGCTGCGAACTGTTTTTCATCGACGGAATACAGACCACGCGACACAATGGGCTCTTCGGCTTCAAGCGCGAAGACGGTACCGTCATAGCCGAGCCGCAATACAAGTTCGTCGACAAGTTCCACGGCAACTACTGCATCGTCTACAACGACTACGAGCAGTGCGGCATCATCGACCGCAACGGCCGCATCATCGTGCCCGTACAGTATCCGGAAGTGAACTACCCCACCGACGGTATGATCCGATTCAAGCAAAACGACCTCTACGGCTTCTACGACACCGCCGGCCGCATCGTCATCGAACCGCAATACCGCACAGCCTCCGGCTTCAGCGAAGGGCTCGCGGTGGTGCTCATCGACTTCGACAGCGACTACGCGGCATACCGCTTCGTCGACAAATCAAACCACATCGCCATCGACGCCGACTATGAATACGCATTCTCCTTCAGCGAAGGATACGCCATCGTCAAAAAATACGACCGTTTCGGAATGATCGACCACAAAGGCAAAGAAGTCCTCCCAATCAAATACATAGAATTGACGCCTATGGTCAACGGGCACTTCTTTGCCGTCGACGCCGTAGAGGAAAAGGCAGCCCTTTTCGACAAACGCTTCAAGCAGCTAACGAAATTCGTCTACGAAAAGATAACAGGCTACAGCGAAGGCTTTTATCTCGTCGAACGTAAAGGGCAAAAGACATTCCTCGACCTCAAAGGCAAAGAGCGCTTCGGACTCTACGACAACGCCAACACCTTCAGCGAAGGATATGCGATGGTCAGCAAAAACGGCAAGTACGGCATCATCAACAGCCGCGGCAAAACCATCCTGCCCATCGAATACGACAACAGCGGCTACCGCTCGATGGCATACGTCTTCAGCGAGAACCTCGCCCTCGTCGAAAAAGACGGCAAATACGGCTTCGTCGACAAAAGCGGCAACATCGTCATACCCATAACCTACTCATCTGCCTACCAATGCACCGAAGGGCTAATCCCCGTCCGTATGGGTGGAGCCTGGGGCTATATCGACAAAAACGGCAAGCAGGTATGCGATTACGTCTTCGACGTCGCCTCCTACTTCCAGTGGGGCCGCGCCGAGGTGGTCTACAAAGGCAAGACCTACAAAATCAACGCCGACGGCGATTGCGTGAAAGCCTGCAAGACATATCCCAAAAACATAAAATTCAATTTCTAAAGTGAATAGTGACCAGTGACCAGTGAAACGAGCACGTTCGTGTCACAAGTCACTCATCACAGGTCACTATTCACAATTCACTAATCACAATTCACAATTCACTAATCACAATTCACAATTCACTAATCACAATTCACAACTTACAGCAATGTCATCAATAGCAACCCACGACGGAACAGTCAAAGAGATTTCATCAGGAACAGTAAAAGTGGAAATGCACGTCGTCTCGGCCTGCAGCAGCTGCAAGGCACACGAAAAGTGCGCTTTCGTCGACAAAGCCGACAAAATCGTCGAAGTCGAAACCAGCGACTGGCAGCAATACAGCGTCGGCGACAGCGTCATCGTCAGCGTCAACGAAAGCCTTGGACTTCTTGCAGTCCTGCTGGCATACATCCTGCCCGCCGTTGTCATCATAGGCTCCATCGCCCTGTTGCAAATCGCATCGGCATCCGAAGTGCTAACCGCCACCATAACGCTCATAGTCACAGCGCTCTACTTCCTGCTGCTGTATCATTTGCGCGACAAGCTGCAACGCCGATTCTCATTCGGAATCACCAAAGCCTGAGCGCACAACACCCGACAGAGCAAGCCGACGGACGACCGTCCCGAGTCTGCGGCCGCGCATTTTGCGCGGCCGCAGACTTTTTTTTAAACCAAACCGCCCCTTTCCAGCCACGGCACCTCGTTTATTTGATAACGACTACAAATGTTAAAATTTAACATTTCCGACCTCATTTTTGCCACTTTTTCCACTGCTCCAACGGGCTGTTTTCCAGGTACCAAATACCTACCAAAGTTCACCCAAAGCCCAATCAAAGCCAAACCAAAGCCTACGCCAGTGGACTTTAATAAGCATAAGGTCAAACTTTTACAAAGGTCAAAATCGGGCAATCCAGGGCGGTTCCCCAGATGATGGCAAAAATAGGATATTGACAATCAACAAGATATAAATGTTAAATAAAAATGTTAAAAAAGGCAAGAATTTAACATTTGGAAGAGGCTACTGAGCCGGTTTCCGAAGTCTAATTTCCGATTCGGGTTAAGACAATCGGCGGGGCATTTTCCGGTCGTTCCACATAATTCTTTCTTTAATAAAAGAAAAATTTGTCCGAAATCGGGATTATTTTGTATCTTTGCATCGGACATCAATACAGGAACAATGATACAAAAATTACATTTTCAAAAACTTAAGCTGTTCTACACCTTTGCACTCGCATTGCTTGTACCGTTTTGCGTACAGGCCCAGCTGTCGGAGGCTCTGGTGAACAGCGAATACCGTGACGTGATACTCAAGCAGTTGCAAAAGAGTGTCGAGCAAAACGAAAAGACAATGCACAGCCGTGCTACAGAATACCTGCTTGGACTGCCAGACGGCCGTAAACTGTACGACGAATCCAAAATGAGCATCAAAACCGACCTCGTAAGCGGCATCACCGCCGACGGACTGCGGGAGCTGAACTACCGTATTATGCTCAATTACAGTTGCTACCACTTTGAAAGCACCACCGACAACTACCCTACGGGCAAATATCTCTGCGAGGAGTCGAATGCCAGTATGGCCATTGTGGAGATAACACGGATGATTGTCGACGAAATCGCCGCAATAGCCTTCAAACCAGGCAAGCAGGTAGACATACGCCTAAAGGCTTCAACCGACATCACACCCGTTTCGCAGCTCGAATATAAAGGCGAATATGGTGATTTCCAATACATAGCCGCACGCTACAACGGCGAGTCGGTGCGCATCTCGGTCTCCGAACGCAGCGGCATCAACACCAACGCGCAACTGGCTTTCCTCAGAGCGCAAGGCCTGCGCAACAACCTGGAACGCTGTTCAGAAAACCTTAAACACACAACCAACAGTTTCAGCTACGAGACGCGCAGCGTCAGCGAAACAGGCCCGCAGTATCGCGATGTGGGAATCGAAATCCTTGTCCACAGCGCCTTCGACGAGGAGGTTGTCGCGATGAACGAAAAGCTTATAAACGACGAATTTGTAGACTACAACATTCCCAAAGCCGCCAACGGCGACAACACCAAGACCTACGCGTTCATCATCGCCAACGAGCGCTACGGAGCACCCCTGCCCAATGTGCCGTATGCCTACAACGACGGCGAGACGATGCAGCAATACTGCGTCCGCACACTCGGCATCCCCTCGCGCCAGGTGAGGATTGTGGAAGATGCCACGCTGAACGACATCAAGGAGCAGGGCGTTCGCTGGATGAAAGACATTGCGGCATCGCAGAAAGGCGACTGCAACTTCATCATCTATTTTGCTGGCCACGGCTTTACCGACTACGACTACAACCCCTACCTGGCCCCAGCCGGAATCGACTACAAGCGCATCAAAGCCTTCAAAGGCAAAGACGAAATCAGCACCGGCAACCCGTTGACAAAATGCGACACAAAAAGGCTGCTGAACCAATGTCTCCGCATCGACACCCTTTGTAGCTGGTTCAACCGCGTGCCTTTCAAGGCAATGACCATCATCGTCGACGCTTCGTTCGACGGCAACCAGCGCGATGGAATGCCACTTATCACCCTCAAGCATAGCAGCAAAAAAGCCAAGGCGTTACGCATACGCAACGACATCGTTGTCATTTCGGCCGCAGCCTACGACAAGACGGCCTATGCCTTCGACGAACAGCATCACGGATTTTTCACCTATTTTCTGCTTAAAGAGCTGAAAGGCTGCAAGGGCAACATCACGCTCGGCGACCTCTACGACACCGTGGACTCCGAATTGCAGCGCGAATCCGCCATTCAGGGTCTGCTGCAGGCCCCCACGATTACCATTGGCGGCAAGCTCAAGGAAACCTGGCACACGCTGAAGATTAGTGACCTGTGACCTGAGACCTGTGACCTGTGATCTGTGACCTGTGATACGAGCGCGTTCGTGTCACTGGTCACTAATCACTGGTCACTAATCACTGGTCACTAATCACAGGTCACTAATCACGGATTCACAATATCTTTTGACGCTATCAGGGCAGCCCGCAGCTGATAGTATTCGTATCGCCCTTGGAAATGCTCATACATCTCCTTCAGCGTCGACGGATTGCCGTCGAGCAGATAGGCCACCAGCTCGTCGAACTGCTCCGAATTGAGTATTAAATCAATGGAAATCAAGCCCGCACTAAGGGCGTTGGTAATGTGCGTCTCGACGGTGCTCGTTGCCAAGCCACGCTGGGCGGCAATTTCTTTTATCGACTGGCCCTCGGCAAAAAGGCGGGCGGTCTCGACCCACGTCGGGGTCTTGGGCTCCTTTGGCTTGGTCTCTTTTGGCTGGGGCTCCTTGCGCGCCTTGACACGGCGCAAGTCGAAGCCGGACGGGTAGTCGTCGGGATCATAGTACGTTTGTTCCTCGCGCGGCATAGGGTCGAGGACGTCGCTGTGGCCAGCCGAGGGCTGCTGCCGCTGCGGGCCACGCATATGCACAGTCCGCGGCGCGCGCTGGGCCGTGCGCTTCGGCTTCTTGCCGCCCTCCTTCTCCAAAAGGAAATCGGCCTTGGCCTGGTTGTATTCCTCGGGGGAAAAGCCCTTGGCCTCTACCCTTTTCAGGCACCGCAACCTCAGGGCCACGGCATCGCGCAACTCGGCCGACAGCTCGTTGTAGTCGGCCACAACCGTCTTGCTTTTCACCTCGACATCAATTATCGGCGCCAAGGCAAGCAGCACCTGGTCCAACTGATTGTAAAAGTATTCCACGCCTTTGGCTATGCGCTCCTTCAACAGCGGATTGTCCCTGTCGCCGCCGCTTTGCATCCTGATGTTGGACAACTGCCGATGGAACTTCTCCGCCACCTGGGTCAGGTTGACCAGCTGCTCGTTCAGCAGTGTGTTCAGACGCTGCGCCTTGTCGGGATACAGGCGCCGCAGATGACTCTGGTAGAAAGCATTGAACCTGTCGGCCGAACGGTAGATGGCCGAAACGTCGAACAGTTCGGACAGTATGTCGAAAAAGTATGCAGCCTGCTGACTGCCAAGCTCATTCTCCACCTGCAACGCCGACGGCAGACTGTTGCTGAACTGCAGCACATCCTCGTTGTCGAACGAGCAGGACGGCGAGATGGGCGTTGCCAGCACCAAGCCCTCAAGCGTGCGGCACCGGCTCAGGGCCACATACACCTGGCCGTAGGTGAAGGCCGAGGCGGCATCGACAATCACCTTGTCGAATGTCAGTCCCTGGCTTTTGTGTATCGTCACCGCCCACGCCAGACGCAGCGGGAACTGCACAAACGTGCCTTCTGTCTTCTGCTTGATCTGATTGTCGGACGGGTCGACTTCATATTTAAGGTTTTCCCAGCGTTCACGCTTCACAACGATATGATTGCCATCGCGATCCACCACGGCAATGCCTTCGTCGCCGTCATAGCCCTCGACGGTGGCAATCTTGCCGTTATAATAGGCTCCGCCCGAACTGTCGTTCTTGACAAACATCACCTGCGCACCCTTTTTCAGCACCAGATGCGAATCGGTTGGATAGGACGTCTCGGGAAAGTTGCCTTCAACCTCCGCATCGACCTCAAACGGCTGCCCCGCCAAGGCGGCCAGCTTGCGGTGGTTCACGTCGTTAGCCTGATAGTTGTGCGTCGTCAGACGGATATATCCTTCGCTGTCGGGCGGGTCAAAGCCTCGTATGCAGCGGGCGTTCAGCGCATTGAGTGTAGCCGCGTCGAAGCGGTTGGCGCGAATGTTGTTCAGCAGGTCGACAAACGTCTTGTCCTGCTGGCGGAAAATGTGCGTCAGCTCGATGGTGACATAGTGCGTCTGCTGCAACGCCTTGCTGTTGAAGAAGAACGGCGACGGATAGACCTGCTCGATATATGGCTTGTCGTTGTCGTTGACCACCGGCGGCAGCTGCTGCACGTCGCCAATCAGCAGCAGCTGCACGCCTCCAAAGGGCTTGCTGCTGCGGCGATAGCGGCGCAGCGTCATATCGACGGCATCCAGCAGGTCGGCGCGAACCATACTGATCTCGTCGATAATCATCAGGTCCAGCGTCCTTATTATCTTTATCTTTTCCTTGCGCAGCGACTTGAATTTGTCGGGCATCTGGTATTCCGTCACCAGCTCCTTGACGTCGGGCAGATAGGGGCACAGCGGCAGCTGGAAGAACGAATGAATCGTCACGCCGCCGGCATTGACGGCAGCCACGCCCGTCGGGGCAAGCACTACAAAGCGCTTGCCAACCGTCGAAACGATATGATGCAGGAAAGTCGTCTTGCCCGTACCGGCCTTGCCCGTCAGGAACACCGACACGCCCGTCGTCGACACATACCTCTCCGCAAGCTCCAATTCAGTCATTCTTATTATACTTTTGAGTGACCTGTGACACGTGACCTGTGACACGTGACCTGTGACACGTGACCTGTGACCTGTGACACGTGACACGTGACCTGTGACACGTGACCTGTGACCAGTGACCAGTGACACGAACGCGCTCGTTTCACTGGTCACAGGTCACTATTCACTATTCACTATTCACTATTCACCATTCACTATTCACAACCCACAATCCACTAACTTATCGGCACCCGGCGGTCCAGGCCGAAGGTCATCGGCGACACCTTCAGCTGCGGAGCGAACTGCAGGCGCTTCCACTCGTTGATCTTCACCTTGCGCAGAATCTCCCTGACAAGGTCGGCATCATAGCCCTCTTCAACGATTTCGTCGGCCGACATCTGTTCCTCGATGTGCAGGTTAAGTATGGCGTCGAGCACGGCATAGTCGGGCAGCGAGTCGCTGTCCTTCTGGCCGGGCCGCAGCTCGGCCGACGGAGCCTTGCGGATTGAATTCCAGGGAATAATCTCGCTGTCACGGTTGATCCATTCCGACAGCTGATAGACCTCGGTCTTGTACAGGTCGCCAATCACCGACAGCGCGCCGCAGCTGTCGCCATACAGCGTGCCGTAGCCCATTGCCGCCTCGCTCTTGTTGGTAGTGTTGAGCACCAGGGCGCCGAACTTGTTGGCATACGACATCAGGATAGTGCCGCGGATGCGCGCCTGCATATTCTCCTCGGTCACGTCCTCGGCGCGGTCGCCGAAGACGGGCTTCATCGTGTTGCGAAGGGCGTCGAAGCAGTCCTTGATAGGCACGATGTCGTAGGAAATGCCCAGATTGCGGGCCAAATCCTCGGCATCGCGCACCGAATGGTCGGTCGAATACTGCGACGGCATCAGTATGCCGTGCACATTCTCAGCCCCCAGGGCCGCCACCGTCAGGGCGCACACCAGCGCCGAGTCGATGCCGCCGCTAAGGCCCAGCACGGCACGCCGCAGACCGTTCTTGCGGAAATACTCGCTGATGCCCATCACAAGCGCCTTATAGACAAGGTCCACAGCCTCAGGCTTCTCGTCCTCATATTCCGTCAGCAGCTGAAGGTCGATGCTGGCGCTCTGCTCTTCGAAGTAGGGGAACTGGCACAGCACCGAGCCCGCCGCATTCATCGCCAGCGAGCCGCCGGCAAACAGGTACGGGCCCTCGCCGCCGACGCGGTTGACAAACACCAGCGACGCGTTGAGGTTCTCGACCGTCTTGTGCATACGGTAGCGGATGCTGTAAGGCTTGTTGTAGTTGAACACGTTGCAGCCGCAGCAGACGATGATGTCGGGCTGCTCGCCGTGGCCGCGCGTCAGCTCCTTCAGGTCCTCGTAGAAGCCGATGGCAATCTGCTGCCCCTGAAAGTTGATGCTCTGCACGCCCTCGCCGCGCACGAAATACTTCTGCTCGTCGGGAGCCAGATATTTCTTCGTAACGATGGCCCTGATGGCACAATTCTGAACGAAAACGATGGCGTTGCAAAGCCCCTTGTCCTGAATCTGCAGCGGCAGGCCCACAAGGAAGGCGCGGTGCTCCGAGCACTGAATCAGCTGCTGCAGGGCGGCCTGGGCGCGCTTCTGAAGGTCAGTGTAGGCTGCCGAGCCGAACATAGGATAGCCGCACAGCGTGCACGCCGGGAAAACCGTCAGCAGCGCGTCGCGCGACGCCTGCGTGTCCAGTTCGGCCATTATCCATTTCAGGTTCTCTTCAGGATTATTTGTCAATATGTTGTGCTGAACAATATGTACGTTCATTAATTTAAATTGAAAAATGAAAATTGATTTTTTTTGACCTGTGACACGTGATGAGTGACCTGTGATGAGTGACCTGTGACACGAAAACGCTCGTATCACTGGTCACAGGTCACTGGTCACTTATCACCTGTCACTTACCACTAACTTACCAGCCGAGAATCCGCTTGAAATCGTACTCCTCGGGGTTGGGCAGATACTTCTTGGCGGCCTCGTAGTCGGCGGGCGTGATATAGTCCATAATGTCGTTGACATACGACATCACCTTGTTGCTGTTCACGTTGACCTGGCGCGGGGGTATCTTGCCGGTGACGGGATCCTGCAAATCCTTCAGGTACAGCGGACTGACGTTACCCTGATGGTCGCAGTAGACCATACAGCCCGTGCAGCCCTGATTGAAGAGCGTGTGAACGCCCATACCCATCAGCGAGCAGTAGGTCAGGTCGAACGCTATAGGCGTATGGCAGCGGATCTCGTAGCCGATCTCGACCGGGCGCGACTTCACCTTCAGGCCCAGAGCCTTGACTTTGCGCTCAAGCAAGTCGTTGAAGATGTGAGCCTTCGACACCTTGCCCAGCTCGGGATGGCCGTGCTCGTCATAGCTGAAATGGATGCCGCTCTTGGCAATCTCCTCGTCGCTCAGGCTGTGGAACACACCCTCCGAAATCATCGCGGCGCCGTAGTTGATGCCCATCAGCTTGCGCTTGACGATGCAGCTAACCACCATATTCACAATCTTGTCGACCGTTATCTCCGTCTTGTTGAAAAACTCGGGGATGATGACCATCGGATAGTGGCAGGCACCGGCGATGCCCAGGGCCAGATGGCCGGCCGAGCGACCCATAGCGCTGACTACGAACCAGTTCTCGCTGGTGCGGGCATCCTCCATCACGGCGGTGGCCAGCACGCAGCCCTGTGCCTTGGCGCTGTTGTAGCCAAAGGTCGGCGAGCTGTTGGGCAACGGCAAATCGTTGTCTATCGTCTTGGGAACGTGGATGTTGGCGATAGGATAATGCTTGCTTTCGAGGAACTTGGCAATACGGTTGGCCGTCGAGGCCGTGTCGTCGCCGCCGACGGTGACCAGCAGCTTCACCTCGTTGTCGGTGAAGAACTTGAGGTTGAAACGCTTCTCGAAATCCTCGTCCGTAGGTTTGAAACGGCTCATTTTCAGCAGCGAACCGCCCTTGTTGAAAATCTCGTCGGCCACAAGGAAGTCGACATCCTGCATACGCGGACTGTCGGTGAACAGCGCCGAATAGCCGCCGTGCAGGCCTATGACGCGATAGCCGTCGCGCAAGAAGGTTTTGGCCACCGAGGCCACAACTGTATTCATTCCCGGAGCGGGACCGCCGCCCGTCAAAATTGCTATTGATTTACACATAATAGTCTATATTTAAATAATTTGAAATTCAATTCGATATCATATCCGAAAATGCAAAGATACGCATTTCTGCCGAAACGGCAAAATTTTTCTGACATCTTCGACACAAAAACCACTCCCCGCCCCCTGCCCTGCCCCGCGACGGGCATCGCCCCGAACAGCTTTTCCCGCTCCGAAAAACGACCCCAAAAAACGGCCGGAAAACCGGTTTTCGACCCCACTTTCTCCACCCGTTGTACAGTATATGTACAGT
>DFHL01000065.1:0-20559 GCA_002371315.1 Bacteroidales bacterium UBA3724 | reverse complement strand
ACAACGGGCAGAGCGGGTGCTGGTTATCAATGCGTTGCAAGGGCTGTTTCGGGCTGTTCCAAAAATGGCGCTCGGCGGCACCGTCAGGGCCGAAAAGCGGCGGCCGACAGGCCCTTTTTTTATAAAATTTTGACACATCTGCAAAAAATGAGTATTTTTGCACTATGAAAAAACTGATTTTTGCCACCAATAACAAACACAAACTTTTGGAAGTCAGCGATATGCTGACAGACATCGTCGAAATAAAAAGCCTGGCCGACGCTGGTCTGGCCGGCGACATACCCGAAACGGCCGACACCCTCGAGGGCAACGCGCTGCAGAAAGCGCAGTGGGTCTTCGAGCGCACTGGCCAAAGCTGTTTTGCCGACGACACGGGCCTCGAGGTCGAAGCCCTCGGCGGACGGCCGGGCGTCTACTCGGCGCGCTATGCCGGCGAGCATTGCTCGTTCGACGACAACATCAACAAGATGCTGCGCGAAATGGACGGCCAGACCAACCGCCGCGCCTGCTTCCGCACAGTCATCTGCCTATTGGAACACACTGAGGGCCAGGCGGCTCCAACGCCGCGCTATTTCGAAGGGCGCGTCGACGGCACCATCCTCACCGAGCGTTTCGGCAGCGAGGGTTTCGGCTACGACCCCATCTTTATGCCCGACCGCTTTGCCGTCAGCTTCGCCGAGATGCCCCTCGAAGTGAAAAACCGCATCAGCCACCGCGGCCGCGCCGTAGCCAAACTGGTTGATTATCTGCGACAAGCGAACGGTGAACAGTGACCTGTGACACGAACTGCCCCTTAAACCCTAAAAACCTTCAACCCTTAAACCCTAAAAACCCTTCAACCCTTAAACCCTTAAACCCTAAAACCCTAAAACCCTTCAACCCTAAAACCCTTCAACCCTTCAACCCTAAAACCCTTCAACCCTTCAACCCTAAAACCCTTAAACCTTTAACCCCCTCACCCCCTTGAACTACAAGAAAGTATACCCCACCGAAGTGCTGCAAGGCTTCACCGACACGGCTATGTTCGTGCTGATGCTCTACGACCCTATGGGCGACAAGAAAGTGCCCGTGATGATTGGCGAGCACGAGGCCGAAATGATTATCCTCGAACAGGAACAGCGCCAGGCGCGCCGACCGATGACCTACCAGCTCATCGTTTCGATTTTCGATGCCTTTGCACTGACACTCAAGCTGGTGCGCATTGACCGCTTTGAAGAGGGCATATTCTATGCCACCCTCGTGGTCAGCGACGGCTTCAACGACAAGGAAATCGACGCCCGCGCCAGCGACGCCGTGGTGCTGGCACTGCACCTTTCGGTCGACATCGAGATGGCACAGAACGTGCTGGACGAGACCGGCTTCACGCCGCAAAGCAACGACATCGAGCTGGGCAACACCCTTTCGCAGGGCGAGACAATCGAGGAGCTGGAACAGGAGCTGCGCATCTGCGAGGAAAACGAGAACTATGAACGTGCCGGAGAAATAATGAAAAAAATAGAAAAACTCAAGAAATGAACGATTTTCAACAATATATGAACCTCATCGGCGATGCCGCAAAGACCCTGCTGCAACGCACCAAACAGCGCCCTGCAACGGGCATCATCCTTGGCAGCGGCCTCGGCAAACTGGCCGACAGCATCGAGGATGCCGACATCATCCCCTATGCCGAAATACCTGGTTTCAAACAAAGTACAGCCGTCGGCCACAAAGGCAACCTCATCTTCGGACGGCTGAACGGGACGCCCGTCGTGGCTATGCAGGGCCGGTTCCACTACTATGAGGGCTATGCGATGCAGGATGTCGTCTTCCCCGTCCGCGTGCTGAACGCGCTCGGCGTCAAGCGATTGCTGGTGTCGAACGCCGCCGGGGGTATGAATCCCGACTTCGCCGTGGGCGACCTTATGATCATCACCGACCACATAAGCTTTATGCCCAATCCGCTGATTGGCAAGAACCTCGACCAGCTGGGACCACGCTTCCCCGATATGACCACCGTCTACAGCAAAAGCCTCAGAGCCAAGGCGCACGCCCGCGCCGCCGAACTGGGCGTGACGCTGCGCGAAGGCGTCTACGTGGCCGAAACGGGCCCCACCTATGAGACCCCCGCCGAGTATCGTATGTTCCGCCTGTTGGGTGGCGACGCCGTCGGAATGTCGACGGTGCCCGAAGTGATTGCCGCTCGCCATTGCGGAATGGAAATCTTCGGAATGAGCGTCATAACCAACTGTGCCAAAGACCTTGGCGACGACTGCCTCAACGACGGCGACGACGTGGTTCGCGCCGCCGACCGCGCCGCCGACACGATGACCGAGCTTTTCAAAGCACTGGTGTGAGTGAAAGCGGAAAACGGAAAGCAGAAAGCGAAAAGCGGAAAACGGAAAACGGAAAAACAATTTGTATTGTCCTTTAACTTCCCTAACTCCCCTTTAACCCTTTAACCCTCAAACCCTTTAACCCTCAAACCCTTTAACCCTCAAACCCTTTAACCCTCAAACCCTTTAACCCTCAAACCCTCAAACCCTTAAACCCTCAAACCCTTAAACCCTAAAACCCTTAAACCCTAAAACCCTCAAACCCTCAAACCCTTAAACCCTAAACCCCTCCCCCAATGACTAAACAGACTTACAACATCGAAGGGCTTAAATGCCAGCACTGCAAGGCCCGCGTCGAAGAAGGCCTCAAGAAAATGAACGGCGTTGCTATGGCCGACGCCAATGTCGAACAGAAGCAAATAACCATCGAATACGACCCTGAACGCATAAGTATCAGAGAAATACAGGAAGCCGTGGACGACCTTGGCTATGAACTGAATATTTAGTAGTGAATTGTGACCAGTGACCTGTGACACGAACGCAATCGTATCACAGGTCACTAGTCACAGGTCACTTACCACAAGTTATATCAACTCTCAACTTTCAAATGATCCAGACCTTCCCCGTTGTCGGAATGATGTGCGCCGCCTGCTCGGCCAACGTCGAACGCAAACTGGCGTCGCTCGACGGCATCCGCAGTGCCTCGGTGTCGCTGCCAGGCCGCACGGCATTGGTGGATTACGACCCCAACGTCATCACGCCCAGCGAAATGCAGCGGCAGGTGGCGGCAATAGGCTATGACCTCGTCATCGAGTCGGACCGCAACAGCGACGACATCGAACGGCAGGCCTTCATCGCCCTGCGTCGACGCGTGTGGATGTCGTGGGGTTTTGCCATCGCCGTGATGGCCCTGTCTATGCTTTGGCATCCCTCGGCATCGGCTTCCGACGGCGCTGTTCAGGCAAACCCGTCGCTCGTCAAGAACTTGACACTGATGATTTTGTCGCTGACCGACATACTCCTTTGCGGCCGCCAGTTTTTCGTCACCGCCTGGCGCCAGCTGATGCACCGCAGCGCCAATATGGACACTCTTGTGGCCCTCAGCACCGGCATAGCCTTCATCTTCAGCGTGTTCAACACCTTTTGGGGCGAAGCCGTCTGGACACCGAGGGGCATCGAGAACAACGTGTGGTACGACGCTTCGGTGATGATTACCGCCTTTGTCCTCACGGGACGGCTGCTTGAGGAGAAAGCCAAAGGCAGCACCGCGTCGGCCATCCGCGCCCTGATGGGGCTGGCCCCCAAGACGGCACACCTCGTCACCGACGGCACCACGACCGACGTGCCGATAGCCACCATCCAGCCGCGCGACATCCTTGAAGTCCGCGCCGGCGAGAAAGTGCCCGTCGACGGTATTGTCAAAAGCGGCGAGCCTTACATCGACGAGTCGATGATCAGCGGCGAGCCCGTTCCCGTCAGCAAAGCCAAGGGCGACACCGTCCTGTCGGGTACCATCGTCAAGCAAGGCACATTCACAATGAAAGCCCGCCAGGTGGGCGACAAAACCGTGCTGGCCGCCATCATCCGTATGGTACAGCAGGCCCAGGCCAGCAAAGCCCCCGTGCAACGCACCGTCGACAAAGTGGCTCTGGTGTTCGTGCCTGCCGTGGTGGGCATCTCGCTGATTACCTTCTTCCTGTGGCTCCTCATTGGCGGCACCGCCGCACTGCCCCACGCCCTGCTTTCGGCAGTGTCGGTGCTCGTAATCGCCTGTCCCTGCGCTATGGGGCTGGCCACACCGACAGCACTGATGGTCGGTATCGGGCGCGCCGCCGAAAACGGCATCCTCATCAAGGATGCCACAGCCCTCGAACAGCTGCACCGCGTCGACACCCTTGTCACCGACAAGACCGGCACACTGACAATACCCAATCCCGACGTCGACTTCACGCAAGGCTCCGACCTGCCCTACGAGCAGCGCGAAACCCTCAAGCCCAACGCGCGTGAAGCCGTAGAAAGCCTGGAAAAGAACGGCATAGAAGTGATAATGACCAGCGGCGACCGCGACGACGCAGCACGCTACTGGGCCTCGAAAGCCGGCATCGGCAACTACCGCAGCCAGGTGATGCCGCAGGACAAAGAGGACCTGGTGCGGGAGCTGCAAAGCCAAGGCCGCACCGTTGCTATGCTCGGCGACGGCATCAACGACTCGCAGGCTCTTGCTGCTGCCGACGTCAGCATTGCCATCGGACGCGGCACCGACATAGCTATGGAAGTGGCGCAAGTGACCCTGATGGGCGACGACCTGCGACACATCGGCACCGCCATCCGCCTGTCGCGCCGCACCGTCACTACCGTCCGCCAAAACCTCTTCTGGGCCTTCATCTACAACACGATATGCATTCCCCTTGCCGCCGGCGCCCTCTATGGCGTCAACCAGTTTCAAATCACGCCGATGTGGGCGGCGGCCCTGATGGCATTCAGCAGCGTCAGCGTGGTACTCAACAGCCTACGGCTCAAGAAGGCAAACATCAAATAGAAAGTGCATAATGATGAAGAAAACCGAAGAATCCGACCGTCACGCTGCCGCGACTGCCTCAGGCAACCCACGGCCTTAACATAAAACAAAAGTCTTACAACATTGAAAAGCAACACACTAAACATCATCCTCGTCCTACTGACGCTATTGGCCTTCGACGCCAGTGGCCAGAACACAACGACATACAGCTACGGCATCGACCCCCATCGCGACTCGGTGGCCATAGCCCAATACCGCAGCCGTATGGACAGCATACGCCGCGAACGGCCCACCGTGGCCCTTGTCCTCAGCGGCGGCGGCGCCAAAGGCGCCGCCCACATCAGTGTAATCCAGCACCTTGAGCGCGCCGGACTGCCCATCGACCTCGTGATGGGCACCAGCATCGGCGGCCTCGTCAGCGGCCTTTACGCCTGCGGCTACACCGGCGAAGAGCTCGAAGCCATAATCCGCAACCAGGACTGGAACTACCTGCTGCGCGACACGCACCCGCGCCGCTTCGACGCGCTGACACAGAAAGACTACGACCGCCAGTACCAGCTCAGCATACCCTACGGCACCTACAAGTGGGACTTCCACAAGCCCGTAATCAACAGCCGCAGCGTTCTCAGCGACGGCATCGTGCAGGGACGCAACATCGAGGACCTCTTCGCCAGCCTTGCCGTCGGCTACGGCGACGAGATGAACTTCATCGACCTGCCCATCCCCTTCGTCTGCGTGGCCACCGATATGATCACCGCCAAGCCCAAAGTGTGGTTCAGCGGAAAGCTCATCGATGCCCTGCGCTCCACAATGTCGATACCGGGCCTCTTCACGCCCGTCAAGAAAAACGGTATGGTGCTGATGGACGGCAGTATGCGCAGCAATTTCCCCGCTGAAATCGCCAAGCAGCTTGGTGCCGACATTGTCATTGGTGTTGACGTTTCGGCCCCTGCACTGGGAGCCGACCAGATGCGCAGTATGCTCGACATCGTCTACCAGACCACCGACCTGCTGGGTCGCGAAGCCTACGTCAAGGCACTGGCAGCCACCGACATATACATCCAGCCCGAGCTCAGCGACTTCACCCTGCTGTCGTTCGACAAGGAAAGCATAGCCACTATGCTCGACCGAGGACGCCAGGCCGCAGAACGCTATGCGCCGCAAATCGACAGCCTGCGCCGGCACGTCACCGACATTGCCGTCCGCAACGCCCACAACCGCAGCCTGCACAAGGCCATCAACCTGCACCAGCAGACCATACACATAGGCCACATCGAGTTTAGTGGCATCAACGCCAAAGAAGAAAAATACCTGCGCGGACGCCTCTTCCCCGACGGACAGAACGACAGGCGGATGCACATCCTCGAACTTGAGGACGCCATAGCCACAATGATGGGAACCAAGGCCTTCGAAAAAGTCACATACGAAATACTGGGCGACACGGTCCCCTACACGCTGCGCTTCAACTGCTATCGCGCCCCGGTCAACCAGCTGGGCGCCAGCGTGCGCTTCGACGCCGCCGACTTCGCCTCGCTGCTTTTCCACACGGGCATCAACGCCCACCAGCTTACCGGCAGCCGCCTCGACCTGACGGCACGCCTGGGCCTCAACTCCATCCTTGGAGTCAGCCACACGCTGCGCACCGGCCGCGGCATCGACTTCTTCACCGACCTCTCGTTCCAGGCCGCCCGCAACGGCGCCTTCCGCATCGAGCCCTACAACTTCCGCATCGACTTCAACCGCGGACGCGGCGACATAGGCATCTCGTTGTCGCCCTGGCGGATGATGAACCTGCGGCTCGGCATTCGCGCCGACTATTTCTACCGCACCTCTATGCTGGCCGACTTCACAATGACAGGCTACAACCTCGACCAGATGCGCAAATCCAACATCTTCGTCGGCCCCTTTGCGCAGCTGCGTTCCGACTCGTTCGACGAGCCCTACTTCCCCACCCTCGGCGTGCAATTCCGCGCCACCTACAACTGGTTCCCCCTCAGCCTGTTGGGCGAAACCGAGCCGCTGCACGCGCTGCAGGTCGGCTACCGCTCGGCCCACAGCATAGGCCGCTTCACGTTCATCCCCTTCTTCGATGCACGCCACATCAACGCGATGCTGATACCGTACATCAATATGCTGTCAATCAGCGACGCCAACCGCATCCTCGACCAGCAGATAACCTTTGCCGGCATCAGTACACCCGTGTCGGCAATGCGAACCCTTGGCAGCATAGGCCTCAACCTGCGATGCCGCTTCGCCAAGCGCCACTACGTCACCGCAACGGCACAGGCGCTGCACCAGTCGCAGGAAATCAAGGAGTTCTTTGACGGCGACGCATCGCAGACCAACATCGGCCTGACCCTCGAATACGCCTACAGCTCCATCATCGGCCCCGTCCGCGCCAACATCCACTGGTCCGACCTGAACCACAGCCTCGGCTTCTACCTCGGCTTCGGACTGGATTTCTGACAGGCAACTTTGGCACAAACCGCACCTAATCGTCAGCTGTCCAAAGCATTGGCAATACGGTCGAGAGCCGTCTCAAGCATCGCCCTCGGGCAACCCAGATTGATGCGGAAGCAGCACGCATAGGCATCGCCGCCAAATGTCGTACCGTCGTTGAGGGCTACGCGAGCCTTGTTCAAAAGCCTGTCGGCCAAATCCTTGTGGCTGAAGCCATAGTC
Source organism: Bacteroidales bacterium UBA3724 (assembly GCA_002371315.1). Taxonomy (GTDB): domain Bacteria; phylum Bacteroidota; class Bacteroidia; order Bacteroidales; family P3; genus Colimorpha. The sequence goes on along the minus strand of DFHL01000065.1, from coordinate 13,048 downwards.
TGAAAAGTCCAACCAGGCAAGATAGGAAGCCTCGGGCAGCACCGACCTGACCTTGGGCATACGCGACTTCAGAAAAGCATCCAGCGTCCTTACGTTTTCATTCAGATAATCAAGCATCTGGCTCAGCCATTCGGCCCCATTGGCGTATGCCGCCTCGGCTCCGGCAAAGGCGAAAATGTTGCCGCCGGCCACGCCGAGGGCATCCAGCCATCCGAAGAAACGCTGGCGCAGCGCCTCGTCGGCAATATAGCAAACCGAACTGCCAAGGCCAGCGATATTGAACGTCTTGCTCGGAGCCAGAAACGTCAGGCTGTTGGCCGCAGCCGCGCTGCAGACGGTGCTGAAACTGGTGTGACGGTGCGGCGGCAGCGTCAGGTCGGCGTGGATTTCATCACTGACAACGAGCACGTTGTGCCGTGCGCAGATGTCGGCGACACGCTGCAGCACGTCAGACCCCCAAACCGTTCCGGCCGGGTTGTGGGGATTGCTCATAATGAACATCTTGCAGCCTTCGGCCTTGCGCTCAAAATCGTCGAAATCGATGGCAAAACGGCCGTTTTCAATCCTCAACGGACTGCAAACCAGGTTTCTGTCGCTGCCCTTGGGCAGGTTGATGAACGGCGGGTAGACCGGCGTGGTGACCAGCACCTTGTCGCCAGGCTGCGTAAAACACAGCAGCGCGTAGGCGATGCCGGCAACGATGCCCGGTATGAAGTGGAGCTGTCCAGTCGACGCGCTGATGCCGTAATGCACTGTCATCCAATCCTTGACAGCCTTCCAATAGCCTTCCGAAGGCATCGTGTAGCCCAGCACGTGATGGTCGCAGCGACGCCTTAGCGCTTCCATCACAAAGTCCGGCGAGCGGAAATCCATATCCGCCACCCACATCGGCAGCAGGTCGTCGCGGCCGTACATCGACGGCAAAGCGTCCCACTTGAAGCAGTCGGTTCCCCGACGTTCTATCGGTTCATCAAAATTGTATCGTGTCATTTTCAAATATTTATACTAAATAGGAATCATTAATAATAAATGCAAATTTACGAAAATAATTTGATTTGTCGGCAAGCCGACCGCAATTCGGCTTTCGGACGGTCGCATCTTCGCTTTTGCCGCGACCCTTCACGACCCAAAAACCTGACAAAATGGCAGATTTTTAACATTTCAAAAAAGTTCAAAAAGGCGAAAAAAAGGCCAAAAATGCCGTTTTGCAACCGCTTGATTGTCAACACCAATTTCCTATCAAAGTTCACCCAAATTCCTACCTTGTTTTTACCATATTTTACGCCAGTGGGCATTGATAAGGGTTATGACAAAATGTCAGTCGGTTTTGGTGCCAGACGGGTGGGTCGCACAGGGTCCGGGTGGAAAAAATTTTCGCCCCGCTGTATTATTTTGCCCCCTTTGCACGATATATATACAAAAGCGCCGAACTTGACCGAGAAAGAATATAAAACAACCGTCAACCGACTTGCCGACGAAATCTACCGCTTCGCGCTCTGCTGCTGCAGGGACGCCAGCCTGGCCGACGACGCCGTGCAGGAAGCCTACACCGCCCTGTGGGAGCGGCGCAGGGCTGTGGAAAGCATCGACGATGCGCGACGGTTCCTGCTTGTGGTGGCCAAGCGAAAGCTGAGCGACCACTGGCGACACGGGCAGAAAGAACAGCTGGATGTCAACGACTTGGACACGCAAAGCGAGGTGAAGACAGAGCCCTTCAGGCAAATGGAACTGCGTGATGCCCTCGACAAGGCGATGGCAACGCTAAGCGAAAAACAGCGCACCATAGTGGCGCTGCACGACATCGAAGGCTATGACTATGAGGAGATTGCGGCAATGACGGGCGAAACATACACCGCCGTTCAGGTGACTGCCTTTCGTGCAAGGGTGAAACTCAGGCAGGTTTTGACAAAATATGGATATTGAAAAAAAAGCAATCGACAATGATAAACGACAGCAACATAGAACTTTACATCTTCCGATACAAGGAGGGGCTGCTCCGAGCCGACGAGGCGGCCGAGGTGGAGCGCGCGCTGCAGCAGAACGCCGACTGGCGCAAGCTGGCCGACCTCTACGACCCTTCGCTGCGCATAACGTCCTATCCGCCGGCGACCTACCCCGGCAAGCAGCGGCTGATGAATATCGCCAACAAGTCGAAGGCGAAACGCAAAGCGCTGTGGTACAGCACATCGGCAGCGGCCTGCATCGCGCTGGCGGTGGCTTTCGCGCTTCGAATCGCTGACGGCAACGGCGGAAAAGAACCGCTCGTCATTGCCCAAAACAGCACAACACCAACAGTGACTGCAGTCGAGACGGAGACGGTTTCAGAGCAAATGCAAGTCAACAATCATCTCCAAACCAGCGCTTTGCACAAACCGTCGCACAACCGTCGCGCCTCAAGCCCGAAGGCAAGCGGCAGCAGTCTTTTGGCCGATGCCGCAACTGGCTATGCCGACAGCTGCGAAGCCCGCGCAAAAGCCGAAAAAAGACAAGAATCGTTTGATTTACAATACGTAATCACAGACCAGCTTATCACCTACCTCGACGATACCACACAAGCGCTTTCGAGTCACAGTCCACAACTCTTTGGTCGCTTAAATGGCAACGAGGCCCTTGTCTTTTCGGATCCAGATACAACGCTGACCGACAGGCTGATAACCTTCCTCGACGACGATGCAACGGCCGATGCGGCCCAAGGTCAGCCCAAAGGACGTTCTGATGTGGGCTACGCCTTCGAAGACTGGCTCAACAGCATCCGCCTGAGGGGTACCGAACTGCAGTTGGCCCTAATCAATGAAATGCAAAAGTAAACAATTAACACATCAAAAAATTATGAAAATCAAGTCTTTTGTTCTCATCATCATTCTTGCGGCCGCCAGCTGCACGCACTGTCTGGCACAGCCCGGCGGTGCCGTTGCCCAAAGCCGCACAGAGAACGCTGCTATGCTGCGGCAGACCATCAGCCGGCCCATCACGCATCTGAAAGTGCTGCACAGCAGTGCCGTGAACCTGATATACGACACGGCAAACTACATCGACGTGTGGTACAACCCAAAGCAGGGCAACCCACTGGACGACAACTTTATAGTCATCAAGGGAATGACGCTTGTCATCGATGACCCCGAGGGCGACGCCGTCTATTTTGTCCACCTGAAAGAGCACGACCTTCAGTCGGTATATCGCGATATGGAGGCGCAAATAGAATATCGGCTCAATGCGGATTCGACCTTTGCCACAACAGCAGAAACCACTGATGATCAGGACGCTCCAACCGAACAAAAAACATCCACCAGCGACCTGGCTCTGAGCAAGGCACTTGACGAGGCTCGCCGCGAACTGGAAAAAGCCAAATCGGCATCTGCCGAAACAATCGTCGCCGGAGATATCATAACAGAGACCGTCGAGGCTGTTGAAGATTCTGAGGCACAAGAATTTGACGAATCTCTGCCAGTCGAGATGGTTGTCGTTGACGAGGAGCCTGGGGATGATTATGCGACCCAGCACTATTATCGCTACGATGACAAGGAAAGATCGTTCAGCACAAGCGACCGCATTGGCTTCGGCCTTTTGTGGGGTTTCAACAACTGGGGCAACGAGTGGTACAACGGACTGTCGTCGCTCGACGGTGCTACCGAGCTGAAAACCAGCTTCTCGTCCTGGCAGCTTGAGCTGCAATACGCTGTGGTTATGACCCGTCACCTTAATCTTTCGCTCGGCATTGGCTACGAGTCGGACATCTACCGTTTCACGACACCGCTCGTCTCGGCCAATGCAAACGGTCGTTTTCAAGATGTCATCACTACCCTACCCTATCAGAACTACGACGACTTTCTGCAAGACAACCAGCTGTTTGCATCAACACAGCTAAATGACTGGTCGAGCCGTCTGGTCACTCGCTATATAGGTTTGCCTGTCAGTCTTGGACTGCGCTTCGACGACTTCAAGATTTCGTTCACTGCCCTGCCGGCCCTGGCCTTGAACACTCGCCATACCGGGCTGAAGCACAGAATGAAAGCCGATGGTATCAAATACCGCGACAACGAGGACATTTCGTCGTTCATCACGCCCTACAAACTCGACCTGCGCGTTGAGGTCCGCTATTCGGTCTTCGGCATCTTCGCCCAGGTGGCCACGACTTCGCTCTTTTCTGGCAACGGCAACGAGGTTTTCCCCATTAAAATAGGATTTGAAATAAAAAAATGAATAGTGACCTGTGACACGAACGCGTCAGCCACTATCAAATTAACGAATTAACAAATTAACTCATTAATATGAAACGCAACATTTTGACAGTAGCACTCGCGGCAATGCTGATGTCGGCGCAATGCAGCGCCCAGCCGCGATCGAATTTCGAAGAATTTGCCGATAACCTGGACAGCAGTCTCGATTATTTCGACGACGCAATGGAGTCGCTCGACGACGCAATGGAATCGCTTGGCGACGCCATAGAAGAGATGGTCGACTCGGCCACCGAATTTGGTGATTCTACGGTAATTATTAAGCACCGTGGCAATTCGATCATAACTTACTACAACAAAAACGCCAATATCGATGGCAAAAGCATCAAACTCAGCAAGAAAGACCCGATGCTGACGCGACGGTTCCCCGTTTCGTCTTACAACGCGTTGAGCGTCAACTACAGTTTCAAGGTAGTGATGTGCGACACCGTCGACTCGATTGTTGTACGCGTAAACGAGAAGCTAAAGAACTATCTCAATGTGCGTTACAACAAAGGAAAGCTCCACATCGGCCTTAACCACATTGACGGCATCAGCTGTGAAGACGGCGCCGTATGCGGATATGTCTATCTGCCTTACAATCTGAAGCTCAACTACGTGGAATTGAACGGCAGCAGTTCTTTCAACACAAAATTGCCAATCCGCACGTCGACGTTCAATATCGACCTTAGCGGAGCAAGCAATTTCAACGCTGACATCAATGCCGGAATCACTTCCTTTGAGCTTTCGGGGGCATCGGTTTACGAAGGTAACGTCACCGCCAGCACTTTCAACGTCGACCTCAGCGGGTCCAGCAAAATACGCACAAAGGCCAAAGCATCAAAGCTGAACGCAGATCTTAGCGGAGCATCGCAGATGCTTGCCACGTTAGATATCAAGAGTTTGGACATCGACAACAGTGGTGCCTCAAAAATAAAACTAAAAGGTAAAGCCAACAGTATGGAACTGGAACTCAGCGGTTCGTCCGAACTCTATTCAGAACTGCCGCTGAAGAGTGTTAGAGGCAGTATGTCGGGAGCCAGCAAGGCAACACTTCAATGCAACGAAGTGATTGAAATGGAGCTTTCTGGAGCCAGCCACCTTAGATATTACGGCGATGCCAAGGACAACATAACGACCTCTCGCACCGCCAAAGCCAATAGAATCAAGAAATAGTCATTCCAAACCCAAGGCGACAAGGCCGGCACATTTGTGCCGGCCTTTTGTTTTGTTATGACTAAAGGCTTCTTTTTGGCGAAAACTTTATGCCGTAGTGCCACTCAATGAAGTCAATATGAGCCATATGCGACTTGAGGGCGACGCCGACAAAGTGGCGCACCGGGCGATACTCCTTGCTCAGGTTGTAGTACATTCCGACGCGCTCGTAGAGCGGCGTGGTGCCGTGCTCGCTGCGTGTGATGTATGCCGCCAGGGCAGCGTGGATGGTAAGCCGGTGATAGGTAGCCTCGTAGGCCGCCGAAGCTGCGATGTAGAACGGCAGGCTGTAGCCTTCGTTCCAGTGGGCAATGACGGCGGTGTGGCTGTAGTTGTAGGTGAGGTCGAGCGTCGCGCCCACGGCTCGCGCCGGATTGAAGCGGTAGAGCCACCCCAACTGCGCCGTATGGGCGTAGAAATAGTTGCGCTTGGCGCCTGTAAAGCGCGGCATTACGATGCCCGGCGCATACGAGACAAGCCATTCGCCGCCGCGGAAGGCGGGATTGTCGGTTGGCCAATAGTTTCTATCTCGACTGAGCCAATAAGACCGATTGCTGTCGGGTGCGATATCGGTGCGAAAAAACGACTCGCGCACTCCACCGCGCTGATAGAGGTTGCGATCCGACAGCGTATAGCCGACCGACAGCTGAAGGTAGTTCAGCCCCTTGTTGGGCTTGCGCAGATAGCCGTTGGACGAATGCGCAAACTTGGCGGCCAGGACTATCTGCGACATATCGCACATCCTTCGCGCATACGACAAGCCTATCTGTATCATACAGTTGGTGTACGAGCCAATGAAGACATTGTCGGGATTGGGCGTGCGGCAATAGGGGTTGGTGTAGAACGCCAAGCCGAAATCCATATCGAGGTTAAGGTACTCCCTGACATCACCGATGGAATCTATGCGATGCCGGAACTCAAACAGGGGCTGCTGCAGAAAACCGCTGATGCCGATGCGGTGGCCCGCTATGTCGTTGGGGAAATAGGTGAAGTTGCCCCTCACGCCCATCCAGTATGGTTTTCGCAGCAACGGGAAAAAGGCAGCCGAGTCGGCCCGGAATCCCCAATCCTGACGCCAGGCGAAAGCGGCATCGACACCGGCCGAAATGTCTTTAATATAGTTCCATTCCGACGAATTGGGCACGGTGTAGCCCGACAGCAGCGACAGGGTCGTATGCGGCTGGGCAACAGACAACGACGGTGCAGAAAGCAACAAAAGGACAAGCAAGCATTTCTTCATTTGGCAATCATCTTCAGGTAGTCGTCCTCGCTGATAATCGGCACGCCCAGTTTCTCAGCCTTTTTGAGCTTCTCGGGCCCCATCTTCTCCCCTGCCAGCACGTAGTCAGTCTTGCCGCTGATCGAACTGCTCACCTTTCCGCCGTGCTGCTCAATGTCGGCCTTGATTTCATCGCGGCTGAAACGGCTGAAAACACCGCTGACCACAAAGGTCTTGCCAACCAGCGCATCGGACAAGCGTATCTCGACAATGGTCATCTTCAGGCCTGCAGCCCGCAGACGCTCAACCAGTTGGCGGTGCCGCTCGTCGCGGAAATAATCGTATATGAACTGCGCCGTTTTTTCGCCCACATCGTCGACCGATGCCAACTCCTCTTCGCTTGCCGCCATCAGCGCATCGATATTCTTGAAATAGCGCGCCAGCTTCTTGGCACCCACCTCGCCCACATAGCGTATGCCGAGGGCGAAAAGTACCCGTTCGAAAGGCACCTCCTTCGACTTCTCGATGGCGGCAAGGATGTTGTCGGCGCCCTTTTCCTGTATGCTGGTTCTGCGCAGGCCGTCGTCGTCGGTCGACTCCAGCCCTATAAGTTGCTCGCGGCGAAGGCTATAAAAGTCAGCAATGTCGCGCACCAGTCCCTTGCGATACAGCATCTCGAGGCGTTCGGAACCAAGGCTGTCGATATTCATCGCCTTGCGACCGACAAAATGCTCCAGTCGTCCGACAATCTGCGGCGGACAGCCGTCCTGATTCGGACAGTAATGGCCCGCCTCGCCCTCGGCACGCACCAGGCGCGCGCCGCATTCGGGACAGTTGGTGATGTACTTGACCGGCTCGGCACCAGGCTTGCGCTTGTCCATATCTATGCCCACAATCTTCGGGATAATCTCGCCGCCCTTCTCGACCAGCAGCCAGTCGCCGTCGCGGATATCCAGTTTCTCGATATAGTCGGCATTGACCAGCGTGGCCCTGCGCACCGTGGTGCCACCCAGCCACACAGGCTTCATATTGGCCACTGGCGTGATGATGCCCGTCCTTCCGACCTGAAACGATATACTTTCAAGCGGCGTCGACACCTGCTGGGCCTTGAACTTGTAGGCTATGGCCCAACGCGGCGACTTGGCCGTCAGGCCCATACGGTCCCAGAGCGCCACTTGGTTCACCTTGATAACAATGCCGTCGATGGCAAAAGGCAGATTCCAGCGCTCGCGGTCCCAGTAATCGATAAACTGTTTTATCTCGTTGATGTTCAAGCATTCCTTGATATATGGCTGCACGTTGAAGCCCATCGTCTTTGCCGCTTCGAGGCGACCGCTGTGCGTCGTCAGGCGTTCGTCGGGCTCCGCATCTGCAGGAAGCATCATAAAATACATACAGAACTGCAGTTTCCTGCGTGCGCACTCGGCCGAATCCTGCAGTTTCAGGCTACCGCTGGCGGCATTGCGCGGATTGGCAAAAGGCTCGTCGCCGTCGGCCTCGCGCTGACGGTTGAAGGCCTCGAACTCCTTGAAGGGGAACACCACCTCGCCACGGGCTTCGAAATCCTTGGGGTACTTGCCCGTCAGGCGCAGCGGTATGGTCCTGATTGTACGCGCATTCGAAGTAATGTCATCACCCACGGCACCGTTGCCGCGCGTCACAGCCTGCACAAGCTCGCCATTCCTGTAAGTCAAACCGATGGCCACACCGTCATACTTCAGTTCGCAGGTATAGCTGAACGCGGTATCGCCCAGCAGCTTGCGCGTACGCGACTCAAACTCTTCGATTTCCTCAATCGAATAGGTGTTGCCCAGCGAAAGCATCGGGAAACGATGCTCCACCTGCCGGAACGTCTTGTTCACCTCGCCACCCACGCGCTTGGTCGGCGAGTTGGGCGACGCCAGCTCGGGATACTGCCGCTCAAGGTCCATCAGTTCGCGCAGCAGGGCATCGAACTCAAAGTCGCTCACCAGCGAGCGGTCGTTCATATAGTACTCGTAGTTGTATTTGTCTATCAGCCTCGTAAGTTCCTCAATGCGCTCACGAGCCGGCTCCGTATCTATACTGCTAAAAAGATCCATAATCAAATGCGTTAGTGCTGGCGCGGTAGCCAGCTTTCCGTTTTCCGCTTTCCGTTTTCACTTAACATCCACCACTCCTTTGAAATTCATCGACACCGGGCCTGTGAGCCAGACGTTCCTGTAAGCATCGCCGGTGGCATCAAACTCGACCTTGAAGTCGCCACCCAAGGCCAGCAGCTTATGATTGCCGCTCACTATGGCACAAGCCGTTACGCCAGTCCCGCAGGCATACGTCTCATCCTCCACGCCACGCTCGTAGGTGCGCACAAACAGTCGCCCGTCGGGCAAATCCTCAATGAAATCGATATTTGCCCCTTCCGGGAACAGGTCGATGCGATTGCGCAGACGGCGACCTTCGCCGACAACGTCGAAGTGTTCCAAATCACTGACCCTCTGCACATAGTGCGGCGAGCCTGTGTCGAGAAACCACCCATCTTCTACCCTGCGCACCGACGCACACTCCACATCGCGCATTCCGAGCCTCACCAGTCCGATGCGCTCATCGTCGTCCCATATCAGCATCTCGGCACGGTGACGGCCATCGAAACCTATGAAGTCCAGCGTTTTGCGCCCACTTTCCTCGTCGATGTGACCAAGTCCCAAACTATTTGCAAACGCAGCAATGCAACGTCCGCCATTACCGCACATCGAACCCAGCGCACCGTCGCTGTTGTAGTAGCGCATCTCAAAATCAGCCACTTCCGAACGACCCAACGTCATCAGGCCGTCGGCACCGATACCATAGCGGCGGTGGCAGATGCGGGCAATCTGCTTCTGCGACAGCCCGGGGTCCGACTCGCGTATATCGAGCAGGACAAAATCGTTGCCAGCACCGTCATATTTATAGAATTCCAAATCCATAGTTGTCTATATATTAATAAAATGCACCTCTGATATTTTATTGCGAATTAAACGAATATCCCGAGGTTGTCATAAAACATTCCTTTCTCACTCCTCCGCTTTCACGGCTTCCTTCTCAATAATCTTACGTCGCGACAGCAGCACCAGCAGCGAACAGACCACTATCGAGAAGAAAATCACCGCATATACCATACATTCAATGCGTTCGGCCTGCGGCACAACCGTATAGCCCGAATCAAGATTGATCTGTCGCGGCATCGATGCCAGCACCGCCGACGCCAACCCCTTCGGAGCCATTATCGCCACAATATAGCGGTCCACACGTGTGTTCTTGCGGCCCACAATGGCAATCAGCACAAAACGAGCCACATAAACAGCCAGAACAATATACAGTCCATAGAGTAGCGCAACGCCGTCGGTAAACGGGATGCTGATACCTATATAAATGAAAAAGAAGGTCTTGAGAATAAAAACCATCTCCTTGAAGAAAGCCTTCTCGTTGTTCTGCAGCGATTCCATACGCGGCTGCCGCTTGCGGTAGATCTTGCGAAGAAACGAAAACTCAAAGTACGACGCATTGCCAAGCACAATGCCGAAAGCCAGCGCAGCAATGGCACCGCTGTAGCCCAGCGCCTCGGTAATGCCATAGATCACAAACACAAAGGCCGGCGTCAGGAACATCGAATTCTGCTGACGGCGAATGCGTTGCAGCAGACCCGACCACACCATTCCGCCTATGACACCCAAAACCGTCGCCATCAGGAACGAGGCCAGCACATTGCCGGCGATGCGTTCAAAGCGCACCTCGCCCATCTTCATACCCTCGATGATGGCCAGCGCAACCACGATGCACAGCACCGCCGACATTGCCGACTCCAGCGTCAGCACCGTCCGCGTCTTGTCGCTCACACGCATCTGGCGCACCATCGGAATCACTATCGACGCACCCGTCCCCGCCACCATACTGCCCAGCAGCAGCGACGGCATCCACCCCATCCCCGCCACATAGTGCGACACCAGCGCGGCAACCGCCATCGTCACAACAAACGAAAAGAACATCACCTGCACCACGCCGACCCAGTAGCGCCTCAGGTCGTCGATGCGCATATCTAACCCACTGTCGACCAGGATAAAAACCAGCGTCACAGAAGCAAACAGTGGTCCGAAGCCGCCAAACATATCGGGCTTGAGCCACCCCAGAACGGGCCCCAAAATGATGCCAATAGCCACCAAAAAAAGCACATCGGGCACCCTGCGCCGTCCAAACAGCGCCGAAAACAGGTGTGCACAGAAAATCAGCACCCCGAGGATGATAAAATGTGCCCAGTGTTCGCTGATAAAATGCATAGTTTAGTGGTTTGGGGGGTAAGGTTTTAGGGGGGAGTTAAAGGGAGTTAAGGGACAATACGAATTATGATTATTTGCAGTTGGCATATACACGATGTCGCGTCTCTCCGAGACGCACACGAGGTTGATTATCAGGCACCGCACTGCGCTTCGCTTGTACGGTGTTATTAAGATTAAGCCTCTCCGAGGCTTCTTTATGGTTAATGCTGATAATCATTATACGAATTATTTCTCCGTTTTCCGCTTTCAAAAGTCAATGTCAGGAAACAGTTTGCGGAGCGAAAGCATCGCTGGGTTGACTTTCACCATCTCGTCGAACTTCTCGCGTGGCAGGTAGGCCTTATGCTCTACGTGCTCGGCAACAACAGCCACATTGAAGCGAAGCGACTCGTTGCCAGTCATTTCGCGCAGAAAACCCAGTATGCGGCCCTGATATTCGCGAAACTGCGAATCGAAATAATAGTTCGAAACCTGAATGTTGAACAGATTGTTGTTTTTCAGCTCCACCTTCTTGTCGGCCAGCAGGTTGCAGAACTTCTCGTCGTCCTGGTTCCTTGTCACCAGCTCGTTCCACAGTTCCTCGAGCCTTTCCTGCGTAAGCTGCTCCACCGTGCGGTTTTCGAGCGACTTGACGGCCTTCACCTCGGTGGGCGCATTGATCGAAATCGTCGTAAAACGATGTTGCGGAATACCGGCAAAGACCTGCGGCGCAACAGCCTGCGGCTGTTTCACATCAGGTTCCACGGTCTCGGATTTCCGTTCCTCGCTTTCCGGGCGTACACTGGAGTTCTCCCCAGCGTTCTCCGATTTACTCTCCGGGCGTACACTGGAGTCAGCCCCTACGCTCTCCGATTTGCTCTCCGGGCGTACACAAGGGTTCTCCCCAGCGCTCTCGGATTTACTTTCCGAACGTACACTGGGTTCCGCCGCAGCGCTTTCCGCTTTCCGCTCTCCGCTTTCCGCTTTTATATGTTCCGCCTGTGGCGCTCTTGCTATCTATCCGGCCGCCTGCGCCTGCAGGTTCTTGGTCAGGGCGGCCATCTTCATCAGGGCCACCTCGACAAAAAGACGCTTGTTGCCGGCGTCGCGGAAACGGTATTCGTAGTCCGACGCAATGTCCAGATAGCGCATCAGCAGGCCCAGTCCGCACGCTGCCGACTGCTCGCCGAAACGGCGCCGATCGGCCTCGCCGACCTCCAGCAGGCGGTGCGTGGCCGGGTCGCTGGCCACCACCAGGTTGCGCAGATGCTCCGTCAGGCCGGTGATGAAGTGCTGGCCGTCGAAGCCCTTATCGATAATCTCCTGATACAGAGTGAGTACACCAGCAACATCGCCCGTACGGAACAGGTCGACATAGCGGAAATAATAGTCGCTGTCCAGCAGATTCAGGTTCTCCAGACAGCGCTCCTTGGTCAGGTTACCGCCGGTGAAGCTCACCAGCTGGTCGAAGGTCGACAAGGCGTCGCGCAGACCGCCCTCGGCCTTGCGGGCAATGATCTGGATGGCATCGGGCTCGAAGGCAACACCCTCGCTTTTAGCCACATACTCCAGATGCTTGACAATATCGTCCGTCTCGATGCGCTTGAAGTCGAACACCTGGCATCGCGACAGGATGGTGGGGATAATCTTGTGCTTCTCGGTCGTGGCCAGGATAAACTTGGCGTAGGCCGGCGGCTCCTCAAGCGTTTTGAGGAACGCGTTGAAAGCCGAGGCCGACAGCATATGGACCTCGTCGATGATGTAGACCTTGTAGCGGCCCGTCTGGGGCGGGATGCGCACCTGCTCCACCAGCGCGCGGATGTCGTCGACCGAATTGTTCGAAGCCGCGTCCAGCTCGAAGATGTTCATCGACTGGCCGTTGTCGAACGAGCGGCACGATTCGCACTCGCCGCAGGCCTCCATATCGGCCGTGGGGTTGGTGCAGTTGATGGTCTTGGCCAGAATGCGCGCGCAGGTGGTCTTGCCCACGCCGCGCGGGCCGCAGAACAGGAAGGCCTGAGCCAGCTGGCCGCTGCGGATGGCATTCTTCAGCGTCGTGGTGATATGCGACTGGCCGACCACACTGTCGAACGTCGCCGGACGGTACTTACGTGCTGATACTATGAAGTTTT
>DFHL01000092.1 GCA_002371315.1 Bacteroidales bacterium UBA3724 | reverse complement strand
TCCCATAATATATTAGTTTTTAGGTATTTCCATCATCCGAACAGCACCTCGGCGCCCTTGCCGATGGGTTTTCCGCTGTCGATTGTTGCATTCATAACGCTACGCCCTTCTTATTATTGCCTACCAAAGTAAATTTTTATTCGAACAGGGCAAAAAGCGCAGTAGAACTTGATAAGAAGAAAGTGCAGGGAATCAAGGGGTTGGAAGGAGCGAAAAAAGGGCTTGAAACGGCGACAGGGCACCTCAAGCAACTGATTTTTCAACTGCGAATTATGCGAATTGAACGAATTGAATCGCTGATGTTAAAATTCTGTTTTGCAAGCAAAAAACGAATTTAACGGATTTTCAGATTAAAAGTATTATGGCGGGATGATATTTGTCACCACTGGCCATAAATGCTAAAAAAGCCGTGCTGCACGGTGATGCAGCACGGCTCTATTATTTGTTTCTGAGCCATTTACGGCTCACGGCTTTACGCCCTCAGGCCATTGCGCTGGAAACGCGCCGGCTTATTGCCCGTTCAGCCAGGGGTGGCCGAGCACTTGGGCAATGACCTGATCCATATCGTAGTAGCGATATTCGGCCAGACGTCCGCCGAACGAGACGTCGGGCAGCGCCGCCGCAAGCTCCTTGTATTGCGCAGCAAGGTCGTTGTTGCGCTGGTCGTTGACGGGATAGTAGGGCTCGGCGCCGGGCGTCCAGTCCTTGGGATACTCGTAGGAGACGACCGTATCGGGCTGCTTGCCGAACTCGAAATGCTTGTGCTCGATGATGCGCGTGTAGGGCGTTTCAGCGTCGGTGTAGTTGAACACCGCGTTGCCCTGGAAGTTGTCGACCCCTTCCAGCAGCTTGTGGTCGAACCTGAGCGAGCGGAAATCGAGATGGCCCAGCTTGTAGTCGAACCAGGCATCGAGCGGACCCGTGTAGAGGATGCGCTTGGCCAGCGGCTGCAGCTGCTCGCGGTCGGCAAGGAAGTCGGCATTGAGCCTAACGTCAACACCGTCAAGCAGTTTTTCAAAAATCGGGGTGTATCCGCCAATCGGGATGCCCTGATGCGGGTCGTTGAAATAGTTGTTGTCGAAAGTGAAGCGGAACGGCAGGCGGCGCAGCACGAAAGCCGGTATCTGCTCGGCCGGGCGGCCCCACTGCTTTTCGGAATAGCCTTTGACCAGCTTGGTGAATATGTCGCGTCCGGCCAGCTTCATACCCTGCTCGGTCAGGTTGTGCGGCTCGGCAACCGATGCATATTCAGCCTGTTGCTGGGCAATGCGTTCGCGCGCCTCCTGCGGCGTGTGCACGTCGGGCCACAGCTTGGTGAAGGTGTTCATATTGAACGGCAGGTTGTACAGCTCGCCCTTGTAGTTGGCAATAGGGCTGTTGATGTAGTTGTTGAAACTGGCCAAGCGCGTGACGTACTGCCACACCTGCTCGTTCGACGTGTGGAAAATGTGCGCGCCGTACCAGTGCACGTTTATGTCGTTGACCGTTTTGGTATAGCAGTTGCCGCCGATGTGGTCGCGGCGTTCGACCAGCAGGCATCGCTTGCCCTGCTTAGTGGCCTCGTGGGCGAAAACGGAGCCGTACAGGCCGGCACCGACGATAAGGTAGTCGTATGTACTGTTCATTTTTTCATCACTTTACGTATGACAATATTCTGTCCGTCGAGACAGCATTCGTTGGGATCCACCAGGTTGCAGATGACCTCGGCGACTTCCTCGGGCTGCATTATGGTTGTGGGATCCTCGTCGGGAGCCAGACGCTTGCGCAACTTGGTGGCGCAACGGCCTGGCGAGACGCAGTAGACCATAATGCCGTATTCCGACAGTTCGGCCGTAAGTGTCTCGGACATAGATATCAGCGCAGCCTTCGACGAGGCATAGCTGAGCCAGCCCGGACGCGGTGTCATTCCGGCCGTCGAAGCCACGTTGAGTATTTTGCCGCCGCGATTGCGCATATATTTCACGCATTCGCGCATAAAGACGAACGGCGAATAGACATTGATGCGATAAGTAAGGTCGAAACTCTCCAACGTCGTGGCAAGCAGCGGTTTGGGATCGGTATAGCCAGCGATGTTGAGCAGGCAGTCGATTTCGCCCATAGTGTCGTGGATGGCCTCGACGACGGCGGGGATGGTTTCGGGATACGAAAGGTCGGCCTTGAAGACACGCAGGTTGGACGCTGCAACATATTCCGACATTGTCTGGCGCGTGGCCTCGATGTCGGCATCGTTGCGGCCCACGAGGGCATAGCCGTCGAAGAGGCCGCGCTGCGCCAGCTTTATGGCGGTGGCTTTGCCTATGCCCGCCCCTATTCCTGTAATGATGCAAATACCCATAGCTTATTTCCTCCTGCCGAAAAATTCATCATAAATACGTTCGCCCGTAAGCATATCCATCCGTGTCGTCAGCTTGATGTCGTAGTCCAGTCCGGGGCAGATGGCGATCTCAGTATCAGGGAAATAGTGATAAATCATACTGGCATCTTCCGTGAACTCCAAATGCTCGTCGGCGGCCCTGCGATGAGCCTCTTTGAGCAGCTTGGTCTGGAACTTCTGCGGCAGCTGGACATTGACCAGCTCGGAGCGGGTAAGGATACCCTCCACCTTGTCGTGGCCACGCAGCACCGAGAAAGGAATCGAGAGGCCATAGGTGGCGTTGGGCGTCGGGTGGTCCATCAGCCGTTCGAAATCTTCGACCTTGACAAATGGGCGCGCAGCCTCGTGCAGGATGATGTTGTCGGACGTGATCAGCGACAGGCCCGATTTGACAGACTCCTGACGCGTGGCGCCAGCGGGAGCGAAACGCACAGGCTTGCGCACACCGTATTGATTGAGCATCAATTCGATGGACGAGATATACTCGTCGGCACAAACCACAACGACATCCGAAATGCGGTCCATCTGGTCCACACGCTCCAGGATGTGCATAATGACCGGCTTGCCGGCAAGGAGCATATATTGTTTAGGAACAGCGTTGTGCATTCGCGTCCCTGTACCTCCGGATAAAAATAGCAAAGTATACATAGCCATATTGTTAAATGTTTTATTTACAAATCATTTCATCAATCAGACTGACAATCTTCTGCGATGGCAGAACGCCGTCGGCCGGGCGAAGATAGGCATCGAAGAATTGCTGCCGCTTGCTGGCAAGCGGATCGTCGCCTTCAATGACCACATCGTGCAGAAAACGCTCAATGTCGGCAACGCTTCCACCGTGGTAGTGGCACTCAAAGGCCTCGAGGCCAAAGGCATTGAAGCGTTCCTTCGAATGCTCGTCGTGGGTCAGGTACATAACGGGCTTGTGTGTGAACAGGTATTCAGTCGTGAACGAGCCGCAATCGTGTATCATCGCATCCGACGTGATGAAGAGGTCGACATACGACGACTCCTCCAACTGCGTGTTGTCCATCTCCTTCCATTGCGAATAGTACTTCTCTACCCTTTCTTCGCCCCATTCCTGTATAAGTTTGAATTTCAGCAGCTGGTGGGGTTTGAAGGCAATTTGGATGCTGTCCTTGTATTTTTGGGCCAGCGTCAGCATATCCTCGCAGCGCAGAAGGAAAGTGGAGAGTCCCAGCGACTTGTCGATAGTGTGGTGAGGTGCCCAGATGACACGTTTCTTGGGGCGGTCCTGTTTTTTCCACACATCGACGGGGCGATAGTCCTGACGCAAGAAGACCTCGGTGGCGGGATAGCCCGACACGACGGTGTTGGCGCCACGGTTACGGGCATTCTCTTCAGCGATACGCTTATGGAACGGTGTTTCAAGAAAATAGGCACCTACGAGATTGTGGAAAATAAGGTCGAAATTGATCTTTATTGTATTGAGCGACGTAAAGCCATAGGAAACATAGCAGGACAGCGTGTCGCGGAAGTGGTAGACAAAATATTGGGGCGAGACATCTTTGTATGGTGTCGTAAAAAACACGATGTCAGGTTTCAATGTCTTGCGAATATCCTGCCAACGACCCTTTTCATCACGCGGAATGACATATTCATAACCCTTGTCGGCAACAAAACGCCGTGTGCGTTCGAGCGTTGCCTCTGTCTCGTCGGCGCTGAATCCCTTGTAGGTGCTGTAAGGAATGATGACCACATAGGGATGATAGTGCGGGTCGGCGGCCAAAGCCTTGAAAAGGTAATCCACCTTCCACATTCCGGGAATTGTCAGCAAGAACGCCACATCTATCGGCTTTCCGCCCTTTACGGCTTGTTCCCACTTTGGTTTAAGTCTTTTGGCGGCTTTAAGCTGACATTCAGCAAATTTTCGCGTATAGATGTCAAATACAGGCCTGCAATGATTGCGCAAAACATCTTTGTATGCCCAGATAAGCCTCAGCCTGTATTTCAACGAATTGTCATAACTTTGCTGTTTCATAGGCAGTTTTTCCAAAATGGAGCGTTTTATGCCATATTGGTCTATTTGTCAATAAAAGTCAGAACTTCTGCGTGTTTTAGTCAGCTGATTTTTTAGCAATGAAAGCAAACACCAGTCCGTAAACAACGATAGTGGCCATCTGCAGCCAGACACTGGTTCCGACCAGAACTGCCGGCGAAATGATCAAGGCTTTCAGCAGATAATATACCACCTTGCCGCACAGCATTGCCGTCAACACGGAGAACAATGGACGTATACGGTTGGACATCAAAGCATAGACAGCTACAATCGTCAGTAATTCAGCCACCATACAGAGGCATTTGGCGGGTACAGGCATACCGACCACAAGCATTGAGACGACAGGCATAAGGACAGCCAGCAGAATACCATTGCGGCGGTCGCCAACGAGAGCCATTCCGAGCAGCAGGCAAAAAGCCATAGGATTGAGTTGGTAAAGCGGTAAAGAGAAAGCGTGCGATGCCGTCGGAACAAGGCAAGCCGCGGCAAGCAGCAATGCATCGATAACAACCGTGCGAAGCACAACACCTGTTTTTGAAATAGTAATGCTCATATTAACTTTTTTTTAGAAAATGCAAAATTACGAAAAAATTATGAAATACAAATAATTTTCATTTCACCTTAGCAATGTCACCGTTCCAATTTTTTTCTTTAACACCCTGGGTATATTCTTGGTACGGTATTTAATCAGATATACATAGGCATCGTTCGCGCAGGGTTTTCCATCCTTGCTGCCATCCCAATAACCAGTCAAGCCATCAAAATCTGTCACATAATTTCCCCAACGGTTGAAAATGTAAACCTGCGCCTCAATAATGTCCTTACCAAACATACGGAAAACAGTGTTGCTGCTTTCGTTGGGTGTGAATGCGTTGGGCACCCAGATTGCCGACGAATCCATCGGCGGAGGCATCGGCGGGTAAACAAGGTTGATGTTTAGCCTCACCGTGCTGTCGCACCCCCATACTGTTCTGAATGAATACAATGGATGGATGTTTGTATCGGCATATTGCTGATAGTCGAGCCATATCAGGGTGTCTCCATAGTTCAGATTGACAAATACATCATTGAAATAAGATGGATGTATGGCGACATTGAGTTTCACAATACTGTCGCATCCGTCCAGATTGGTCAGAGTGTCAAGTGAAAATATCGTATCGGAATTAAACCACTGCCCATCAAAATAAACGCTGTCGCATACATTGCTGTCCACATAGCCGATTGTACTGTGGTTTATGCGAAGTGTCACTTCAACTATGCTGTCACATCCATTAGTGGCTTCTAAAGTCTGAATGTATACTCCCGACGAGTCATAATGTATTCCGTTCCAAGTATATTCACCGTCACACAAAACCGTGCCGAAAGACGATGAGTCTATCAAGCTTGTCAAAACAAAGAACCATAACGAATCGTCAGTTGGATTACACTCGCTTACCGTTCCAAAAGTCACACCATAAGAGTTTAAACCCGCACTGTTAGCGACAAACACAAGGGTATCGACTAAAGAAACAAAAGCATCGCCACGAAACCAACCATAAACATCAATCGAATCTAACGACGAAATATATGCCTTCAATGTGTCGCCGACACAGCAATGCAACGTGTCTCCTTTATCCAAAACAGTTGAATTGACGTTAAGCCTGTTTGCGTTTGGTCTGGTCGAGAATCCAACCGAATACCCATAGCTTTCGTTTGCTCCGACACCATAGACATTGGCGACAAAGCCATTCTGGCCCATACTCTTCAACCTGTGCGTTCCAGGTGTAGTCTGGACACGTGCATAAGAGTATGCACTGTTTCCCGACACAGGATGAAACGAATTTGAGAGCGACACTCCGTCAAGAAATATCTGGCTGGCATCGGACGAATGGGCTACAACATTCAAATAGTGGTAGTTCGTCAGCTGGCCAGCGTTATTGTAATTTACAAACACCACTTCTTTCAACTGTTGCTCTATCGGTGCAATAAACGTCATCGACGGGTCCCCGTCGGGATCGGAATTGGTTTTGCTTGTCAGATAAGAATAAACAGTTGCAAGCTCTGACGTTTCAATGTATTTGCTTGTATTTGTACCGATCAACGTGAATTCATAACTCTCTCCGGCATCTATAGTACACACATAACTTCCACCAATAGACACGATGCAATTGTCTTTTAACGACGTTATTTTCACATAATCGCCATTATGATGTCCACTCTTTGTCACAACAAAATGTCGGCCCCAGTATTCTATGGGTATGCTTTGTTCGAAAAGATGGTCACAAGAAGCACCATAATTGACTGGAATATGTGCACATAGATGACCATTGAAGACCGCTATAGGCTTGCAATCCCGCGATTTCACACGCGTTCCGCTGTAGTCCCCCACCCCATCGCATTTCATCAAATAACTTTGCCCCGCGCCCAGCGTAATGCTGAATGCGCCCGCCCCGCTTCTGCCCATCGTCGGTGCCGTTGGCACTATATCCACAATAGTGTTGTTTTCCGTAGCTACAATCAAGATTTCCGACGGATACGCAGAACGCCAGGTTTCAAAAGTTTGCACCATATATTCATTCCTCAACGCCTGGGTAGGCAGGATATATGTCACATCGAACGATGTCCGAAGGAAATTGCAGGCATACACCGAAACCGTGTCCGTTGTTGTCACGTGAAGACCTTTGTTTGCAATCATATTGGAGACAGTGTTGTAGCTATTAGCGGTATTGATTCCGATGGTCACACTGCCACCAGCTGGAACACTGAAACTCTGAGACCATCCAGTGTTTGGGTTCGTTATCGTTCCAGTGCAAGAACGTATGCCTGTAATAGTTACACTCATCGCAGCCTCATCCCTGCCGAGCATAAAAGAAAGCCAAAAATCTTTACCCATAGTCGACATACCTTGCGCATCGGCTTGCACAAAATGAAGCCAAACAAACAGAAATACAATTAAATATGGGCGGATTTTCAGCATTTGACAAAAGATTTATGACAATGCAAAAATACAAAATAATTGAAAACAAATTAAAAATATTATTAAAATAATATGCGAATTATATCGTTTAATGTCAGGAAAAGCCTCCAACGCATCTATAAACGAAAGGCAATCAGTCAAAAATATTAAGCAAATAAATTATTTCCATTACACTAAAAATAAAGCGACATCGCAGTCTATTATTACAGCCAGCTCATCTGACAAAGAAATCCTATGTATGTCGTCAAAAGGCAATTATTTTTCTGTTTAACATCTTTTCAACACCTTTTTAACATTGTCAGGATGTAAAATTTCTCTGTAAAACAAACACTTAAACATTTTATTATAATATACTGCTAATTAATTAGTTAAAAATAGAAGAGTTGTATTTTTTTGCATATCAGCGACTAAAAAATCAAAAAAATTTGTTTCATATTATTTTTTTTGTGTATCTTTGCAATTCAAAACAGCATAAAAATAATCATTTAAATCATATCAAAAAATGACAAAAGCAGAAATTGTGGCTTCCATTTCCGAGAAGACCGGTATTGAAAAAGTGGCCGTGCTGGCCGTTGTCGAAGAATTTATGACCACCGTGAAGGACGCTATGATCGGCGGCGAAAACGTTTATCTCAGAGGCTTTGGCAGCTTCATCATCAAGCGCCGCGCCGAAAAGACCGGACGCAACATCAGCAAGAACACATCCGTCATCGTTCCTGCTCACAACATCCCGGCTTTCAAGCCTGCCAAGACTTTCCTCAACGAGGTCAAGGACAACGTGAAATAATCTTCGCGCAAGTTATTATTAATAGCGTCAGGGGCTTTCCCCCGACGCTATTTTTATATACATCTTTCCAACAAGCACATTATGAAAAATACACCTTTCAAAACCATCGTGTTCGCCTTGCTGCTGATTGCGGCGCCTTTCAGTGTGCTGGGCCAGAACAAAAAAGCGCCAAGCCGCACTGCTGCCAAACCCACATTGGCGGCAAGCGACACAACAGGTCTGGCCGCCGCCAACCATTGGGCTGACAAGCAGATGAAACACCTGTCGCTCAGCGAGAAAGTGGGTCAGCTTATGTTTGTCCGCGTGCCGCTGATGATGACAAAGAAACAGCAGAACGCCTTCGAGAAAAACTTCACCCGCCACAAGGTGGGCGGCGTATGCTTCTTCAAAGGCACCGCCCCCGTGCAGCTGGAGCGCACACAGCGCTACCAGCGCCTTTCGCACCTGCCTCTGATGGTCACCATCGACGCCGAATGGGGCCTCGGTATGCGCCTTACAGACTGCTACAGCTTTCCGCGCCAGATGCTTATGGGTGCCCTGTCGCGTGCCAACGACACACTGGTCGAGCAGTTCGGCCGCGAGGTCGGTCTGCAATGCCGCAAGATGGGCATTCAGGTCAACTTTGCCCCCGTGTGCGACATCAACAACAACCCGTCCAACCCGGTCATCGGCTGCCGCTCGTTTGGCGAGAACCGCAAGCGCGTGGCCCGCAAGTCCGCCCTCTATGCCAAGGCGATGCAGAGTGCCGGCATCGTCGCCGTGGGCAAGCACTTCCCAGGGCACGGCGACACCGACGTGGACAGCCACCTCGACCTGCCAGTCATCAGCCATTCAAAGGCTTACATCGACAGCATCGACCTCTTCCCTTTCCGCCACCTTGTCAACAACGGCATCCGCGGTATGATGATTGCGCACCTGCAGGTCAACGCCCTCGACAACAGGCCGAATATGCCTTCGTCGCTTTCGGAACGCATCGTTAACCCCCTGCTGCGCGAACAGATGGGATTCGACGGTCTGGTGTTCACCGATGGCATTGATATGAAGGCCGTTAGCAACACCTATAAGGACGGCGAGGGTGCCATCCGCGCCCTGCGTGCCGGTTCTGACGTCATACTGCTGCCCATCGATGTCGAAAAGACCATCGACGCCGTAGTTGCCGAAGCCCGGCGCGACGACGCTTTCGCCAAAATCATCGACGACCGATGCCACCGCATACTGCGCGAAAAATACCGCTGTGGGCTGACAAAGATGGACTTCGATAAACTTGCGGTACCGTCGAAAGCCGACGCTGCACGCTGCGAAAAGCTCACGCGCCAAATGGCTTCGAAGGCCCTGACGCTGGTGCGCAACGTTGACTACACACTGCCGCTCGACAAGGAACAGCCTCGCGTCGACATCAGCATCGGCGGCGGCAGCAACCCCGTGACGCAACTCGACGAGCAGCTGGCCAAGCGCATCAAGGACGCGGGAACGGCGGTCATATCGCTCTATGCCAATCTGGGTTCGGCCAACAACTATGGCGTATCGGAAGAAACTATAGCCCTGATAAACAGCATCTCCGCCATCGACAGCGTCCGCACCGTGCTGGTCATCTACGGTTCGCCCTACATACTCGAATCCTTCCCGCGTGGCTCGGCAGGCCCGTCGGCAATCGTTATGGCCTACCAGAATATGCGCGAAGTGGTCGACGTGGTGCCGTCGGCCCTCGTCGGACAAACGCCCTTTGAAGGCATCCTGCCCGTCAGCGCCGGCGGCTACAGCGAAGGGACTTCGCTCAAGGCGGTTCCGCGCCCAAAGACGACCCGCTTCGATGCACTCAAGAAAGCCGGGATGGACATCGATTGCTTCCGCAAAATCGACTCGATAGCCCTCTACGGCATAGCACAGAAGGCCTATCCCGGCTGCGAAATTCTTGTTGCAAAAGACGGCAAAGTGGTTTACAACCAGTGCTATGGCCGCCAGACATACGATGCCGCATCGCCGCTGATAGACACCAACACGGTCTTCGACCTGGCATCGCTCACCAAGATTTCGGCAACCAACCTGGCCGTGATGAAGCTGGTCGATGCCGGCAAGATTGGCCTCGACGACAAACTGTCGCGCTACCTGCCCTACCTCAAGCACACGGGCAAAAAACACATCACCGTCCGGCAGGCCCTGTCGCACTTTGCACGCCTCAAGGCTTTCGACGCCTACTGGAAAAAAGCCCTCGACGACGACAATATCTATACCGGCGATAATCCTCCCGACGGATACACAGCCATCGGAGCCAACATCTACATTCGCAACAGCTACCGCCAGAAAGTGCTGGCGCAGATTGCTTTGAGCAAGCTCGAAAAGAAACAGGCCTACCTCTACAGCGACCTGGGATTCATCCTTTTGGCCGACCTTGTGCAGACTGTCAGCGGCCAAAGTCTCGACATCTTTATGCAGCAGCACTTCTATGGGCCGCTGCAAATGGAAAGCACCTGTTTCCAGCCGTTGCAACACGGCATCGACATAGGCCGCATAGCGCCGACGGAATTCGACAAATCGTTCCGCAAACAGCAGCTGCAAGGCTATGTCCACGACCCCAATGCGGCGGCAATGGGTGGCATTGCGGGCCACGCAGGCCTTTTCTCGACGGCCGGAGACCTCTTCAAGCTCTACCAGATGATGCTCGATTCGGGACGCTACAACGGTCGCCAATACATCACTGCCGAGACATTTAACACCTTCAACTCGCGCCACTTCGCCGACCAGGGCAACCGCCGCGCGCTGGGATTCGACAAGCCGCTCATCAACAGCCGCAGTTCGCACGTGTCGCCGAAGGCTTCGCAGTCAAGCTTCGGCCACACGGGCTTCACGGGCATAATGGTGTGGGTCGACCCGCAATACAACCTGGTTTACATCTTCCTCTCCAACCGCGTCTATCCGTCGGCATCGCCCAACAAGCTGTCGTCGCTCAATATACGCACCGACATCCAAGACTTGATTTACAAATCGATAGGAGTCAAATAAAGCGAGTCGAAACTAGTCGAAGGATAAAATATTAACAGCACAAAAGGGCGGCCATCGAGCCGCCCTTTCCTATAAAAACATACTGATAAAGAAGTCTTTGAAGAAGATTATCTCTTGACAATCTTATGTATAGCCGTGCCGCTGCGCAGGATGTAGACACCCTGTTGCAGCTGGCTGACGCCAAGAGTGTTGACACCCTGATGCAGGGTCGTCGTCAGAACTGCGCGTCCATTGATGTCGAACAGGGTTGCCTCGGCGCTTTCGGTGCCGCTGACAGCAATGCTGATGCGGTCGCTGGCCGGGTTGGGGTAAACGCTCAGGCTGATGCCGTCGGCCATATCGATCGACTGGG
Source organism: Bacteroidales bacterium UBA3724 (assembly GCA_002371315.1). Taxonomy (GTDB): domain Bacteria; phylum Bacteroidota; class Bacteroidia; order Bacteroidales; family P3; genus Colimorpha. The sequence continues at coordinate 6,802 of DFHL01000092.1, read as the reverse complement.
TCGCCTGTTTCAGCACGGCCACACCGGCCAGGTCGAATCCCGACGCAGCACCCGGCGTGGGCCACGGGTCGTTGATGATGCGGCCTTCGCTGTCGCGGGTGCCGTACTGCGGGTCGATGCTGCCCACCACGTCGACAATGCGGACGTGGGTGATGTTGTTGATGTCAAGACCCGTACTGTCGCGCAACTCGTTGAGGTCGAACGGAGTACCATAGCCCATACGGAACTTGCCGGCCAGGTTGTTGATCATCGTCGGGTCGGTCGAGCCGTTGCCGCCGGTCTGCACCTCGGTCTGGGTCAGCGAAGTGGCGGGGAAGCGCACAAAACGCTCGCCGTCCGAGCTGACCTCGACAAAGGCCAGTTCGAGGAACGAATCGCCAAACGAGTTCTCGTAGACGGCAAAGTCGTAACCGTCAATATTGGTGATAGGCTCGGCGAATGTCAGCACAGCGTTGCCGCCGTCGCCAAGGCTTACAACAGTCAGATTGTCATTCATATCCACAGGACCCACAGCCATCGAGTCGGCTCCGAAGCTGGCGTAGGCGGCAGCGGTCGAGACAACCTGATAGCCGCGCTCGACGACGCAGCCCGTGGCCCAGGCCTTGATAGCAGCGCTATTGGCAGCAACGGCATTGCAGCCCTCAGTGCCCACGGCGCCGCAGAAGGGACCGCTGACGATGGGTGCGCTGACGGGAAGCACGGGCATAGGATAGACATAGATGTAGTTGTAGGCGCCCCAGTCTTCAACCCAGTTGCTGTCGATCAGGATGCCGGTGCTGCTTTCGGCCCATTTCTCGAAGTCGCCGTTCGTAAGCGGCTGGCTCATACCCATATCCATCACACCGTTATTGGTGCTGCCCCACCAATTGGAGGCCTGGCGGCGCAGCGTGTCGCCGGCGACGGTGACAAAGAGTATGTCGTCGATGCCGTAGGCGCCGGGAATGATGCTGAAGCGCGGGTCGGCGGCGGCGATGTCGTTCATCATATCGCCGACGGTCTTGCTGCCGTCGAAGCGGTAGCCCCAAGCCAGAGCACGCGTAGGCCAGTTGACGGCCAGGACAACCTCGTTCTGACCCTCACCAACCCAATACTGTATTTCGCTGGCAGCGATAGTGGCCTCGACGGGCAGCGGAACGCTTACGGGGCTGATTGTCATAGGATAGACATAGATGTAGTCCCAGTAACCGCCATAACTTTCAACCCAGTTGCTGTCGACCAGGATACCGGTGCTGCCGTCGGCCCACTTCTCAAAGTCGCCATTGGTAAGTGTCTGGCTCATACCCATATCCATCACGCCATTGTTGGTGCTGCCCCACCAGCTGGTGGCCAGGCGGCGCAGCGTGTCGCCATTGCTGCAGACAAACAGGATGTCGTCGATGCCATAGGCGCCGGGAATGATGCTGAAGCGCGGATCGGTGGCGGCGATGTCGTTCATCATATCGCCGACGGTCTTGCTGCCGTCGAAGCGGTAGCCCCAAGCCAAAGCCGTGTCGGGCCAGTTGACGGCGAGGACGACCTGATTCTGACCTTCGCCAATCCAGTATAGGATGTCGCTGGCGGCGATGGTGGCCTCCTCGACTGTCGGGTCATTGCTGGGCACAGGCACCGGCGTGGGGGCCTTGGTCCAAGCCTCCTGCATAAAATAAGTACCAAGCGGGTCCCAGCCGATGGCCGAGTTCATATCGCCGTATTTGAAGACGTCGCCGTTGTGCATTGTCGAACCGGCACCAGCATCGGCACTGACGCCGTTGAGGTTGGTCCACCAGAAGTTGTAGCCCATCGAGGGGTCGACAGGCGAAAGTCCCAGCGTGTCGTTATTATCGGTAACGAAGTGAATATCACCATTAAACGAAGGCGTTCCCACCGTCCAGAAGCGCGGGTCGGCGGCATCGATGGCGTCGATCATCGCCTGAGCCGTGGTCGAGCCGTTGAAGAGGTATCCCCAGGCAAAGGCCGTGTCGGGCTGGGCAAAGTTGACTATGAAGGCGGCGCTGTCGCTGCCCGAGCCAACCCAGAACAGAATGTCGCTGAAGGCGATAGTGGCGTCGACGGGGTCGGACGACGAGCCGCCGTTGGGGTTGGTAGCGGCGGTGGCCGACGTCATAGAGAAGGAGCAGCTGCTGCTGACTTCAATCATATCGCCATCACTAATAGGCTGATTGCCATAGGCATTGGGGGCAAACGACCCGTTAAGGTAGTAGCACCAATAGCCGTTGTCGCTGCCCGAAACAAGGGTACCGTCGCTGTACGACACATCCTGCATAAAAGAGCCTGAATACGTGTAGCTGAAGCGGCTGTCGTGCGTGGCAATCGAGTCGATCAGGCCGAGGGCCGTGGTGCTGCCGTTCCAATGCACGCCCCAAGCCAGTGCGAAATCGCCGTTCGGATTGTCGTCCCAGCAGACAACGACGACAGCCGAATTGCTGCCGGTGCCGACCCAGTACTGCACGTTCGAGGCCGGGAAACTGACACTCTTGGCGGCGGCATTGCTGTTCGGATGCCGGGCATTGTTGCCAGTCTGGGCCGATGCGCCAAAGGCCACCATCAGCCCGAAGGTAAGTGTAATTAGTTTTTTTAGCATAATTGATACTGTTTTAATATGTTAATAATATTCGTTAGCTCCGGCACAGTATCGGTTACGCTTGGCGAAAGGAAACATTTGGGGCGATAATCCGGCCTTGAAGCGCGCAGCTACAGACATTCTTTATGCGCGGGCATCAGGTTGCCGGCTTATCGGGCACTTTTTCCTCGAAAGCGGACCGATATTCTCAGATTTGGCAGGTCTTCTGACTCGTTCTTTGCCTTTCCGCCTTCCCACGCACCTATGGCGATGCGCAGTGGCTAAACCGTTGAATGGCAAACTACTGAACTCACAGCAGCGGGACTGTTCAGGACTTGCACCTGATTCCCTTTTCACGCCCCAATGGGCGACCAAACCGGCTGCAAAATTACACATTTTTTTTCATTCGGCAAAAAATATATGATGATTGTCCGCAATCTTCTAAAAATTCGCTTAATTCGCGTTTTGCCTGCAAAACAAATATCTAAATGTCAATTCGTTTAATTCGTACAATTCGCCGTTTTTAATTATTAGAGGTGCCCTAAACAAAAATCAGGGCGCAAAACAGGGACCTGACAAAATGTCAGTTCTGCGAAAGCCTTACCGAAGCCTTATCATCTTCTACCGAAGTAGAATGGGGTAAGAACTTGGTAAAAACTTGAGTAGAACTTGATAAGAAGATAGTCCTGTTTTTGTGGCAGTTAAAGAAGGCGTTTTTGGGGCCTTTTTCGGCCGTTTTTCATTTTTTTTGACAACAAAAAAAACTGACATTTTGTCAGGTTTTTACGCTTCGCGACCGCCGAACCGTTAAAAATAACCGCCGACGGCAATATTTGCGAGCCGATGACGTTAAGACAATCAAACAATGATTCAATGACATACAGGAATATTTTTGTCGACGGAACGCCTTGCGACCTCGGTGTCGAAAACGGCAAGGTCTGCGCCGTGGAGCCTTTGGCAGAAAATGTTGTAAGTGAACGTCTTGCCGAACAGCAGGAGTTCTTTTTCGCCATTCCGGGACTGACGAATATGCACACCCATTCGGCTATGACCCTGCTGCGTAGCGCCGGCAGCGGACTGCCGCTGCACCGCTGGCTGAACGAGGCCATTTTCCCGCGCGAGGCCAAGCTGACGCCCGAACTCATCTTCAAGGGCGCCCTCGACGCTTGCAACGAGATGCGCGACACGGGCACGACGGCTTTCAACGATATGTATTTCAGCATCGAAAGCACCGTCCGCGCCGCCTGCCTGACCGGGATGGATGCCAACATTGCCCTTTCGGTGACCGACGCGGACTGCGAAAGGCCGGGCCTCGTGGCGTCGTTCCTCGAAACGGCGGCGCAAATCGCCGACAACATCCTCAAGGCGCATCCCGAACGACGCATAACGCTATCCATCGCGCCCCACGCCATCTACACCGTGTCGGGCAAGCATCTGCAATATCTGGCCGATTTTGCCAAAGAGCACAACACGCTGTTCCACATACACTTGTCCGAAACCCAGAAGGAGCGCGAGGACTGCCTCCGCGAATACGGCGTTCCGCCGGTGGTGTACCTTGAAAAGCTCGGTGTCTTCGAGCGCACAGGGTCGCGCTTCATCGGTGCCCACGCGCTTTGGCTCGACACCGACGAGATTGGGATTCTGGGCAGCTATGGCGCCAGCGTGGTGCATTGCCCCAATTCGAACCTCAAGCTTGGCTCGGGCTGCCGCTTCCTCTACACCGAGCTACGCGACGCCGGCGTCAACGTCTGCCTCGGCACCGACGGATGCGCGTCGAGCGACAACCTGGATATGGTCGAGGCGATGAAGGTGATGTCGCTGCTGCAGAAAGGCACGCGCAACGACCCCTCGGTGCTGCCTGCCGACGAGGTGCTGCGCGTGGCATCGTCCAACGGCCGCAAAGCCCTTGGCCTTCCCGACAACAGCATTGCCGTGGGCAACGCGGCAAACTTCTTTCTTGTCGGTGTCAACAACCGCATTTTCAACGGTATGAACCTCGTTGGTTCAAGCGCTGCTGAAAGAAACGCCGAGTTCCTGAACCGACTGATCTATGCCGCCAACGGCAACATCATAAGCAAAACCGTAACACAATGAGCAACAAACTGTTCCTTAGGATTACCGCTGTCTCGACACTCGCAATATGGCTTGCTGCCTGCGGCCGCAGCAATGAGGGCGAGGGCAAGGCAATATTCAGGTACAATGAGTCGGCCGGCATCTCGACGCTCGACCCCGCATTTGCAAAAGACCAGGCTTTAATATGGGCTACATCCCAGATTTTCAACGGCCTGGTGCGTCTCGACTCCAATCTGAACGTCGAGCCCTGCATCGCCAAGCGCTGGAGCGTCAGCAGCGACGGACTTACATATACCTTTACTTTAAGAGACGATGTCTATTTTCATAAAAGTCCGCTGTTTAAGACGTTGGATTCTACGCGTCGCGTCGTCGCTTCCGACTTCCTTTATTCGCTTGGCAGGATTCTCGACCCCGACGTTGCATCGCCCGGACTGTGGATTTTCGCCAACGTGGCCGACAACGGTTTTGAGGCTCCCGACGACACCACGTTTGTTGTCCGACTGAAAGAGCCCTTCGCGCCGATGTTGTCGCTGCTTTCGATGCCCTATTGCAGCGTCGTGCCGCACGAAGTGGTCGAACACTACGGCACCGACTTCCGCAACCATCCCGTGGGTACGGGGCCGTTTCGTTTCCAATATTGGAAAGAGGGCGTGAAGCTGGTTCTGCGTCGCAACGACAACTATTTCGAGCGCGATGCCGAGGGGCATCCCCTGCCCTATCTCGACGCTGTGGCTGTGACGTTTATCATCGACAAACAGACTGTTTTTCTGGAATTTGTAAAAGGCAATCTGGATTTTATGAACTCGCTCGACGCATCCTACAAGGACGAGATTCTAACCCGCACAGGACAGCTGAAAAGCAAGTATGCCAGCCGTATAGATATGGTTTCCATACCGTTCCTGAACACTGAGTATCTGGGATTTAATATGGAGACTTTCCAGAAGGACTTTTCGGCAATCACAGGCAAGCCGCTCGACGCGCACAAGTGCAAGCTGATCCGTCAGGCGATAAACTACGGCTTCGACCGTGAGAAGATGATGAAATATATGCGCAACAATGTCGGAAAGCCCGGACTTAACGGTATGATACCCTGCGGCTTGCCGGCCTACGACAGCTCGGCCGCCTATGGCTACGGCTACAACCCGGCGCGAGCCAGGGAGCTGCTGGCCGAGGCGGGGTTTCCCAACGGCAACGGGCTGCCGCCCATCAAGTTGGCCACCACGAGCAGCTACCTCGACTTGTGCAAATACATCCAGCAGCAGCTGTCGCTGATAGGAATCGACATCAAGCTCGACGTCAACCCGCCAGCCGCTCTGCGCGAACAGATGGCGCAAGGCAAATCGCCCTGGTTCCGCGGGTCGTGGATTGCCGACTATCCTGATGCTGAGAACTATATGACGCTGTTCTACAGTCCCAACCACTCGCCTGCCGGCCCAAACTACACGCATTTCACATCGCAGCGTTTCGACCGCCTGTACCGGGCGGCAATAAGGGAAACGGACAATGCCAAACGTCTGAGGATGTATCGCGAAATGGACTCGCTGGTGATGGACGAGGCACCCGTCATAGTGCTTTACTACGACCAGATTCTTCACTTTACACACAAGAACGTCCGCGGCCTGCGCTCCGATGCCCTCAACACCCTCGACCTGCGTCGCGTCACCATCGATTAACAATTTTTCTTGTCACTGTAAGAAAAAGGCATGTTTGTCGTCATATAGATATAGAAACAATTTAATCTGAAAAACATGAAACCTTTTAAGAAGAGAAAGTGGAGTTTCTATCTCCTGTTATTCGCTGTATTCTCAGCGGCCTTTTTCGTCACAGCCCTGCTACTGGACAGGAAAGAGGTGGGCCACTCCGCCATCAACGGATTGATTCACGGCGTGGTGATCACCACAATATGTTGGTTCCTTGAACAAGGGAACGACCGACTGAATGCCGCCGCCAAAGAGGATGAAGCCAACCAGAGGCGAAAGAATGACAAATAATAAGCAAAAAAGAGCGCAGCCGGAGTGTGAACTCCGGCTGCGCTTTTATTTCATGAAGTAGAACAAACTACTTCTTCAGCCACTGGTTGAACCAGTCGATGAAGTTGCGATGCCACAGCAGGCTGTTCTGCGGACGCAGCACCCAGTGGGTCTCGTCGGGGAAGTAGAGGTAGCGGCT